>NZ_CP109162.1:7061519-7384594 GCF_035920445.1 Nocardia sp. NBC_01730 | reverse complement strand
GGCGACCTCACTGCGGAAGCGTCCGAGCGCGACACCCGCACGGTGCACGCGATCGACACATGGGGGCTGCGACGGCCGGATTACCTCGCGGTGCGCGGCAATCACATCGTGCTGCGCGACTTCTCGGGCCTCAGCTGACAACCCGGAGAACTCCGGGGGCCTCGCCGCGGGACCGAGACCATTCGAGCACGTCGGACGCGGTATGTTGCTTAGGTAAGCCTCAACATATGCACAGGGATGTCGGCGCGTCGGAAGGATCAGGATGAAGCCGGTCAGATGGAAATCGCTCGCCGCGGGACTGACGGTCGCGGTGGCGGCGCTCAGCTTGTCGGCCTGCTCGAATTCCTCGGACGACGCGAACGAGATCACGGTCTACAACGCGCAGCACGAATCGCTCACCAAAGAGTGGGCGGACGCGTTCACCGAGCAGACCGGTATCAAGGTGACGTTGCGTCAAGGCGGTGACACGGCATTGGGCAACCAGCTCGTCGCCGAGGGCGCGGCGTCGCCAGCCGACGTCTTCCTCACCGAGAACTCCCCCGCCATGGCCCTGGTGGAGAACGCGGGGCTGTTCGCCGACCTGGACAAGCAGACCTTGGATCAGGTGCCCGCGCAGTACCGCCCCTCCACCGGCAAGTGGACCGGCATCGCGGCACGCTCAACGGTTTTCGTCTACAACAAGAACAAGGTCCCGGCCGACCAGCTGCCCGCCTCGCTGCTCGACCTGGCCCAGCCGCAGTGGAAGGGCCGCTGGGGTGCGGGTGTGTCCGGCGCCGACTTCCAGGCCATCGTGGCGGGATTGCTCGCGCTGAAGGGCGAGGACGTCACCCGTGCGTGGCTGAAGGGTATGAAGGAGAACGCGGCCGCCTTCCCGAACAACGTGGCCACTATGAAGGCGGTCAACTCCGCCAGCCCGGACGGCGGCGTCATCTACCACTACTACTGGTACCGCGATCAGGCCAACACCAAGGAGAGCAGCGCGGACACCGCGCTGCACTACTTCAAGAACCAGGACCCCGGCGCGTTCGTCAGCATCTCCGGCGGCGGCGTGCTGAAGTCGAGCAAGAAGCAGGAGACGGCGCAGAAGTTCCTGGCGTTCATCACCGGCAAGGCCGGGCAGGAGGTGCTGCGCGACGGCACCTCGATGGAATACCCGGTCGCGAGCGATGTCGCCGCCAACCCGGCGCTTCCTCCACTGGCCGACCTGAAGGCGCCGGCGGTCGACCCGTCCGAGCTCGACGCCAAGAAGGTCACGGCGCTGATGACCGAGGCCGGTCTGCTGTAATCGTGGCACTCCGGACCGTTGTCGCTGCGCCCCGGATCGGCAGGCCGGGGCCCTTGGTCACGATCGTCGCCCTGCTGCTGGTTGCGGCGACGTTCGTGCCGCTGGGCTATATCGTGTCGACGGTCTTCTCCACCGGCCTCGATCAGACTGCCGAGCTGGTGTTCCGCCCGAGAGTCGGTGAGCTGCTGCGCAATACGGTCGGCCTGGTGGTGTGCACCGTACCGATCTGCGTGGTGCTCGGTGTCGGGCTGGCCTGGGTGGTCGAACGCACCGACGTTCCCGGGAAATCCTGGTGGGGGCCGGTTTTCGCGGCGCCGCTCGCGGTACCCGCGTTTGTCAACAGCTACGCCTGGGTCAGCGCCTTCCCCACCATGCACGGCCTCTGGGCCGGCGTGGTGATCGCCACGATGTCCTATTTCCCCCTGGTGTACCTACCCGCGGCGGCCACGCTGCGCCGCCCGGATCCCGCGGTGGAAGAGTCGGCGCGGGCGCTGGGCTCCGGTCCGGTGGCGGTGTTCGCGCGAATCGTGCTGCCGCAGTTGCGATTGGCCATTCTCGGCGGCGGCCTGCTGATCGCGCTGCATCTGCTCGCCGAGTACGGCGCCTTCGTGATGGTCCGGTTCGACACCTTCACCACGGCCATCTTCGAGCAGTATCAGTCCAGCTTCGCCGGTGCGGCGGGCAGCATGCTCGCCGGAGTTCTCGTGCTGTGCTGTCTGGCGCTCCTGGCGGCCGAGGCCACACTGCGCGGCCGGGCCCACTATGCGCGCATCGGCGGCGGGGCGCCGCGCGCCGCGACCCGGATCCAGTTGGGAATCGGCGCGATACCTGTCCTTGCCGGGCTCGTCGCGGTGACGGCTGCCGCGCTCGGCGTCCCACTGTGGACCATCGGACGCTGGTTGCGCATCGGCGGCGCGGCGGTCTGGGATTTCACCGAGATCGGCATGTCGCTGGCGCAGACGGTCGGGCTCGCGCTGACCGCCGCGCTGCTCACCACGCTGTGTGCGTTCCCGGTCGCCTGGATCGCGGTTCGCTCCACCTCGGCGTTCGCGCGGATCATCGAGGGCGCCAACTACATCACCAGTTCGCTGCCCGGCATCGTGATCGCGCTGGCCATGGTGACGGTGACCATCCGCTGGGCACCGCCGCTCTACCAGACGGTGAGCATGGTAATCGCGGCTTATGTGCTGCTATTCCTGCCTCGGGCACTGGTCGGCGTGCGGGCCGGGCTCGCCCAGGTGCCGGTGGGCCTGGAGGAGGCATCCCGCGCGCTGGGTAAGTCGGGACCCGCCACCTTCTTTCTGGTCACCCTGCGACTCACCGCGCCCGCCGCGGCCGCCGCGGCCGCGCTGGTGTTCGTCGCCGTGGCGACCGAGTTGACCGCCACACTGCTGCTCGCGCCCAACGGAACTCGCACGCTGGCGATGCGGTTCTGGGCGCTGTCGGGCGAATTGGACTACGCGGCCGCCGCGCCGTACGCCCTGATCATGATCGTCGCCGCGGTACCGGTGACGTATCTGCTGTTCACCCACTCCCGGAAGGCGGCTGGGATATGAGTCGGCTTGTCGTCGCCGATGTGTCGAAGACGTTCGGCCACACCCGGGTACTCGGCGGGATCACCCTCGATGTGCCCGACCGCAGCGCGACCGCCGTGGTCGGCTCGTCCGGCTGCGGCAAGACCACGCTGCTGCGGGTCATCGCCGGATTCGAGTCCCCGGATGCGGGTTCGGTCTCGATTGGATCGGAAATCGTTGTCGGCGAACATTTCTCGGTGCCGCCGCAGCGGCGCAACATCGGCTACGTCGCACAGGACGGTGCACTGTTCCCGCATCTGACCGTCGGTCAGAACATCGCCTATGGCCTGCGCGGCCTGCGTCGCCGCGGCCACCATCGGGTGCACGAACTGCTGGAGATGGTGTCGCTCGACCCGTCCTACGCCGACCGGCGGCCACACCAGCTCTCCGGCGGCCAGCAGCAGCGTGTCGCCCTGGCCCGCGCGCTGGCCCGCAAGCCAGACGTGATGCTGCTGGACGAGCCGTTCAGCGCGCTCGACGCGGGCCTGCGCGCGGCGACCCGGCAGACCGTGGCCGACACGCTGCGCGCGGCAGGGATGACCAGCATCCTGGTGACCCACGACCAGGAGGAAGCGCTGAGTTTCGCCCAGCAAGTCGCCGTGATGCGCGAGGGACGATTCACCCAGGTCGGCGCGCCGGAGGAGGTCTACGCCGCGCCGAAAGACCTGTTCACCGCCCGCTTCCTCGGCGACTGCGTGCTGCTCGACGGAGTGGTCGAGGCCAACATAGCCAAGTGCGTGCTCGGACGGATCCCGGTGCAGGAATCCGCCCCCGCCGGGCAGGCGACCATCATGATGCGGCCGGAACAGCTTGTCGCACATGCGCTCTCGGATGGCGAGCCGGACGGCGGCATAGTTCGCGACGTCGAGTTCCGCGGCGCCGACGTGATGCTGACGATCGATCTGGACGGCCATGCCGACCCGGTGCGGGTGCGCCGGGCGAGCGTTGCCGCGCCCACCGTGGGACAGCGGGTGCGTCTCGAGGTGCTCGGGTCGGCGGTGGCGTACACCGAACCGAGCGCCGCCGCAATAAGGGCGCAGCCGGACGAAGTCCGCCCATAGCCCCGCGCCGGGCCGAGCGAAGGCGAGGCAGCCGCACTTTCAGCGCAGCCGGACGAAGTCCGCCCATAGCCCCGCGCCGGGCCGAGCGAAGGCTGAGGCAGCCGCACTTTCAGCGCAGCCGGACGAAGTCCGCCCATAGCCCCGCGCCGGGCCGAGCGAAGGCGAGGCAGCCGCCTGGCCAGCCCCGCCTTCCCCGACACCATTTGAGCGAGCGGCGGGAATCGAACCCGCGTAAACGGCTTTGCAGACCGTTGCCTCAACCACTCAGCCACGCCCGCCTCGACATAGATAATGTCCGCTGCGACCGGCGCCGCATAGCGTTGTGCTCACGGTGATCCGAAGCCACACTGGATGTCCCTGACCGGTGCGCGCTCGCATGGAATGATCGAAACATGTCTCGGCCACGCCCGCTTCCACTCGACCCGATCGAGGAGGCCCACCGTCAGTGGGTCGGCCACGGCTGGGGGGACGTCGCCGATGGCATGGCCGCGGTGACATCCCTCGTACGGGCTCAGCAAATTGTCATGGCGCGGGTCGACGAGGCACTGAAACCGACCGGCCTGACCTTCTCCCGCTACGAGCTGCTCATGCTGCTCGCCTTCAGCAAGACCGGCACACTGCCGATGGCAAAGGCCAGCGCACGATTGCAGGTGCACCCGACCAGCGTGACCAACACCGTCGACCGCCTGGAGGCCGCGAAGCTCGTCGAGCGGGTGCCACACCCCAGCGACCGGCGCGCGACCTTGATCGAGATCACCGATGCCGGAAGGGAATTGGTGGCGAAGGCAACCGAGGATCTCAACACCAGGGTCTTCGCGGTACCCGGGCTCCCGCCGAATCGGCTACACACCCTGCTGCAACTGTTAGCGGAATTCCGCCACGCTGCGGGCGATTTCGACACCGGCGAAGGGACAGCGCGCTGGTCGGCAACCGGCGCGGAATGAGACGCCATACCGGTCGGTCGCATAGTGGGCGTGGCCGGACGAAGCCCGTCCGTAGCCTCGCGCCGGGCCGAACGTCGACCGAGGCAGCGCACTTTCAGCGCAGCCGGACGAAGTCTGTCCGTAGCCCCGCGCCGGGCCGAACGAAGGCGAGGCCGCGTACTGCGATGGTGCGACCGAGAAGTGACGGCCGGGCATCCAACTAGCGAATTGCCGGGCACGCCGTCTTGGCATCGAGAGCGAAAGGGTCCACCATGTAATTCATGGTGCTGGTCTTGGGGGTATCGGCGGGCGCTGGTGGCGCTCGCGCGGTGCTGACGCATTCCGATCAGCCCCATCTACCCCCGATCGATCACTGTCAGGTTCCTCGACGCGCGGGCGGCGGCGTCGATGAGCCGGTCTTCGAGGCAATCCGCCAGATGAACGGCGCCGCCGACCGGCGCGACGAGTTGATCTCCGTAATGGCCGTGACCTGCCGTTGTCCGCTGCATGCCGACACGATCCGGGCGGGCGCCGACGGCAGGCGGGTCACCATCGTCGACGAACCGCTCGCCCAGCTGCGCTATCTCCGCTTCACCGGGCAACTCCCGGACAGCGGTTCGGTGATCCTGTACGACCTGGGCAGCTCCGGGCTGACCATCACCCACGCCCACTGCCGCACCGACACAATCCTGTCCAGCAAGCGGAGCACGGTGCTCGGCGGCGACGGCTACGACGCGCTGCTGCGCTGGCGGCTCGCCCGCGGCGGCGTGCTCACCGACAAGCCGACCAGCCGACACCACCGCGAGGAACTGAGCAGCGCCAGAGTGGTCACGGCCATCGACACCAGCACCGGCGGCCGGGTTGTGTTGACCCGCAGCGACCTCGCCGAACTGTGCGCGGCGGGCATCCATCACTCGGCGTCCTTCGTGCGCCAGATCATCGAGGAGGCCGGGGTCCGGCCCGAGGCCATGGTGCTACTCGGCGGCTGCACCCGAAACCCCAGCATCCGCGAGGAACTGGCCGAGCTGGTCGATCTCCCGATCATCTACGACCCGGAGCCGGACTACATCTCGGCGCGTGGCGCCGTCCTGTTGGCCGCCGAACGACCGAGCGGCGATGTCCGAATGGCCAGGGCCCGCTGCGGCGCCACGCTGGTTCCGGCCACCGTCAACCGCCGCAAACTCATCGCGGCGGTCGCGGTCACCGTCGCCCTCTGCGCCACCATCGCCGGTCTGCTCGCCACGAACAAGGGCTCGACCAGGCCGGAGGAAGGCGCGCCGACGCCGGTCGAAATCATCGCTCCCACCCCCACGCCCTTCGGATAACTATGAGCCGACACGGCTCAGCACATCCGACTCAGCGGTTGGTGAACTTCGCCGGACGCTTCTCCACGAAGGCGCTCATGCCTTCCTTCTGGTCTTCGATCGCGAAGAGCGAGTGGAAGACCCGGCGTTCGAAGCGCAGCCCCTCGGCCAGCGTGGTCTCGAAGGAGCGGTTCACCGCCTCCTTCGCGATCATCGTGACCGGCAGCGACATCGACGAGATCGTCTCGGCGACCTCGAGCGCGGTGTCGAGCAACTCGGCTGCGGGCACGACACGCGAGACAAGCCCGGCGCGCTCCGCCTCCTCGGCGTCCATATTGCGCCCGGTGAGCACCAGATCCATCGCCTTGGCCTTGCCGATCGCGCGAGTCAGGCGCTGTGAGCCGCCGATTCCGGGGATGACGCCGAGCTTGATCTCCGGCTGCCCGAACTTCGCGGTGTCCGCCGCGAGCAGGATGTCGCAGATCATGGCCAGCTCACAGCCGCCGCCGAGCGCGTAGCCCGCGACCGCGGCGATGGTGGGCTTGCGGAACTGCGCCAAACGGTCCCAGCGGGCGAAGTAGTCGTTCAGGAACATATCCATGTACGACTTGGGCTGCATCTCCTTGATGTCGGCGCCCGCGGCGAAGGCCCGCTCCGACCCGGTGATCACGATGGCGCCGATCTCGTCGTCGTGCTCCAGCTCGTCGAGCGCGGCGATGACGTCGTCGAGGACCTGTGCGTTCAGTGCGTTCAGCGCCTTGGGGCGGTTCAGCGTGATCCAACCGACCCGGCCCTTGCGCTCCAGCAGAATCGTCTCGAAGTCGGGTCCTCCCGTCACCCGGCTGCCACTCCCCACCGAATCGCCTCGCGATGCGTCCATCTTCAGGCACCCTCTTCGTCGGAACGGTTACGGATATCGGTGACGATAGCCGAGAAGTCCCGCCCGGCGTCCGTCTGGTTGAACCGGGCGTAGATCTCGGCGGCGAGCAATCCGAGTTGACCGTCGATGCTGTTTTCCCGCAACGCATTCGCTGCCAGACCGAGGTCCTTTGTCATCAGCGCGGTGGCGAAACCGGGCCGGTAGTCGTTGTTGGCCGGGCTGGTCGGCACCGGACCGGGAACCGGACAGTAGCTGGTCAGCGCCCAGCTCTGACCGGAGGCGGTGGAGACCACGTCGAAGAAGGACTGATGGCTCAGCCCCAGCTTCTCGCCGAGCACCAGCGACTCCGACAGTGCGATCATCGAGATGCCCAGCAGCATGTTGTTGCAGATCTTCGCCGCCTGGCCGACACCGGAGCCGCCGCAGTGCACCACCTTGCCGCCCATCACCTCGAGCACCGGCAGCGCGTCGGCGAAGTCGTCGGCGCCACCGCCGACCATGAAAGTCAGCGTTCCCGCCGCGGCGCCCGCGACACCGCCGGACACCGGGGCGTCCAGCGCGCGATGCCCGGCGGCCATGGTGAGTTCGGCCGCGGACTTGGCGTCGGCCACGTCGATGGTGGAGCAGTCGATGAACAGCGTGCCCGGCTTCGCGGCCGCGAGCAGCTCGGCGTACACATCGAGGACGAGTTTGCCGTTGGGCAGCATGGTGATCACGATGTCGGCGTCGGCCGCCTGCGAGGCTGCGCCGACCACGGTGGCTCCGTCCCGCTCGGCCTGGTCCCGCGCGGCGGGCACGGGATCGAAGGCGAGCACCTCGTAGCCGGCCCGCACCAGGTTGGCCGCCATCGGAGCGCCCATGTGGCCGAGGCCGAGGAAACCGATCTTTTCGCTCATTGCGCCACCTCCGGGGTCACCAGACCCAGTTCCAGCTCGCCCAGTTCGGCGAAGTATGTGTCTACCTGCGCGTCTGTTACCTCGGCGACGGCCGGGGGCGACCACCGCGGGTTACGGTCCTTGTCGATCACCTGGGCGCGGATGCCCTCGACCAGATCATGCGACGACAGCGACGCGATGGACACGCGGTACTCCTCGTTCAGGACCGCCTCCAGGCTCGGCGCGGTCCGCGCCGCCCGCAGCGACCTCAGCGTGACCTTCAGCGCGACCGGCGATTTCGACAGCATCTCGGCGGCCGCCGCCTGCGCCTCGGGTGCTTCATGCCCTTGCAGGCGCGCGACGATTTCCTCGACCGTGTCGGTGCGGTAGCAGGCTTCGATCCAATCCGACCTCGCTACCAGCGCGGACTCCGGTGCATCCGTGGCGAATTTGGCGATCGCGATATCGGCGCTCTCGGTGCGCAGGGTCTCCAGCAGGGCGGGGAGATGTTCGGAGGCGACGAAATAGTCGGCGAAGCCCGCCGCGATCGCATCACCCGCGGTCATCCGTGCGGTGGTCAGCGCGACGTGCGTGCCGATCTCGCCTGGGGTACGAGCGAGCAGATAGGTGCCGCCGACGTCCGGCACGAAGCCGATGCCCACCTCCGGCATGCCGATCTTGGATCGCTCGGTGACGATGCGGTGACTGCCGTGCCCGGAGAGGCCGACGCCGCCGCCCATCACGATGCCGTCCATCACCACCACGTAAGGCTTCGGGTAGCGGCCGATCAGCGCGTTGAGTACGTATTCGTCGCGCCAGAACCGACCGGTCGCCGAATCAGCGGTGGTGGCACCGCTTTTCGCGTCGCGGTGAATGGCGACGATGTCGCCGCCCGCGCACAGACCGCGTTCGCCCGCACCGGTGACGACTACGGTGCGTACCGCGCTGTCGTCCGCCCAAGCCCGCAGCGCGTCCGTAATGGCAAGGGCCATGGAATGATTCAATGCATTGATGACCTTCGGCCGGTTCAGCGTGATGAGGCCGAGCCCGTCGCGTCGCTCGATCAGAACTTCCGGTTCGGTCATGCTGTTCCCTTTCCGGCGTGAGCGGAGTCCTCCGTGGTCACGCTGCGCTGCCACCTCCGGGCCTGACCACTCATGACCGAGCGATGCTCGGCTGCGCCCATTGTTCGCTCGCTCATGCCGCTCCTACCACCGAGCGGGCGACAACCACCCGCATGATTTCGTTGGTGCCCTCGAGGATCTGGTGCACCCGCAGATCCCGGACGATCTTCTCCAGGCCGTACTCGGCCAGGTAGCCGTAGCCGCCGTGCAGCTGAAGTGCCTTGTTGGCCACCTCGAAACCGGCGTCGGTGGCGAATCGCTTCGCCATGGCGCACAGCTCGACCTTGTCCGGCTCGTCGGCGTCCAGCGCCCACGCGGCCCGCCACAGCAACGTCCGAGCGGCCTCCAATTCGGTACGCATATCGGCGAGTTCGAATTGCAGCGCTTGATTCTTCAGCAGCGGCATCCCGAACGCGTGCCGCTCGGCCAGATACGGCACCGTTTTGTCCAGCGCCGCCTGGGCGCCGCCGACCGAACAGGCGGCGATGTTGAGCCGACCGCCGTTGAGCCCGTTCATCGCGATGTGGAAGCCGTCGCCCTCCGCGCCGAGCAGGTTCGCCGCCGGAATCCTGGCGTCGGTGAAGATCACCTGGCGGGTCGGTTGGGCGTTCCACCCCATCTTCTTCTCGTTGGCGCCGAAGGAGACGCCCGGTGTGTCGGCGGGCACGATGAACGCCGAGATCCCCCGCGCCCCCGCATCCCCGGTGCGCGCCATGACGACGTAGACGTCGGTGGCGCCCGCGCCGGAGATGAACTGCTTGGCGCCATTGAAGATGTAGTCGTCGCCGTCGCGGACGGCCTTGGTGCTCAAGGCCGCCGCGTCCGAGCCGACGCCAGGCTCGGTGAGCGCGTAGCTGGCCAGCAGTTCCATCGTGGTCAGCCGCGGTAGCCAGCGGTTGCGCTGTTCGTCGTCGCCGTAGCCGTCGATCATCCACGCCGCCATGTTGTGGATGGAGATGTAGGCGGCGATGGCCGGGCAGCCGGTAGCCAGCTGCTCGAAGATCCGCACGGCGTCGAGCCTGCGCAGACCCGAGCCGCCCACGTCCTCACGCACGTAGATGCCGCCGAGGCCGAGCGGACCTGCCTTGCGCAGCACGTCGACCGGGAAGTGCTTCCGCTCGTCCCATTCCAGCGCGTTCGGGGCGAGGAACTCGTCGGCGAATCCGCGCGCGGTGTCGCGGATCGCCTTCTCGTCGGCGTCTAGTAGGAACATTCGTCAGTCCATCGTCGGTATGACAAAGGCGTTGGGCACGGAGCCTGCAAAGCGCTCTACCGGTACGGCTCGCCGCACGCTTGCGGGCCAACGCTGGGTCACCGTCTTGGTCTTGGTGTAGAAGCGGATCGAGTCCGGTCCGTGCTGGTTCAGGTCGCCGAAGCCGGACCGCTTCCAGCCGCCGAAGGTGTAGTACGCGATCGGAACCGGAATCGGGACGTTGATGCCGACCATGCCGACCTGCACGCGCGCGGCGAAATCACGGGCGGTGTCGCCGTCCCTGGTGAAGATCGCGACACCGTTGCCGTACTCGTGCTCGTTGGCGAGGCGTAGTCCCTCCTCGTAGTCCTTGGCGCGGACCACGGTGAGCACCGGACCGAAGATCTCCTCACGGTATATCCGCATCGCCGGGGTGACCTTGTCGAACAGCGTCGCGCCGACGAAGTAGCCGTCTTCGGCGCCCTGCACCACCAGTCCGCGTCCGTCCACCACCAGCTCGGCCCCCTCATCGAGGCCGACCTGGACGTAATTGTTCACCCGGTGCACGCCGTCCTTGCCGACCAGCGGACCGTAGTCGGCGCCGGGGTCGTCGGAACGACCGACGTTCAGCTTGTGCACCCGCTCGGTCAGCTTGGCCACCAGGCGGTCCGCGGTCTCCTCGCCGACCGGGACGGCCACCGAGATGGCCATGCAGCGCTCGCCCGCGGAACCGTAGCCTGCGCCGATCAGCTGATCGGCGACGTCGTCGAGGTCGGCGTCCGGCATCACAATCGCGTGGTTCTTCGCGCCGCCGAAGCACTGGGCGCGCTTGCCGTTCGCGGTCGCCATCTCGTAGATGTACTGCGCGATCGGGGTGGAGCCGACGAAGCCGACGGCTTTGATCCGCGGATCGTGCAGCAGCGTGTCGACGGCTTCCTTGCCCCCGTTGACGACGTTGAACACACCGGCGGGCAGACCGGCCTCGAGGAACAACTCGGCCAGCCGCAGTGGCACCGAGGGGTCACGCTCGGACGGCTTGAGCACGAATGCGTTGCCGGTGGCCAGCGCGGGACCGGCCTTCCACAGCGGGATCATGGCCGGAAAGTTGAACGGGGTGATGCCCGCGACGACACCGAGCGGCTGACGCATCGAGTAGACGTCGATGCCGGTGCCCGCCCCCTCCGTGTACTCGCCCTTGAGCAGGTGCGGGATGCCGGTGGCGAATTCGACGACCTCGAGACCGCGTTGGATGTCGCCCTTGGCGTCGGCGATGGTCTTGCCGTGCTCGGAGGACAGCAGAGCCGCGAGCGAATCCATTTCGTTCTGCACCAGAGTCAGGAACTTCATCAGCACGCGCGCCCGCTTCTGCGGGTTGAACGCGGCCCACTCCGGCTGCGCCGCCTCTGCGTTGGCGATGACCGCCTCCACCTCGGACTTGCTCGCCAGCGGCACCCGCGCCTGCACCTGACCGAGGTTGGGGTCGAAGACGTCGCCGAAGTTGCCGGACGTGCCCGGCACATGCTGTCCGCCGATGAAATGAGTGAGCTCGCGAACCATGCCAGTCCTGTTCTGTAGCGGATCGGGACACCGCCATGCGGTATACGGTCATCCTATAGTTGGATGTCCAAGCATTAACAGGTTGTTCACCGCGATGTGATCCATCCCACGCATCGGACCGTCTACGAGGGGGACACGGCTGCGGCACGGCGGAGAAGACCCCCGCCGCGCACCACGCGACAGGCGCTTGATGGACGCAGCCGGACGAAGGCCGCCCGCCCGCGCCGGGCCGAGCACACGCTCGAGGCAGCCGCTTATGCGCCGGGCCGAGCGCAGGCTCGAGGCAGCCGCTTATGCGCCGGGCCGAGCGCAGGCGAGGAAGCCGCCTAGCTGGGCTTTTTTTGCGATCGAGTGAGCTGGAACGCGCCGATGGCGAGCGTGATCGCGCCGATCGCCACGACCACGGCCGCCGCGCCGAGCGCGTCGTCCGTCCATTCGGAGACCGCCTCACCCGCGGCCAAGGCGATCGACACCCCACCACCGATGACGAGCACCGCCGACCGCTCGGTCGCATACAACGCGAAGCAGACGAGCGCGACCAGCGCCGTGAGCCCATAGGCCCAAATCCGACCCTCGACGTCGATGCTCTGCGCAGCCGCGACAGAGGTGACGATCGCGATCAGGTATCCGGCCCATTTTTCGAACAGAGCGCCGATTCCGGTCAGCGCGAACCACGCCCCACCGAGCAGCAGCACGGCTACGCTGCCCCACACGTCGTCGAGGTCGAATACATCGGTGAGCATCCCCGCGACGGCCGCAGGCACGAAGCAGGCGCAGACGAGCATGCCGAGCACCGAAGGCAGCGCGAGGTAGCCGAGCACCGCAACCACCGCCCCCGCCGTGCAAGCGAAAACCCAAGCGGCATCGATACTTCCGTCCTCGAACGCGGTGCCGACGGCCGCGGCGAGTGCGACGGAAGCAAGGGCGAACAGCACCGTCGCAAGCCTGGCGCGCGGGCTGTGCACGCTCGGGCGGGTGAACAACGCACCCGCGAGCAGGATTCCGCCGAACAGGAGACCGGCCGCGACGACGGCGAGCACCCCCACCCTGACCGGCCGGCCGAGGTCCTCCCATGACGAGGCCAGCACCAGGAAGATCCCGCCGAACAGCAGACCGGCCCCGAGATAAGCGGCGATCTCGGCGAGCACCTTCCCACGTGTCAGCACCGACGCGCGTTCGACAGCAAGCGCCGCGAGCACGGCGTCGGCCTGTTCCTGAGACAGCACACCGTCCGCAACCAGCCGCCCTACCGCGGCCCCCGCCCTGTCGTCGCTCACCACTCGCCCAGTATGCGACGTTGATGGCAGCGTTCACGGCGCTGTGTATTCACGGCCGCGGGAAGCCGCACGCTGTGTTGGTTTGCCAGCGCCTGCGGCGCTGGGTGTTCACGAAGCCCAGGGGAGCCACCTCATCTGGCGATGTGATTGCCATCACCGTAGAATTACTTTGACGTCCTAGTATCGGGCGGCATTGAACTCGCCGGAGGAATCCAGTGGCCGACCGCAGCGCGCTCTACACGCCTATCCACCCCGTTCGCTTCGTCACCTCCGCCGCTCTGTTCGACGGGCACGACGCGGCGATCAACATCATGCGCCGCATCCTGCAGAACCAAGGCGCGGAGGTGATTCACCTCGGCCACAATCGCGCGGTCAGCGAAGTGGTCGATGCGGTGCTCACCGAAGACGTGCAGGGTGTCGCGGTCAGCTCCTACCAGGGCGGGCACGTCGAATACTTCGAATATCTGGCCGACGCACTGAAAAAGGCCGGAGCGGAACGGGTCCGGATATTCGGCGGCGGCGGTGGCGTGATCGTCGCCGAGGAGATCGCGCGTCTGGCCGAATCCGGTGTGACCATCTTCTCTCCCGAGGACGGACAGCGGTTCGGCCTTCCCGGCATGATCAATCGGCTGATTCGCGCCTGCGACGTCGATCCGGCCGCCGACCCACCGGTGCTGGACGCGGTGCTCACCGGTGAGCGCGCCGCCCTGGCCCGTGCCATCACCTGCCTGCAACAGGACACGCTGCCGGAAGCCGACCGGCAGACCCTGACTGCCGCCGCCGCGGCGCGCACCGTGCCGGTGCTCGGCATCACCGGTACCGGCGGGTCCGGAAAGTCGTCGCTCACCGACGAATTGGTGCGCAGGCTGCGCTCGGATCAACAGGACAAACTGCGGGTCGCAATCCTCGCGGTGGATCCGACCCGGCGGCGCGGCGGCGGCGCGCTGCTCGGCGACCGCATCCGGATGAACGCACTCGACGGCGAACACATTTTCTTCCGCTCACTGGCCACCCGCGGCGGACGGGAACTGCCGGACAACATCGATCTGATCGTCACCGCCTGCAAGGCAGCGGGATACGACCTGGTCATCCTGGAGACGCCCGGCATCGGCCAGGGGGACGCCGCCGTGACCGATCACGTCGATGTGTCGATGTACGTCATGACGCCCGAGTTCGGCGCCGCCTCCCAGCTCGAGAAGATCGACATGCTCGATTACGCGGACGTGGTGGTGATCAACAAATTCGAGCGCCGCGGGGCCGCGGACGCACTGCGTGACGTCGCCAGGCAGCTGATCCGCAATCGAGAAGAGTTCAGCGCGGCCCCGGAGGACATGCCCGTCTTCGGCACCAGCGCGGCGACGTTCAACGACGACGGAGTGACGGCCCTCTACCAGCACCTGACCAGCCTGCTCGCGGGCCGCGGCATGCGGCTGGAGCCTGGTGTGCTGCCCAGGGTGAACACCCGCACCTCCACCCGCTTCGCCCAGATCATCCCGCCCGCACGCGTGCGCTACCTGGCCGAGATCGCCGAGACCGTCCGCGCCTACCACGCCGAGACGGCGACACAGATCCTCGCCGCGCAACGCCTGCAACGATTCGAACAGGTAGCGGCGGAATTGCCCGACGACACCGCCGTCGCCGAACTGGCCGAACGCGCCCGCGCCGATCTCACCCCGGAGAATGTCGCGCTGCTGACCGAGTGGCCCGCGTTGGCCGACTCCTATCGCGGCGACGAGCAGGTGGTGCGCGTGCGCCTCCAGGAGATCCACACCCCACTGCGCAGGGAAACGCTGTCCGGCAATTCGATTCCGCGAGTCGCGTTGCCCCGCTACACCGATCACGGTGAGCTGCTGAGATTCCTCCGCGCCGAGCACCTGCCCGGACGATTCCCGTTCACGGCGGGGGTGTTCCTGTTCAAGCGAGACAACGAGGATCCGGCGCGGATGTTCGCGGGCGAGGGCGATCCGTTCCGCACGAATCGCCGCTTCAAGGTGCTCAGCGAACATTCCGACGCGAAAAGGCTGTCCACCGCGTTCGACTCGGTGACGCTCTACGGTCACGACCCCGCCGAGCGCCCCGATATCTACGGCAAGGTCGGCACGTCCGGGGTGTCGATCGCCTCACTCGACGACATGAAGGCGCTCTACGACGGCTTCGATCTGACCGCACCGACCACTTCGGTGTCGATGACCATCAACGGACCGGCACCGACCATCCTGGCGTACTTCCTCAACACCGCCATCGACCAGGCGCTGGACGGCTTCGCGCTCGTGAAGGGAAGGCAACCGACCGACGACGAAGCGGCGGGTATCCGAGCGCAGGCGCTCGCCACGGTGCGCGGCACGGTGCAGGCCGACATCCTCAAAGAGGATCAGGGGCAGAACACCTGCATCTTCTCCACGGAATTCAGTTTGCGCATGATGGCCGATATCCAGGAATGGTTCGTGCGCAACGGCGTTCGCAACTTCTACTCGGTGTCGATTTCCGGATACCACATCGCTGAGGCGGGCGCGAACCCGATCAGTCAGCTGGCGTTCACCTTGGCCAACGGATTCACCTATGTGGAGGCGTATCTCGCACGCGGCATGCGGATCGACGACTTCGCGCCGAATCTGTCGTTCTTCTTCTCCAACGGCATGGACCCGGAGTACTCGGTCATCGGCCGGGTAGCTCGGCGTATCTGGTCCGTCGCCATGCGCGACCACTACGGCGCCAACGAGCGGTCGCAGAAGCTGAAGTACCACATCCAGACCTCCGGCCGCTCGCTGCACGCGCAGGAGATGAGCTTCAACGACATTCGCACCACCTTGCAGGCGCTGATCGCGCTCTACGACAACTGCAACAGCCTGCACACCAACGCCTACGACGAGGCGGTGACCACGCCGACCGAGGAATCGGTGCGCCGCGCGCTGGCTATCCAGCTCATCATCAACCGCGAGTGGGGCGTCGCGATGAACGAGAATCCGCTGCAGGGCAGCTTTCTCGTCGACGAGCTCACCGACCTGGTCGAGGAGGCCGTGCTGACCGAGTTCGACCGGATCAGCGAACGCGGTGGCGTGCTCGGCGCCATGGAGACCGGTTACCAGCGCGGTAAGATCCAGGACGAGTCGATGCGCTACGAACAGCGCAAGCACGACGGCTCGCTGCCGATCATCGGCGTCAACACCTTCCGCAATCCGCACGGCGAGCCGCATCGGGAGATCGAGTTGGCGCGCGGCACCGAGGCGGAGAAGCAGTCCCAGCTTGCGCGGGTCCGCGAGTTCCAGCATCGGCACCGCGATGCCGCCCATGCCGCCCATGCCCGCCTCGATGCCGTCGCCCGCACCGATGACAACATCTTCGAGGTGCTGATGGACGCTGCCCGCGTGTGCACCCTGCAGCAGATCACCGACGCATTCTTCACTGTCGGCGGGCAGTATCGCCGCAACGTGTGAGGCCCGAAAGTGGCTGAGCCGTCAGAAGATCCGCACTTCGGGGACGCTGTCCATCAGCTGGGCCCACTCCGGGTACGCGGCGAGCTTTGCCTCATGCAACGCCATGATCTTGTCGCGCAACTCGGGATCGGACTCGTCGGCGACGTCGGGACCGATCGCGATCTTCGCGACGTGCGGGATGATCCGTGGATCGCCGTCGAGGTGGACCGGGTCGTGCAGGTACCGCTCCAGCGCCGCCAGATCTTCGATGCCGACGCAGTAGGCGTGGGTCAACCCTTCGGACGCGTCGCCCAGGTTTTGGCCGACCGTCGAGAACGACACCGACTCGACCGACGCGGTGCGCCGCATCGTCGCGAGTACCTCCGCCTTCTGCTCCTCGGTGGTCTCCTCACGGAAGCCGAAGCGCAACAGGTGAACGATCATGAACTCCTCCTCTGATTGAACTGGCAAGTTCAATCTAGAGAACTATCTGGTTGATACACAAGGATGAACCAGTAAGTTCATTTCTGGGTCCGAAGGCAGTAGCATGCAGGGGTGACGGGAACAACGGCGGCCCGAGGCCGTATCGACAAACGGCAGGCGATCCTGGATGTCGCGTTCACCGTCTTCGCCCGGCGCGGCTACGACAAGGCCTGTGTGCAGGAGATCGCCGACGAAGCGGGTGTCGCCAAGCCGACGGTCTACAACCACCTCACCGACAAGCAGACGCTGTTCGAGCACGCGGTACTGGCCGCGGCCGACGCGGTGGCCGCGCAGACCCTCGCGATCGTGGACGAACTGCGCGAGCCAGGCGAGGATCTCGCGCCGGTCCTGACCGACGTGGCGTACCGCTTACTCCAGGTGTGCGCATGCGATCGCTCCCGCGCGCTGCGCGCCCTCACCTACGCCCAGCTCGCGGCGTTCCCCGACCTCGTCGACATGGTTCTCACCCGCACCTCGCGGAACATCGCCGAGTCGATGGCCGATCGGCTGGCCCGGCTCGCACTCGCGGGCAAGCTGCGCGTCACCGAACCGGCCGAGGCCGCAGAGCAACTACTCGCCCTGCTCACCGCCCCCCTGGAGGCACGCTCGCGCCTCGGCACCCGCGCGATACCCGACGCCGAACTCCGTGACATCGCCGAATCCGCGATCCGCATCTTCCTGTCGGCGTATGGGTGCCGCTGATTTTCGGACCCACCCCACGCCGAGCGTGTGGCAATCGCCGGGCAGACCGTCGGCGCGGTTGGGACGGTCGACGGAGAACTCGCACTGCCCCGGGCCGGCGCGGGGGGGCGTCGACCTGGGCGGACTACCGCGAGCTCGGCGGAGCGCGCCGCAGCCGCCGATGTTGTCGGGGTCCGTCGTTACGATCCGACACATGAAAGCGACTGGCACCTTTTCTGTAACATCCTTCGTTCCGACCGAGGTGGTACCAGATCCGACGATCAGCACAGCGCTGCCGGTCGGCGTGGCGATCATCACCAAGGAGTTCGGCGGCGAGATCACCGGCCGCTCCTCGACGCTGTTCACCGCCGCATTCGACCAGAGCACCGGCGTGGGCACCTACGTGGCGATGGAGTCGTTCGACGGTGCACTCAACGGCGCGGAGGGCACTTTCAACTTCTCCCACCTCGCGACCACCACGGGCTCGGACCGCACCGACGAGTTCTTCACCATCGTCCCGAGCAGCGGCACCGGCGCCCTCGCGGGCATCACCGGCACGGGCGGGCTGCGGGCGGACACCGACGGCACCCACCACATCTGGTTCGACTACGAACTCGGCTGATCCGGTCGGCGTGCGCGGGCCAACTGCGCGGCAAGGATGGGTCGGGCCGTGGCCAGCGACCGCCCGTACCAGGTGAGGGCGCGACCATCCACCAAGGCGACCGCGGTATCCGGGAAAGCTTCAGGACCGTCGAATTCGGTGAAGACATAGGGCTCGTCGGGGAGCACGGCGATGTCGACGCCATTGATCAGTTCAGCCTCGGTGACGTGGGGATAACGGTCCGGGAGGTCGGTGTGCACCAGCCGCAGGCCGAGACGGCGTGCGAGATCTCCGGTGAAGGTGTCCCGGCCGACCACCATCCACGGGTTGCGCCAGATCGGGATGACGGCAGCGCGTGCAGGTTCGGGTGACGGTGGCGCCCAGGAGGATTCTGCCTCGATGAGCCAGGACGGGATGCCGACTCCGAGCGCCACCGTGCAGAGCCTTGCGAGTGAGACCATGGCCTCGTCTATGGATTCGATCTTGGTGACCCACACCGGGATTCCCGCGTCGCGCAGGCGTTCGACGTCGACACGGCGGTTTTCCTCCTTGTTGCACAGCACCAAGTCCGGGGCCAGCTCGACGATGCGCCGCACGTCCGGATTCTTGGTTCCTCGGACTCGTTCGACATCCAGATCGATGGGGTGGGTACACCATTTCGTGGCCGCGATAAGGATTTCCGGGCAGGTGCGCGCCACCGCCTCGGTCAACGAAGGGAGCAGAGACACCACTCGGCGCGGGGGTGCACGAAGGGCCACGGGGGTTGCGAGGTCGTCGCGCGGTGGGGTCGCCGACCCGGTCGGATCGCTCATGCCTTCACCTCGCCAGCGCTCGGTCCCGCCAGGACCGAGCGCTGGTCGGCCGTACCTGTCGTTCGCTCGCTACGCTCGCTCATGGCACACCCACCTGGCCAACTCGCGCAACTCGTCCGGCGGCACCGGGGGCAGCATGTCGCCCGCCCCGAGCACCAGCAAATAGAGGATCTGTGCGGTCTGTCGCGCGTCGGCATCGGTATACCCGTTCTCTAGCAACAGAGTTCGCAGATACCCGAGCCGGGCGGCGTCGACCCGCTCTTTGGCTGCCTCGGCGAGCGGGTCGTCCAGCGCCCCAGGCGCGGACCGCCACTTCGAGCCGCGCCGGTGCATCGTCCTCCAGCACCAGATCGATGAGCAGTTCCAGGCGTGCGCGGGCGTCCGATCGTGGCGTGGACGCTTCCACCTCGCGGATATAGCGGGCGGTGTGCACCTCTTCGAAATACCCGAGCAGCGCGGCCTTGTAGCCGGTCGATATTCGACAAAGGCAGGCAGGTGACCGTGTTCGGGCTCAGCACCGGTTACAGCGTCGGCATGGGCCTGCTCGGGTTGCTGTTCGGGTTGTTGGTCATCGTCGCGGTACGCGCGGCACCCCAGCTGATCGCGCGGTGGTCACCGTTCAACTGGGTGTGCGCGGTGGCTGCGGGCGGCATGTTCTGGATTGCCTGCCTGCACTTACCCGAGCCCGTGATCGCGGTGACCGGGATCGCTACCGTGTGCTTCACAGCGGTGCTGATCGCCTGAGATTCCGCGCGCCCGAGCACTACCGAAGTTCGGTGTAAGGGCAGCGGGCGGGCGATCTTGGGGCAGTTCCGCATCGGGCTCGGCGGCGGGAGACTTAGAAAGGCACTCGGCGTCGGGAAGTCCCGGTCCCACTTGCTTCGCCGGACTCGATCCCGCCCCGAAAGTCCGGACGCAGCCGCCGGCCCCGATGCCGGGTGCCATCCAAGTCGCTCATGACTGCGTACTCGGCCCTCCGGTTCACTCGCTGCGCTCGGCTGCGTCCATGGTTCACTCGCTGCGCTCGGCTGCGTCCATGGTTCACTCGCTGCGCTCGGCTGCGTCCATGGTTCACTCGCTGCGCTCGGCTGCGTCCATGGTTCACTCGCTGCGCTCGCTCACGAGTCGAACAGGCGATAGACCGCGGTGAGTTCGCGCAGACCGGTCGCGGCGATCGACTCCTCGGCCGCGGTCATCCGTAGCGCCCTGCGCAGCAGCACCTGATCCAGATCCTCGGTGGCCGCACGGAATTCGACTTTTGGCAGGTCCGGCAAGTTTGCATGGTCTCCGTACGGGTCACCTGATTCGACGATGGACTGCGCCTCGCGTTCGATGCTGCCGATCAGCGTGTCCAAGTCGAGGCCGCGCAGGGTGAGGATCTCGCGTGGGCGTTCGTCGAGCCGCTCGGCCAGCAGATAGCAGACTGCGGCCACGTGCTTGCACGGCCAGCCCGGGTCCGGGCAGGTGCAGGTGAAGTCCAGATCCGCAGCGGTGGTTGGCAACAGCAGCGGCCCGAGACCGGTGGGCAATGCGCCAGAAGCGATTTCGGCGAGCATGCCCGGCGCCGACCGGATGGTCTCGATGATCAGCTCCAGCTCGTCCTCGCGCACATGGCGGACAGTGAACACCGCGGTGAACGGACGCGGCTGGCTACCCTGGACTTCCGCGGTTACCGCGCCCGGCTCGATCCGGTAGCTCACCACCTGGCCGGACCGCGCGTAATTGCGGCCGCGTGCCAGACGCCCCGGCTCTGCCATCCGCTCCACCGATTCGATCAGGGCCCTGCCCCACCAGGTACGCCCGAACGCGCCGCGACGGCTGCGTGCCTCGACCCCGCCGCGCACCGGCAGCTTCTTGCCGAACTCGCTGTAATCGACGAAAGGACTCATTCGCCCACCGCCTCGGCGCCGAGCGCGAAGAGGTCGCGCAGTTCGTCGGTGCTCAGCTCCGTGATCCAGTTCTCCCCTGCACCGACGGCCAAGTCGGCGAGCTGCCGCTTACCGTTGATCATTTCGTCGATTCGCTCCTCGATGGTGTCGACGCAGACCAGTTTGCGCACCTGGACGTTGCGCTGCTGCCCGATCCGGAAGGCTCGATCGGTGGCCTGGTTCTCCACCGCGGGATTCCACCAGCGGTCCAAGTGGACGACGTGGTTGGCGGCGGTGAGATTGAGCCCGGTGCCACCGGCCTTGAGCGACAACAGCATCAGCGGCGGACCGTCCGGCTGCTGGAACCGGGTGACCATGCTGTCGCGCTTCTTCTTCGGCACGCCGCCGTGCAGGAAAGGGATGTCGGTGCCGAACCGCTCGGCGAGATAGGGCGCGACGAGTTCACCGAACTCGCGGAACTGGGTGAACAGCAATGCCTTCTCACCATCGGCGAACACCGCGTCGAGCACGTCTTCGACGAGGGCGAGTTTGCCGGATCGGTGGGCGCCGCGATGCAGCACGCCAGACCCGTCGCCGAGGAAGTGCGCGGGATGATTGCACACCTGCTTGAGCCTGGTGAGCGCGCCGAGGACGGCGCCTTTGCGTGCCATGCCCTTCGCGTCCCTGATCTTGGCGAGCATGTCGTCGACCACGGCTTGGTAGAGCGCGGCCTGCTCGACGGTGAGGTTGGCCCGCACCGTCATCTCCATTTTCTCCGGCAGATCGCTGATCACCGCGGGATCGGTCTTCACCCGGCGCAGCACGAACGGCTGGGTGAGCCAGCGCAGACGACTGATCGCGTTCGGGTCGCGCTCGCGTTCGATGGGTACCGCGAAGCGCGCGCGGAACGACTGCGGGCTGCCGAGCACCTTGGGCATCGCGAAATCCATGATCGAGCGCAGCTCTTCCAACCGGTTCTCCACCGGAGTCCCGGTGAGCGCCAGCCGATGCCGCGCGGGCAGCGTACGCGCCGCCCGAGCCTGCCTGGTCCCCGCGTTCTTGATGTGCTGCGCCTCGTCCAGCACGATCCGATCCCACTGCTGCCTACCGAGTTCCTCGACGTCGCGGGCGAGCAGCGCGTAGGTCGTGATCACCAGATCGGCCACGGCGACCATCTCGTCGAATTCGACGCCCACCCGCCGTCCCGCGCCGTGATGCACCCACACACGCAGATCCGGCGCGAACCGCTCCGCCTCTCGCTGCCAGTTGCCGACCACCGACATCGGGCACACCAGCAGCGTCGGCCCCTCCGCGCGCGCCTGCTCGGCCGCCGGTCGCGGGCCGGGCAGTGCGGACTTGCCACGGCGCGCCTCGTCGAGTGAGACCTCCACGCCATCGGAAACCGAGCGCACCTCCCGCTCGTGCATCAGCAGGGCCAGCACCTGGACGGTCTTGCCGAGTCCCATGTCGTCGGCCAGTATCGCGCCGAGACCCATGCGACTCATGGTGGCCAGCCAGGCGAGGCCGCGTTCTTGGTAGGGCCGCAGCTGGGCCTTCAATCCGATCGGCGAGGCGACCGGTTCCGGCTCGCGGGCGTGGTCGAGCAGGTCGGCAGCCCAGCCCGAGGCGGTCACCTCGGTGATCGGTACCTGCTCCACGCGCCCGCTCGCGATCTCGCCGAGCATGTCGGCGAAGGTGACCGGGGAATCGTCGGTGTGCGCGGCGACATAGCGGGCCGCGGCGGCGAGCACCTTGTGGTCCGCCTGCACCCACTCGCCGCGCAACTGGACCAGATCGGATTTGCCGCGCACGAGTTGGTCCATCTCCGCCGCGGTCAGCACGGTGCCGCCGAGCGCGAGCTCCCAGCGGTAGGAGACGAGACCGCGCATCCCGACGGTGCTCTCGGCGGCGGGCACCGAGCTGTCCACCCGCAGCCGCATGGTCGGCTCCGCGATGCTCCACGCGCGCGGAAGCAGCAGCCGGACGCCCGCGGCCTGCAGGGCGTGCGCGCCGTGCGCCACCAGGTCGACGACCACCTCGGTCGGCAGCAGCAGATCCATGCTGCGCGGATCGCTCGGCAGATCGCGTAGCCTCGGATACGCCCGCTGCGCCTCGCCGAGCTTCTCCACCGCGATCCGGACAAGGTTCGGATCACCTTGCAGCGGAACGGTTTTCGGTGCCTCACCGGTTATGCGCAGGCATACCTCCAGCCGCCACAACGCCACCGACTCGTCGACGGTGCCGAATTCGCCGTCCGGCTCGAGCAAGCGCAGCACCAGATCCGGTTCGTCACCGGTGAGGCTGGCCCGCCAGCGCTCGAGGACCTCGGCCAGCTGATAGCTGCCGCCGTCCAACGGAACGTCACCGACCAAGGCGGCAAGCAGGGGATGCGACGAATCGGGCAGGCCTACCAGCACGCGCGCGATCGGGTCGGTGAGTTCGGTGACCATATCGTCCAGCAGCGCGCCCGGACGTCCGGGCACCCGCAGGGCCTGTGGCATGGCGGCCGCCAGTTCGGCAAGCCAGGCGCGCTGCCGCTCCCCGCCGACCAGCCGCCAGCGCACCCACCACTGGCCGTCCTCCCTGCGCAGTTCCGGCACGACCCGTCCGGCGCGCACCCAGCGTTCGACGCCGTGCGCCACATGGGCGAGGAAGCGGAGATCCCCCGACACCACGTCGGCGGGCAGCCGCTGCCGCAAGACCACCGCGGCCGCGGAGGGCGCCATCGCATGCGCGCGGACCCGCTCGGTCGCGGATCCCCCCGGGCCGGGAACCATGACCTCGGCTCGATGCCGGAACTTCGAGGTCCGCAGCACGCCGCCGAGCGGGTCGGGCAGCGCGGTGACCGGCGCGTCGTGCCAGAGCAGCAACCCGGATCCCGGCGACCACAGACCGTGCAGCATCAGCCCATCCAATCAAACGGGTCCGACATCGTCGCTGCTCCGCCCGTCTGGATTTCTGGGCGCGAGCGGAACATACTGGAATATCCGCTGGTCATCGCAGAAGAATCGCAGCTTGCTGTCAACGGAAGCGGAGGAAGCGGCATGACGATTCTGCTCCAGGTTCTCGAGCAAAGCTTCACGCCGACAACCCCGTGGGAGCGGCGCAAATTCACCTTTGTGCACGCCGACAAGATCGTCGGTATGCGGCTCGACGGGCAGTCCGGCGTGTGGCTGGACCTGTCGCGGCCCGGTGAATCCCAGCGTCTGGCTCGAACCATCGATCCGCGTGACGCGATCACCTTCCTGCTCACCACCTTCGCGAAGATCGCCGAGTGCGAGGAGCGCGGCGGCTCGTGGCTGATCGGGCACGATGGGGCGCACACCGAATCGATCTCGGCCACACGGTTCCCACCGCGGGCGAGCCAGGTCGCCGACGACGATCTACTCGCCCGCGCCTGGTTGTGAGGTCGAGGGCGCTTCTCGCCTGACGAGTTCCTCGAATGTCGGTCCCTGCCGGTATATCTGGCGTCATGGGTGCGGACATTCGTCGGTGGCTCGTTGGCGCTCTGGTCGCGGCGCTCGCGCTCTGTGGGTGCGCGGAACTCGACACGGGTGCGGTGGCCCCCGCGCCGGGCAGCCCCACACACGTCGAACTCGAGCGCCTGCTCGCCGCCGTCCGGGTGATCCCGGAACGGCCGCATCCCGGAGGATACGACCGTGGCTGCAAGGCCGGCCAGGGATGCGTGTTCGGCCCGACCTGGACCGACGACAACGACGGCCCTGGTGGGCACGACGGCTGCGACACCCGCAACAACGTGTTGAGCAAGCAGCTCATCGAGGTGGATTACCGACCACACACCGGCGAATGCGTCGTGGTCAGCGGCGTCTTGCACGACCCGTACACCAGCAGACGGATCACCTTCGCGAAGGCCGAGGCGAACGCGGTGCAGGTCGACCACGTGTACCCGCTGGCCGCCGCCTGGGACATGGGCGCCGCGTTCTGGCCGATCGCGCGCCGGGTCCGCTTCGCCAACGACCTGGACGTCTCCCTGCTGGCCACCGACGGACCGACCAATCAGGCAAAGGGCGACAAGACACCGTCGGAATGGCTGCCACCGTCCCGCGCGAGCCACTGCTTCTACGCGGGCCGGTATCTCACCGCGGCCGCGCGGTACGACCTGCCGCTGACCGCCGCCGATTACGCGGTACTGCAGGACATCGCTCGCGGCTGCCGGTGACGCGCAGGCCTCAGCTGCCCGTCGCCACCGGCCGCTTCGGGTCGTTCGACCATTGCGACCACGAACCGGGATACAGCGCCGCCTCGACTCCCGCCACGGCGAGCGCGGCGACCTGGTGCGCGGCGGTCACGCCCGACCCGCAGTACACCGCGACCTGCCCCGACCCGAATCCAACGAACCGGTCACGCAGTTCGTCCGCGCCGCGGAATCGCCCTTCGGCGTCGAGGTTCTCGGCGGTCGGCGCGCTGAGCGCACCGGGAATATGTCCGGCACGCGGATCGACCGGCTCCACCTCACCGCGGTAGCGCTCGCCCGCCCTGGCGTCGAGCAGCACGCCGTCCCAGCGGGCCGCGGCGTCCGCGTCGATCACCGGCAGGTGTCCCGGGCTCAATTCGATATCGCCGGGCTCGGGATCCGGTTCTGCGCCGGTCGCGATGGCGCCGACCGCGCCGACCCAGGCGGGCAAGCCGCCGTCGAGGATGCGCACGTCCGCGATGCCCGACCAGCGCAGCAGCCACCAGGCGCGGGCCGCGGCCATGCCGCCGGTGGCGTCGTAGACGACCACCGGATCGCCGTCGCACACGCCCCAGCTGCGCGCGCACTTCTCCAAGTGCGCGGTGTCGGGCAATGGGTGCCTGCCACGCGCGGGCGAAGGCGGCGCGGCCAGTTCGCTTTCCAGATCGACGAACACCGCGCCGGGAATGTGGCCTTCGAGATAGTGCTGCGGCCCGTCCGGGTCGCCCAGCGCCCATCGGACATCCAGCAGACGAAGTCGCTTGTCCGCCAAGGCTTTCCGAAGCTCGCCTGGTGAGATCAGTACCGCGCTCAACTCAGCTCCTCGTCCCGAATCCTCGCGCACCGACTCCCCACCCTACGCATCCGGCGCGACGATGTCGTCGTATCTCGCAGTGGCGGCGTAGAGAACGGCACGACGCGGGAGCGCAATTCAGGCCAGTTTCCGGGCACTGGCTGGCGACACAATGCTGTGACCAGGTGCAATATCCGGCAGATGGCGAACGTTTCCGCGGCAGCGACCCCTGCCACCGCAGCGCACGGACCCGTCGCGCCGAAAACCGGGCTCGCCCAGCCGCTCGGCGCCGGTGCGGTCACAGCGCTGGTGGGGTTCACCAGCTCGTTCGCGGTGGTGCTGAGCGGGCTCACCGCGGTCGGGGCGGACTCGGCGCAAGCCGCGTCGGGCCTGCTCGCGCTGTGCGTTACCCAGGCGATCGGCATGATGTTGCTCAGCTACCGGTATCGGATGCCGATCACGCTGGCCTGGTCGACGCCCGGCGCGGCACTGCTCGCCGGCACGGGCGCCGTGGCAGGCGGGTGGCCCGCGGCGATCGGCGCGTTCGTGCTGGCCGGTGTGCTGATCGTGATCACCGGGCTGTGGCAGCGACTCGGCAACCTGGTCTCCGCGATTCCGGTGGAAATCGCGCAGGCCATGCTGGCCGGTGTGCTGCTGCCGATGTGCCTGGCGCCGGTGCGGGCCGTGCAGACGAGTCCCGCGGTGGTGGTTCCGGTGATCCTGGTCTGGGTCGTCCTGCAACGGTATGCGCAGCGCTGGGCCGTGATCGCGGCCTTCGGCACCGCGGCGGTCGGCGCGGGCATCAGCATTGTGGTGCAGCACAGGCACCTCGACATCGGCGCCATGGCACCGTCGGTGGAACTGACGCTGCCGCACTGGAATTGGCAGGCGATGATCGGTATCGCGATCCCGCTGTACATCGTCACCATGGCGTCCCAGAACATTCCGGGCACGGCGGTGATGAAGTCGTTCGACTACCACGTGCCCTGGCGCGCCGCCATGACCGTTACCGGCCTCGGTACCGTCGTCGGCGCACCGGCGGGCGGGCACGCGATCAATCTCGCCGCGATCAGCGCCGCCCTCTCGGCCGCACCCACCGCACATCCCGATCCGAAGCGGCGGTGGATCGCGGCGTTCACGGCGGGCGGGATGTACCTGCTGCTCGCGCTGGGCTCGGCAGCCCTCGTGACACTGGTCGCGACGGCGCCGACGGGCACTTTGGAGACTGTCGCCGGCCTGGCTCTCCTGGCAACGCTCGGCGCGGCGCTCAGCGGGGCGCTCCGCTCCGGCCTGCACCGCGAGGCAGGCATCGTCACTTTTTTGATCGCGGCGTCCGGCGTCGGCTTCGGGGGAATCGGCGCGGCATTCTGGGCCCTGCTCGCCGGTCTCGTGCTCCGCAAGGTCCTGCGCTGAAAGCGCTGGCCGGCTACCCCTGCAAGGCGGCTTGGAAGCGGCGCATGCCGTCGAGCCAGCGGTCGTAGTCGGAGCCCTTGTTGCGGTACATCTTCAGTACCTCGGGGTGCGGGAGGATCAGGAAATGCTCGTCCGCGACTCCGGCGAGGACGACCTCGGCGACCTCGTCCGGGGACAGCACCGCGCCCGCCGTGGTCACCGCCTTCACGGCGAGTTCGGCCTCGGCGGCATGTTCGGGCGGGACGAGGCCGGTGTGCAGCAGCCGGGTGTCCACGCCCATCGGGCACACGCAACTCACGCGAATCCCATGATCGCCGTAGGTGACCGACAGCCATTCGGCGAACCCGACGGCCGCGTGCTTGGACACCGCGTAGGGCGCCGAACCGAGCTGGGTGAGCAGACCCGCCGCCGAGGCCGTGGCCACAAAGTAGCCGCCGCCGCGCTCCTGCCATCCGGGCACCAGCAGCCGCGCGGCGCGGACGTGGGCCATGACATTGACCTCCAGCGCGGCGGCCCACTGCTGGTCGGTGCTGTCCAGTCCGGCGCCACCGCCGATGCCCGCATTCGCGAAATACAGGTCGACCGGCCCGAATTCGGCCTCGGCGCGCTCGATCAGCCCGCGGATCACCTGTTCGTCGGCCACGTCGCCACCGACTGCGACGGCACCGGAGCCGAGGGACTCGGCACCGCGTCCAGCGCTCTCGGCGTCGAGGTCAGCGAGCACCACCCGGGCACCACCTGCGACGAGCCGACGAGCCAGCGCCGCCCCGATCCCCGCACCTGCCCCCGTGACGATCGCGACCTTGCCCGAAATCTCCATCCTCGCACCCTAGCGGGACGTCGGCGTCCCGCCGCCGAGAACTCCGCGACCACCTCGTACGGCCGCGGGTGCACGGTCGGATAGGCCGACGCGGCGGTACGCCACCGCTGGAAGGCGGGATCCTCGCCCGCGCTCCGCCACGCGCCTCGACCTGGTTCAGCTCGAGTTCGCCAGCCGATCCAGCAGCGGAGCCGTGCGTGGCCCGACCAGCTCGCGCATCACCAACGCCATGTTGGTCCGCTCCACGCCGGGGATCTTGAGGATCTGCCCGGCGATGCGATACAGGTCGTCGGCGTCCCGCGCGACCACGCGCACCGTGAGGTCGGTAAGTCCGGTCATGCCGCACACCTCGGTCACCTCGGGAACCTCGGCGAGTTCGTCCACCACCGAATCCAATTGGTGCTGGTCGACGACGACCGCGACAAACGCCGCCAGCGGATAGCCGAGGGCGCGCGGTCGCACGCGGCGTTCGAAACTGCCCAGCACGCCGCCCGCCTCCCAGCGGGACAACCGGGCCTGCACAGTGTTGCGCGACAGCCCGAGCCGCGCAGCCAGCTCGACGCCCGTCGCCCTGGGATTGGCGACCAGTTCCAGCAACAGCCGGGCATCGGTGGCATCCAGGGCCACATCGGCGGTTTCTCTGGGCATACAACGCAGTATGACATCAGGGCGTCGGTATTAATTGAGCATTCTGCTCATTCGCACGACGGTCACTTGCGCAGTTCGCGTTCCGGTGGATGCTGTGAGTTAGAACACAGAGTTATCCGCGGCGCCCCATGGTGAGGAGGCGGTCACGATGCCAGGCCAGCCCGACTATCCCGTGCAGTTGGTGCAGCCCGACGGTCGCCGTGTCCTCGATCCCGAGCATGCGGCGCTGGTCGCCGACGTCGGACCGGAGCAGCTGCGCGCGCTGTACGAGGACATGGCGATCACCCGGCGAATCGATATCGAGGGCACCGCGCTCCAGCGGCAGGGCCAGCTCGGTCTGTGGGCGCCGCTGCTCGGTCAGGAAGCCGCCCAGGTCGGCTCGGCGCACGCCCTGTATCCCGACGACTACGTATTCTGCAGCTACCGCGAGGCCGCCGTCGCCTACTGCCGCGGCGTTCCTCCCACCGAGCTCACCCGGCTGTGGCGCGGAGTCGCACACCACTGCTGGGACCCGCACGCGGTGAACATGACCAATCCGAACATCGTCGTCGGCTCGCAGGGCCTGCACGCGACGGGCTACGCCTTCGCCGCGCACCTGGACGGCGCCGAGATCGCCACCATCGCCTACTTCGGCGACGGCGCCAGCAGCCAGGGTGACATCGCCGAGGCGCTCGGCTTCGCCGCGAGCTGGAGCGCGCCCGTGGTGTTCTTCTGCCAGAACAACCATTGGGCGATCAGTGAACCGGTCCGCGTGCAGAGCGCGACCCCGATCGCGCGCCGCGCCTACGGCTACGGCATGCCCGGCGTGCAGGTCGACGGCAATGATGTGCTCGCCGTTCTCGCGGTGACCAGGCAGGCAGTAGCGAGGGCACGATCCGGTGGCGGACCTTCCTTCATCGAGGCGCTCACCTACCGGATGGGGCCGCACACCACCGCGGACGATCCCACCCGCTACCGCTCGGCCGCGGAGACCGAACAATGGGCGCGGCGCGATCCGATCGACCGGGTACGCAGGCTGCTGGAGCGCGAGGGCCACTGGGACTACGCGTTCGAGCTCCGGGTCACCGAGCACGCCGACGAGGTCGCACACCAGGTGCGCACGGCGACCATCGACCTGCCCGATCCCGCACCGACGGAGCTGTTCGACCACGTCTATACCACCCCGCACCCGCTGATCACCGAACAGCGGCGGGAGTACACGGAGTACTTGACCGGCGATCCCGACGAGGCCTCCGCGCGACCGGAAGGAGTCCCGCGATGATCACCACATTCGCCGCCTCGCTCAACGTCGGGTTGCGCCGCGCGCTGGAGGACGACCCGAAGGTTTTGCTGATGGGCGAGGACATCGGGCGTCTGGGCGGGGTGTTCCGGGTGACCGACACGCTGCAGAAGGACTTCGGGGACAGTCGCGTCATCGACACTCCGCTGGCCGAGTCGGGCATTGTCGGAACGGCCTTCGGCATGGCGCTGCGCGGCTATCGGCCGGTGTGCGAGATCCAGTTCGACGGCTTCGTCTATCCGGCATTCGATCAGATCGTGTCCCACGTGGCCAAGATCAACTTCCGCACCCAGGGAAAGGTGCACGCTCCCCTCACGATTCGCATCCCGTTCGGCGGCGGCATCGGCTCGGTGGAGCACCACTCCGAATCACCCGAGGCCTATTTCGCGCACACCGCGGGCCTGCGCGTCGTCACCCCGAGCAATCCGGCGGACGCGTATTCGATGATCCGCCAGGCGATCGCGCTGGACGACCCGGTGATCTTCTTCGAGCCCAAGCGGCGGTACTGGGACAAGGCCGACGTCGACTTCGACGCCCTCGGCCGCGACGCCGGGCTGCCGCTCGACCGCGCCAGGGTATGCACGACCGGCACCGACGCGACCGTCGTCGCCTATGGCGGCACTGTGGCCACTGCGCTGTCGGCGGCGAAAATCGCGGCGGAAGAGGGGCACTCGCTCGAAGTAATCGACCTGCGCAGCCTTTCGCCGATCGACTTCGACACCGTCGAGGAGTCGGTCGCCAAAACCGGACGACTGATCGTCACGCACGAGGCGCCGGTGTTCGCCGGCCTCGGCGCCGAGATCGCCGCCCGGATCACCGAGCGCTGCTTCTACCAACTGGAGGCACCCGTCCTGCGCGTCGGCGGCTTCGACATCCCCTATCCCCCGGCTAAGCTCGAGAAGCACCACCTGCCCGACCCCGATCGCATTCTCGCCGCGGTCGACCGTTCACTCGCCGCCTGACGCCGGTTCGCCGTAGTGAGAGGTGCCCACGTGGAAGATCGCCAGGATGCTCCAGGGGCCGTGCTGGAATTCCGGCTCCCCGACCTCGGAGAAGGGCTCACCGACGCCGAGCTGGTGTCCTGGGCGGTGGCCGTCGGCGAGACGGTGCAGCTGAACCAGACCATCGCGGAGGTCGAGACGGCGAAAGCCGTGGTGTCGCTGCCGTGCCCGTTCGCGGGACGGGTGGTCGAGTTGCTCGCGCAGCCGGGCGACACCGTTCCGGTCGGCGCGCCGCTGATTCGGGTAGAGCACGAGCAGGCGGCCGGACCCGACGCCGCCGCGGACGGGCGCACCTCGGTATTGGTGGGCTACGGCCCAGAAGGGGAGGCGGCATCCAGGCGACGCAGGCCAGCCGTTGCCCCGCAAGACGTTTCGCACTCCGCAGGCAACGGCGCTGCGGAAGCCGCCGCACCCGAGCCGGTCTCGCGGCCGTCCGACAACACGATCCAGGAGCCCGAACGCATGGTGACGCGGGCGGCGGCCACGCCCGGCGCGCGGAAACTGGCTCGCGAACTCGGCATCGATCTGTGGTTCGTCGCAGGGTCCGGGCCAGGCGGCGCGGTTACTGTCGACGACGTGCGCGGTGCAGTGCCCGTCTCCCAGCCGCGCCCGGCCGAGCAGGCCGAGGCCGCGCCGCCCGCCGTCCCCGAGCCGGACGCGGGCGTCGTCCGTCCGACCACCCGCGAGGCCCGCACCCCGATCAGCGGCATCCGCAAGCGCACCGCCGCGGCGATGCTGACCAGCGTCCGCACCATCCCGCAGGCCGGCGCATTCGTCACCCTCGACTGCACCGCGTCGATGGAGCTGCTCGACCACCTGCGCAGCAGCACGTCCTTTGTCGGCCTGACCCTCACGCCGCTCGCGCTGGTGGCCAAGGCGGTGCTGGCCGCGCTCACGGAATTCCCCGGCATGAACAGCTGCTGGGATGAGGGCGACCAAGAGATCGTCACCAAGCACTACGTGAATCTGGGCATCGCGGTGGCCACCGGCCGCGGGCTGCTGGTGCCGAACATCAAAGAGGCGCAGACCCTGAGCCTGCGGGATCTGACCCGCGAGATCGGCTGGGTGGCGGACACCGCCCGTTCGGGTGCCGCCACTCCCACCGACCTGCGCGGCGGCACGTTCACCATCACCAACGTCGGAGTATTCGGCGTCGACGCCGGGATGCCACTGGTCAATCCCGGCGAGGCCGCGATCCTGTGCCTCGGCTCGATCCGCAAGCGGCCGTGGGTATTCCGTGACGAACTCGCCGTCCGCTGGGTGACCACCCTCGGCGTGAGCTTCGACCACCGGATGATCGACGGCGAACTGGCCGCCCGCTTCCTCGCCACCACCGCCGGGTTCTTGGAGGACCCGCTCACCCTGCTCAGTCGCGTGTGAATACAGCGGTTCACGCGTCGGCGGCGCGTGGGTCCTCTTCGATGACGAGCGCCGCCGCTGCGGTGCGGATGACCTCCGGGATCTCGACCGGCTCGCGGGTCTCCGCGTCCACGTAGACATGGACGAAGGTGCCGGTGGCAACCAGTTCCGGTGCGCTGTCGGCCTCGCGGAAGATGGCCAGATCGTAGGTGATACTGGAGCGGCCGAGCCGCGCGATCCGCAGGCCGACCCGCAGCTGGTCCGGGAAGCTGATCGAGCCGAGATACCGGCAGGAAGTCTGCGCGACCACCCCGAGCGCTGGCAGCGTGCGAATGTCGGTGCCCGTGGCGTGCATCAACCACGCGTTGACCGCGGTATCGAAGTACGAGTAGTACGTCACGTTGTTCACGTGGCCGTAGTGATCGTTGTCGGCCCACCGGGTTGGTACCGGCCAGAGCACCGGATACTGCTGCGTCACCCGGCCGACGATAGCTCAGCCGGGGTCACGCTGTGTCGATGCGCCGCACGCCGGGGCCCTACGTGGCTACGCGAGCTCCCTCCTCCAGGCCTGACCGCACGCGGCTGTGTCGATGCGCCGCACGCCGGGGCCCTACGTGGCTACGCGAGCTCCCTCCTCCAGGCCTGACCGCACGCGGCTGTGTCGATGCGCCGCACGCCGGGGCCCTACGTGGCTACGCGAGCTCCCTCCTCCAGGCCTGACCGCACGCGGCTGTGTCGATGCGCCGCACGCCGGGGCCCTACGTGGCTACGCGAGCTCCCTCCTCCAGGCCTGACCGCACGCGGCTGTGTCGATGCGCCGCACGCCGGGGCCCTACGTGGCTACGCGAGCTCCCTCCTCCAGGCCTGACCGCACGCGGCTGTGCCGATGGTCGCGCGGGGAGACACCGAAGTGGCGTTTGAACGCGGTGCTCAGCGCGAACGCGCTGCCGTACCCGACCTGACGGGCGATCGCCTCGATCGTGGCGTCGGACTCCTGTAGCAGGTCGGCGGCCAGCGCCAGCCGCCATTCGGTGAGGAACGCCATCGGTGGCTCGCCGACCAGGTCGGTGAACCGGCGGGCCAGCGCGGCCCGCGACACACCCACCGCCTCGGCCAAGCCTGCGACCGTCCACCCGTGCGCCGGATTGTGCTGCAACAGCCGCAATGCCTTGCCGACCAGCGGGTCGCCGTAGGCGTGGTACCAAGCGGGCGCGTCATTGCGGGCGAACCAGGCGCGCAACGCGGCAATCAACACCAGATCGAGCAGCCGGTCGAGCACCGCTCCCTGCGCGGGTTCATCCTTGGTCGCCTCGTCGACCAGGATGTCGAGCACCCTGCTGTCGAATTCGCCGCGCCGCAACACGATGACGGGCGGGAGCGCGCGCAGCAGGCGCTGGCTGGCCGCGCCCGCGGACTCGTAGGTCCCGGTGACCATCATGGTGGCGCCGTCCGGATCGGTCCCCCACTGCCGAACCCCAAGACTGAGCGTCTCGCAGAGGATTTCGCCGTCCGGCGTCTTCGTCACCTGGCCGGGATGGATGACGATCTGCGGTTCGGTCGCCGGATCGTCGGCCACGATGTACGGATCGGGCCCACGGAAGATAGCGACATCGCCTGCGCCCAGCTGCCGCGGCGCACCCTGCTCGGTGCGAATCCACGCACCACCGCGAATCATCGATACCACGGTCAGCGGGGCCTCGTCCTGGATGCGCAACGACCACGGCGGATCCAGCAGCGAACACATCAGGAACGCACCCCGGGCGCGTGGACCTTCGAGCAGACTGGCGAGCGCATCCACGCATCAACAGTAGACGATCGCACATGATCATGAGCCACTGAACCATGTTCCGTCTCATCCGGCGCCGATGTACTCGAACCCTGACACACCACCGCCGACCAGCACCTCCGACGTGGTGAGCCTGCTGGACCACCTGTTCGGCGCCGTGCTCGACGGCCGCAATGCCGAGTCCGCCGACGAGGTCCGCCGGGGCTCGGCCGGGAACCCCGAGATTTCACCGACTACGCCACGGAGAAGGGCGGCTACCGGAATCCGGAATGTCTCGGGGCAGTGCCGCGTTGACACTAGAAAAGCAGACCCTACCTGCGGGTACGGCGCTCAACGTAGTGCGCCTCGCAGCCGGGTGCCACCAGGTCGACGTTGCCCTGGACCGGTTTCCGCGGGTGGGGTTGGCAAGCCGTTCCGGAGGCACACCGGACCGTTCATCGCTACCGTCGAAGTGGTGTCGAGCCCTACAGTCGACCGTTCGACCCGCGTCGCGCGTTTCGCGGTGTTCACGGTGTTCGCGTTGAGCGGTTTCCTACTCGCTATGTGGGTGGTGCACATTCCCGTCATCACCGACCGCACGGGCGTCACGAAGTCGACGCTGGGGATGTTCATCCTGCTGATGGCCGGTGCCGGCATCGTCGGCATGCGTCTGGCAGGCCCGCTCGCCGACCGCTTCGGCAGCACGACCCTGGTCGGCGCGGCCGCGTGCACCGCCTCGGTGGCGGTGCTCGGGCCCGGCTTCGCGACCGGACCGGTCACGCTCGCGTTGGCGCTCATCTGCTTCGGCTTCGGCAACGGCGCGTTGGACGTATCGATGAATACCCAAGCGGTACATGTGGAACGGGCGTATCACCGCCCGATCATGGCCGCGTTCCACGCCCTGTTCTCCGGAGGTGGCCTGCTCGGTTCGCTGGTGGGGGCCGCGACGCTGCGTGTGGGCTGGGATGTGCGGCTGACTCTGACGCTGGCCGCGATCGGCTGCGTCGCACTGACCCTCGCGCTGGTGCCGCGGCTGCTGCGCGACGCCACGCCCGAGGCGGGGACGGCGGACGCGGCGACCCACGGCGGCCAGGCCGTGCACGTGACCAAGCACGACACCACACCGCCTGGGCACGACCCAGCACTGCCCGATCACAACCCCGCACCACCCGATGCGGCACTGCCCCTGCACACCGCCGGTTCGCCCCAGCACGCCACGGCACCGATCGAGTACGACACCGCGCCGACCGCACAGCCCGAGCGGGACGCGGCGGCACTCGCCACGATCGCGCGTGCCGAGGTCCGTGATCGCAGCCGAAAGGTCATGGCGCTGGCCGCGATCGCGTTCGCGTTGCTGCTGGCCGAAGGCGTAGCCGCGGATTGGAGCACATTGCAGATGCGCGAACATCTCGGAGCGGACGCGGCGACGGCCGCGCTCGCCTTCGGCGCGTTCTCCACGACGATGACCGTCGGGCGTCTGGCCACCGACCGGGTCAGCGGCGCGTTCGGCCCGGTCGCGGTGGTCCGTTACGGCGCGCTGATCGCCGCGATCGGACTTGCTCTGATCATGATGTCTCCGTGGATTGCGCTGACGCTGCTCGGCTGGGCCATGGCGGGCCTCGGGCTCTCCGGCGGCGTCCCCCAGATCTTCACCGCCGCGGGAAATCTGGGCTCCGCCACGGCCGCGACCGATATGTCCCGGGTGTTCAGCGTCGGCTATCTGGGGCTGCTCGCCGGCCCCACGGTGATCGGCTGGCTCACAGCGGTGGTGCCGCTGACCACGGCGATGGTGGTACCGCTGATCGCCATACTGCTGTGCTGCCGCTACTCGGGCGTAGCCGCCCCGGCGAAATAGCCGGTCAAGACCGCAAGGTCAGCTCGACCAACGGCACGTGGTCGATGTCCGAGCCCGTGGCCTCCTCGATGAGCCCGCCCAGCTTTCGGTACGCCGTGGGGTGTTCGTGTCGATAGCCGTCGAGCACCGTGGCGGACTCGTCGAGGGTGAGGACTCTGGCAACCGCCGAAACCCGATTGCGCGAACCAATACTCACCCAACAGCGGGGATCGGCCACGAGATTACGGAACCACTGGGCCTGCCTGCCGAATCCGGACGCGATGACCACGCGATCTCGGCTCGGCCGCGCGATGGTCTCCAGCACGACGTAGCGCGGTCGACCAGAGCCGCGTCCGGTGTGTTCCAGCAGCAAGAGCCGGCCGCCGAACAGGAAGCCCAACCGGGCCCGGAACAAACCGATCGGCGCTCGCACGAATGACCTGTTCCGCAGTAATCGCGCGCCGACACCCGCCATGCTCGAACGTTAGCAATCCCCCTGCGTCCAGCCCTACTTGGGCGGCACCAGGCACAGTGTGATCGGATCCGGCTTCGGATAGACGATCGTGTCGTTCTCGGTTGCTCGCGACCCGCATGCGGTTTTGTCCGCGGTGCCGCGCACCACCCGGCCGATCTTGAAGTCCGCCGTCGAGCCGCAGGCCACCTTGGTGCTCGCGCCGAGGAAACCGGATTTGATGCAGTCGCCCTCTCCGGCGTTGAGCCGAAGGCAGAGCGTGTAGTCGTTTCTGCCGGTCTGGTAATAGCTGGCGTAGTCCTTGGTCGGGCAGTCCTTGTTCGCACCGTCGATCCGTTGCGCCACCACGTAGTTGGCGTCCGGATCGGAGCATTCCTTCGTGGCGAACTCGGCCTTGACGGTGGTGCCCGACAGCTTCGCGCACTGGCCGATCTCGATCTTCTCGCCGTCCGAGCGCAGCACAGTGCGGGCGCCGAAGACCAGGAGACCGATCACCACCAGGGCGCCGATCGCGAGGAAGATCTTCCCGATCCCGCTGCCGCCACCACTCTGCCGAGGCGGTTGCCCAGGCGGCGGGAAACCACCGACGGGGTAGCCCGGCTGCTGGGGCGGCGGGAAACCGCCCTGCTGTGGATAACCGGATTGCGGTTGCCCTGGATAGCCCGGCTGTGGATAGCCCTGGGGCTGCCCCGGGTAACCCTGCGGCACAGCGGCGGGCGCCTGTGGGTAGCCCGGCTGGCCGCCATAGCCTGGACCCGCGGGCTGGCCTGGATACGGGTAGTTCGGTGGTGTGGTCATGGATCCCCTCCCCGGGTCTCGCGCAGTTCCGTCCGCACAGGGGCGGCGAACTCATGGAATCTAGCCGATGGACGCGCAACTCGCCGCCCGCAAGACCATCCGGTCTGTTCAGCGGCCCGCACCGGATCGGCGAATCCAGGTCGCTCCCGGCCGATCGTTCACAGATAGAGCCCCGGGTTCACCAGATCTTGCGCGAGTCCAACGAACTACCCTCGCTCGCTCCCACTCGGCGATACCGCGGATGGAGACGACCCGACCGGCTCGGCTCCTCGATCGTGCGCCGGCTGCGTCTGGACCGGTTACACCGTGCGCAGGCGACATGACAGCGCCCCTCCACCGATAGCTTCGATGGAGGGGCGCTCGCTGCGAAACGTACCGCCGCTACAACGCCTTCAGTTCTTCGGTGACCGAACCGACGGACTTTTTGGCGTCGCCGAAGAGCATGGAGGTGTGGTCGGCGTAGAAGAGAGGGTTGTCGATACCGGCGAAACCGGAGTTCATCGAACGCTTCAGCACGATCACTGATTTCGCCTGGTCGACGTTGAGGACGGGCATGCCGTAGATCGGGCTGGAGGCGTCCTCGCGGGCGGCGGGGTTGGTGACGTCGTTGGCGCCGATCACCAGGGCGACATCGGTACGGCTGAACTCGCCGTTGATATCGTCCATTTCCTTGAGCGCGTCATAGGAGACTTCCGCCTCGGCCAACAGCACGTTCATATGGCCGGGCATCCGGCCCGCGACCGGGTGGATGGCGTATTTGACCTCGACACCCTTGGCCTCCAAGAGCGACGCCATTTCCTTGACCGCGTGCTGGGCCTGCGCGACGGCCATACCGTAGCCCGGCACCACGATCACCTGGTTGGCATACGCCATCTGGATCGCGGCGTCCGCGGCGGAGGTGGCCTTGGCCTGCTTCTGCTCACCACCACCGGCGCCAGGCGCGGTACCGCCGCCGCCGAATCCGCCCGCAACGATGGCGGGGATGGACCGGTTCATCGCCTTGGCCATCAAATTGGTGAGGATGGTGCCGGACGCGCCGACGATCATGCCTGCCACGATCATCGCGGTGTTGTTCAAGGCGAGACCGGCCGCCGCGGCGGACAACCCGGTCAGGGCGTTGAGCAGTGAGATGACCACCGGCATGTCGGCGCCGCCGATGGGCAGCACGACCATCAGGCCGAGCACACCCGCAAGCACGAGCACGGCGATCATCCACACCTGCGGCACGCCGTCACCGGTGGCCCCGATACCGATAACCACGGCTGCGGCGACAGCGCCGACGAACAGCAACAGGTTCAACGGTTGCTGCAGCTTGCCGATCCCGATCGGGCGACCGGGCAGGATCTCCTGCAGTTTGCCGAACGCGATCAGCGAGCCCCAGAACGACACCGAACCGATGATCGCCGCGAACAGCGAGCCGATCACGATGTGCACGGTGGGTTCTTCATCGAAGCGCGAGAAACCTTGGGAGTTGATGAACTCCGACCACGCGATCAAAGCGACCGTGCCACCACCGACACCGTTGAAGGCGGCAACCAGCTGCGGCATCGCGGTCATCTTGGTGAACTTGGCCGGCGGAACACCCAGCGCGACACCGACCACCAAGCCGGCGACGATCAGAATCCAGTTGCTGGTGTGCCGGATCGAGATCAAGGTGGCCACCACCGCGAGCACCATGCCCGCCGCTGCGATGAGGTTGCCGCGCACCGCGGTCTTCGGACCGGTCAAACCCATCAGACCGTAGATGAACATGCCGAACGCGACGATGTAGAGACCGTTGACCAGATAGGTCACATTGTCGAAGGTATGCATCACTGATCCGCCTTCACCGGCGCTGCCGCCTTCTTCGTCTTGAACATGCCCAGCATGCGGTCGGTGACGACGAAACCACCGATGACGTTCAGGGTTCCGAACACGACGGCGACGAACAGAATGATCTGGGTCAGGATCGACGGATCCTGCACGTTCCCGAGTGTGACCAGCGCGCCGAGCACGACGATGCCGTGGATGGCGTTGGTGCCCGACATCAGCGGGGTGTGCAAGGTGTTGGGCACCTTGGAGATGACGGCGAATCCGACGAATCCGGATAGCACCAGGATCGCGATATTCGCCAGCAGTTCGGTATACATCAGGAGGCTTCCTTCCCCGCGGTTTCGAGGTCCCCGACCGCACGGGTCACACAGGAGTCGGCGAGCACCTGATCATCGAAGTCGGGCGCGAGCTTGCCGTCGACCAGCATCAACTCCAGCAGTGCCGCGATGTTCTTGGAGTAAAGCTCGCTGGCGTGCTCGGGCATGGTGGCGGGCAGATTCAACGGCGACGCGATGGTCACCTCGTGCTTGACAACGGTTCGGCCGGGCTCGGTGAGCTCACAGTTGCCTCCGGTCTCACCGGCCAGGTCCACGATCACGCTGCCCGGCTTCATGCCCTGCACCGCCGCGGCGGTCACCAGTCGCGGCGCGGGACGACCCGGCACCAGCGCCGTGGTGATCACCACGTCGAAACCCTTGATCGCATCCTCCAAAGCCTGCTGCTGGGTGGCCTTCTCCTCGTCGGTGAGTTCGCGGGCGTACCCACCCGCACCGGCGGCATCGATACCCAGATCCAGCCACTGCGCACCCACCGAACGCACCTGATCGGCCACCTCGGGCCGCACGTCATAGCCGGTGGTCCGCCCACCGAGACGCTTCGCGGTGGCCAACGCCTGCAAACCGGCGACACCCACACCCAACACCAGCACCGTCGCAGGCTTCACTGTGCCCGCCGCGGTAGTCAGCATCGGGAAGAACCGAGTCGACTCCGACGCGGCCAACAGCACCGCCTTGTACCCGGCCACATTCGCCTGCGAAGACAACGCATCCATCACCTGCGCGCGCGAAATCCGCGGAATCGCCTCCACCGCGAACGCCTGCACCCCGGCCGACTTCAACGCACCGATCTGATTCTCGGCGTTACGCGGGGCGAGAAACCCGATCAGCGTCTGCCCCGACGACAGCTTCGCCACCTCGGCGTCACTGGGCGGGGCCACCTTGACGACCACCTCGGCCGACCAGGGATCGCCGATCGTCGCGCCCGCTTCTTCATAGGCGCTGTCGGGAATCAGCGCGCCGCGCCCTGCTCCGGACTCGACGACGACCTCGACGCCCCGCTTCAGCAGGCTCGGAATGATCTTCGGCACCAATGCGACACGTCGCTCGCCCGTGTTGGACTCGCGAACGACTCCGACACGCGCGCCACGTAGCGACGGATCGCCTACGCTCTGCGTTGTCTCCACTTGTCAGACTTCCTTCTCGTGCTGAGCTTCCAGGCAACGGGTAGACGGTCGGACGATGCTACTCCAGAGTAAGTTCGCCCAAATCCTCGCAACTGTACCCGGCTCGCCGTGAGCCTAGCTGAGATGCCAGTCACACGTGTCGGCTGTATTCCGCCGGTTTGCCGGATTCTCCCGCGGCCTGTGCGGACCTTACCGCCGCCTCCTGAGCTGTGCTTTGTTCGGTTCCCGCAGTAGTCGATGGTGCTCGCCGCAGGCGACAACGACAAGACCGTACGTCGAAGTCCCTTACTTACCCGGAGGTTCGAGAACTGGTCAGGCGGTCGGCGCGTCGCGGAACAGTGGCGTGTGTCATGCCGGATCGCCCGCCGGGGTGTTCCGCTCCGCCCGTACGCCGTATCGTCCAGCATGTGAACGACTGCGTCTTCTGCCGCATCGTCGCAGGCGAGGCGCCTGCGACAAAGGTGTACGAGGACGACACGCTGTGCGCGTTCCTCGATATCCGGCCGATCACTCGCGGGCACACGCTGGTGATCCCCAAGCGGCACGCCACCGAACTGGAGGACCTCGACGCCGAGCTCGGCGCGCACGTCTTCCGGGCCGGGCATCGGCTCGCACTTGCCGTCCGGCGCAGCAGTCTCGCCGCGGACGGCGCCAACCTGGTGCTCAACGACGGCACGGCCGCTTTCCAGACCGTTTCACATGTCCACCTGCACGTTATCCCCCGCAGACACGGCGACAGACTGAGTTTCGCCAAAGGTTTTCTCCTGCGGCGTCCGCACGACCCGGTCGCCACCGCCGCCGCCATCCGGGGTGGAATAGCGGTACTGGACAACGAGAGCACGGGCCCGGAAAAAGGAGCCGACGGATGACCGAGACGCCAGACCGGACCGAGCGGATCGCCCTGCTGTCGCAGCAGTGGGAAGCGATCGAGACGCTCGTCGCCGCACTCGACGAAGACCGCTGGCGGGCCCCGTCGCCACTACCCGGCTGGACCGTGTTCGACGTCGTCGCCCACATCATCGGCATCGAATCCTGGCTGCTCGGCGAACGCCCGCCCGCCCATGACCCGAACAGGGTCAAGACCGATGTGCGCACGCTTCCGTACATCCGCAACGAGACCGCGGTGCTCAACGAGATCTGGGTGGACCGGCTGCGCCCGCTGCCCGGCGCCCGACTGGTCGAGTTATACCGCGATGTTGTCGACCGCAGGCGTCAGGCGCTCGCGGCGATGGGCGAGATCGAATGGGAGAAGGAAACCGTGTCGCCGATCGGTCCGGTGAGCTACGGCCGGTTCATGCGAGTGCGACTGTTCGACTGCTGGATGCACGAACTCGATATCGCCGACGCGCTCGGCGTCCGCGTCGAGGAGGGCGGGCCGCGCGGCGAGCTGGCCTTCGCCGAGTTCGCGGGCAGCATCCCGCGCGTAGTAGTCAAGAAGGGCGGGGCACCGGACGGCTCGCGGATCATTTTCGCGCTGACCGGCCCGCTGGCCAGAACGCTGCACATCCAGGTGGCGGGCCGGGCGAGCTACGTCGACGCCTTCGACGAACCCGCCGACGTCGAGATCGGCATGGACTCCGGGCTGTTCGTCCGACTTGGCGGCGGGCGCACGTCCGCCGAGCAGCACCTCGACGAGATCACCTTCGACGGCGATACCGAGCTCGGGCAGCGGCTGGTGCGCCACCTCGCCTTCACGATCTGAAACCATGCGGCTGTTCCTGTCCAGCTACCGCTTCGGGGCGCACTTCGACCGGCTGGTCGCACTCGCGGGCCCGCCGGGCCGGGTCGCGGTGATCGGCAACGCCTGTGACGCATGGCCGTCGATGCGGGCGTCGGCCGTCACCAGCGACCTGGTGCCGCTGGGCGGGCTCGGGTACGCCCCGGAGGAGATCGACCTGCGCGACTTCGTCGGGCGTGCGGCGGAACTGGAGCGCCGCCTGGCCGAATTCCCACTGGTGTGGGTCCGTGGCGGGAACACCTTCGTGCTGCGTGCCCAATTCGCCCGCAGCGGAGCGGATCTCGCGCTGACGCGGCTGCTTGCCGACGACGCGCTGGTCTACGCGGGCTACAGCGCGGGCGCCTGTGTGCTCACACCAGACCTCCACGGCCTCGAGACACTGGACGACCCGGCCGAGGTAGCGCCCGCCTGCGGCGTCGAGCCACAATGGGACGGAATGGGTTTGGTCGATCGCGCAATCGTCCCGCATATCAATTCCGCGACCGATCCGGATGGCGCTTGCAACCGACTCGCCGCCCGGTTCCGGGTGGAAGGCGTGGCGCATTGGGCGCTCACCGACGACGACGCAATCGTCGTCGATGGCTCGCACACCGAGGACTTGATCAACACAGCGGCGACATGAACGTCGACAGCCGCTGCTCGAGATCACGGGCGCTGTAGTCTCGGTACCCGCAGAACTGGTCGCTGGCTCGTGCGGGCAGTCCTGCCGGACGCGTATCGGTGGCGCAGAAGCCGGACGTCGGGCAGAGGCCAGCATCACCAGGGAACCGACGGCAATCAACTCGACGCCTGGTTGCCGCGCCGACCCATCTGGACGGAGCACCTCACGTCGCGTCAGGTGCAAATTCCGGTTCCAGGCCGACCGCGCGGCGGCGGAAGACCACCCAGCGCAGCGCGCTGTACATATACCCGGCCTCGCAGGCGCCCGCCAGCAACCGGGACAGGTGGTACTCCAGGCCGAGCGCGGTCAGCCCGCTGGCGACGCCGAGGATGAACGCGAGGTAGTTGATCACGACCACAACGACGTACACCGCGGCCTGTCTGCCGACGGGCGCGTACGAGTGGAAATTGAAGGTGCGGTTGAGCACAAAGCTGAGGCCGAACGCGCACACATACGCCACGGTCACCGACAGCCAGACCGGTAGTCCCCACCAGCCGTGCAAGAGGCTGAGCAGCGCCAGGTCGACGCCGAAGGTGCCGCTGTTGATCAGCGCGAAACCCAGGAAGGTCGGCGGGAGGGCACGATTCAGCCCGAAAGGCAACCTGGCCACGACAGCCTCGCACCAGCGGGTGAATCGATCGGCGATCGTGTCGGCGGTCTCGGACAGCTCGTGCACGCGGCCAGCGTGCCAGCTGCAGGTGTCCGTCAGATGATCAGCCGGAGACCTACCGGTAGCTCAGCCGATCCGCGCTCGGGTGCCCCGCCCGGCGCGTGGGCCGCCGGATGGTCCCGACCTACGGGACTTCCGGAGCCGCGGCGTGGCGCCATTTCCACCCGCCACACGCTGACACCTCAGCCGATCAGCAAGTATCGGACGCGGGCAGCTAGCGTGAAGACGTGGACCTGGACGACTTGATCGCCTGCCTTCCCGACCGCGCGGTGCTCACCGACCCGGATCTGCTCGCGGGCTACCGGCAGGACTGGGCACGTGACCCGAACGCGGGCACCGCGCTGGCTGTGGTGCTCGCGACCTGCACCGACGACGTGGCCGCCACCTTGCGCTTGGCGAGCGCGCACCACGTCCCGGTGGTTCCCCGCGGCGCCGGGTCCGGGCTGTCCGGCGGTGCGACCGCGGTCGACGGCGGGATCGTGCTGAGTACCGAGCGGATGCGCGCGGTAACGGTCGATCCGGTTACCCGGACGGCGGTGGTACAGCCGGGTCTGTTCAACGCTGAGGTCAAGCGCGCGGTCGCCGAACACGGGCTGTGGTACCCGCCCGATCCCTCGTCTTTCGAAATCTGCTCGATCGGCGGCAACGCCGCCACCAACGCGGGCGGACTGTGCTGTGTGAAGTACGGCGTGACAGCTGATTACGTGCTCGGCATGGAGGTGGTGCTCGCCGACGGCACTGTCGTGCGGCTCGGCGGTCCGCGCCTGAAGGACTCGGCAGGGCTGTCGCTGACCAAGCTTTTCGTCGGCAGCGAGGGCACTCTCGGCGTGATCACCGAACTGACCCTGCGGTTGCTGCCCGCACAACCGCCGCAGAGCACGGTCGTGGCGACCTTCGGCACGCTCACCGCTGCCACCGAGGCGATTTCGACGATCACGGGTGAACTGCGGCCCTCGATGCTCGAGTTCATGGACTCGGTGTCGATCAACGCCGTGGAAGACGAGATGCGGATGGGCTTGGACCGCGAGGCCGCCGCGCTGCTGGTGGCCCGCTCCGACGCACCGGGCGAATTCGCGCGACGCGAAGCGGAGATCATGGTGGCGGCTTGCGAAAAGGCAGGTGCGACCGAGGTTTTCCACACCGAGGACCCCGAGGAGGGCGAAGCGTTCGCCGCCGCACGGCGTTTCGCGATTCCCGCGGTGGAGAAGCTCGGCGCGCTGCTGCTGGAAGACGTCGGCGTGCCACTGCCCCGGCTCGGCGATCTGGTGACCGGCATCGCCGCGATCGCCGAACGCAACGCGGTCACGGTGTCGGTGATCGCGCACGCTGGAGACGGCAACACCCACCCGCTGATCGTGCACGACCCGTCCGACCCGGACCTGACCGCGCGGGCGCACCAGACCTTCGGCGAGATCATGGACCTAGCCATCACGCTCGGCGGCACCATCACCGGCGAGCACGGCGTGGGGCGATTGAAGAAGGCGTGGCTGCCCGATCAGCTCGGCCCGGACGTCATGGCCTTGACCCGGAAAATCAAAGACGCGCTCGACCCGAACGGCATCCTCAACCCCGGCGCGGTCCTGTGACCGCCGCCACGGAACATTCCCGTCCGACAAGGAGTTCTACCCGATCATGACGACCAGGCTCGAGCACAACGTCGCCGACACCCGTTTCGAGATCTACGTCGACGACACCCTCGCCGGGTACGCCGACTACGCCGAACGCGACGACCCCAAGGTCCGCGACCTTCACCACACCATGACCTTCCCCGAATTCCGCGGCCACGGTATCGCCGCCCAGGTGGTCGAGTTCGCCCTGAAAGACTCCCGCGACGCGGGCTTCGCCATCATCCCCACCTGCTGGTATGTCGAGAAGTACATTGCAGAACACCGGGAGTACGCCGACCTGGTCGCTTAGGGCGCCGATGTGGTGACGGGGGATTCGCCGGTAGCGCTTCGACGGGCCGAACCGTACCTGGCGGAAGCCGGCGGCTCGACCCCAAAGTCGAGCCGCCGGCCATGACGCCGGGTCACGCCTTGCGGTTGTAGAGCTTCTTCGCCCACACGTAGCCGAGCAGCGCGATGCCCGCGCACCAGGCCAGCGCGATCCACACGTCGTTGCCGACCGGCTTGTCCATCAGCAGTGCCCGGATGGATTCCATGATCGGGGTGAACGGCTGGTACTCGGCGAACCAGCGCACGCCATCGGGCATCGAGTCGGTCGGCACGAACCCGCTGCCGAGGAAGGGCAGGAACATCAGCGGCATCGGCAGGCTGCTGGCCGCCTCGACGGTCTGCGAAGCCTGGCCGATCGCCACGGTGAACCAGACCAGCGCGAGCGTGACGGCGGCGAGCAAACCGACGAGGGTGAGCCAGTCACCGAAGCCGGCCCGCGGCTCGAAACCGATCAGCAGCGCCACCCCGATCACCACCGCGAGGCTGAGAAACGCCTGGATGAGACTGCCGATCACGTGCCCGGTCAAGACCGAAACCCTGGCGATGTTCATGGTGCGGAACCGGGCGATGATCCCTTCGGTCATGTCCATGGCCACGGATATCGCGGTGCCCTGGACGGTGGACGCGATGGTCATCAGCAGGATCGCAGGCACCACGTAGTTGACATATTCGGCACGGCCGCCGGAAGGCCCGCCGAGCCCGGCGCCGAGCGTGCCGCCGAACACGTACACGAACAGCAGCAGCAAGAGGACCGGCATGGCGATCAGTTGCACGGTCATCGACGGGTATCGCACCATCCGTTTCAGGTTGCGACGCACCATCGTCGTCGAATCGCGCAACGGGTGGCTCGCAACTGCGGTGGTCATCGGGTCGTCACCTTCTCGTTGTCGGAATCACCAGTGAGGGCGAGGAAAACGTCATCCAGATCGGGCGTGTGCACGGAAAGGCCGTCCACCTCGATCGACTCAGAGTCGAGCCGGTCCAGCAGTGCCTTCAGCGAGCGCATGCTGCCGTCGTTCGGCACCCGCAGGGCCAGCGCCTCACCGTCCCGGTGCGCGGCCCGGCCGAGAATCCGTTGCGCGGTCCGGAAACCACTGTGCTCGGTGAACTCGAGCCGGACGTGGCCGCCGGGAATCCGGCGTTTCAGTTCTTCCGCGGTGCCCTCGGCGACCAGCCTGCCGCCCTCGAGCACCGCGATCCGGTCGGCCAGTTCGTCGGCCTCCGCCAGATACTGCGTGGTCAGGAAGATGGTCACGCCCCCAGCCACCAGTTCCCGCACGATCTGCCACATCCCGCGCCTGCTGCGAGGATCCAGCCCGGTGGTCGGCTCGTCCAGGAAGATCACCCGGGGACTCCCCACCAGCGTCATCGCCAGATCCAGCCGCCGCCGCATACCCCCGGAATATGTGGACGCCGGTTTCCGCGCCGCCTCGGTCAGGTCGAACCGCTCCAGCAGATCGATCGCCGTCCGCTTACCGTCATTTTTGGACAGATGGTTCAGGTCCGCCATCAACCGCAGGTTTTCCTCGCCGGTGAGCAGGTTGTCCACCGCGGAGAACTGGCCGGTGACCCCGATCGCCGCCCGCACCGCATCCGGATCGGACGCCACATCATGCCCCGCGACCTCGGCCCGGCCGTCACTCGCGTCGATCAGCGTAGACAGGATCTTGACCGTCGTCGTCTTGCCTGCGCCGTTCGCACCGAGCAACGAGAAGATCGTGCCCTGCGGAACGTTCAGGTCGATTCCGTCCAGCACCACCTTGTCGCCGAACGATTTCCGCAGCCCGCGCACCGATATTGCCAGTTGTGCGGCATTGTTCATCATCAGAATTCCCTTCACCGTTAAACCGGGTTCAGGCCCGCTGGATCGTGATGTCACCGAATCCGGTGTGCGCGCGTACTTCGACCTTCTCGCCGGTCTTCTCCGGCGGCTTCGCCGTTTCGTCGAGCGCGTTGCGCACCTGCCCGAAATTGGTCTTCACATCGAGCCAGGCCGACGCACCCGCACCGATGCCGATCTCCAGGTCGCCGGTCGCGGTCTCCAGCACGACGGAACCGCGGGCCACCTCGCCGACCCGGATGGCCCCGTTGGCGGTCTTCGTGTTCACTCCGCCGCCCACCCGGCCCAGCGCGATGTCCCCGTTCGCAGAACGCACTCGCGCCTCGCCGCCGATCGTGCCGATGTCGGTGTCGCCGTTGGAGTTCTTGATCGTGGCGCTGCCCTCGATCTCGCCGATCCGGATTCGGCCGGTCCCGGTGGTCACCTCGGCATCGCCCGCGACGCCCTCGACCGAGACGTTGCCTGCGGACGTGTTCAGCCGCAGCGGCCCGGTCCGGCCGAGCCGCGCATGCCCGGTGGCGGACTTGAACCGGCACTCGCCGAGCCGACCGGTCGACTGGAAGTCGCCGATCGCCGCGTCCGCGTGCACCTGCGAGCCCTCGGGCAGTTCGACGGTCAGGTCGACCGACCAGCTCTTGGCGGAGAAGTCGAACGGGCGCGGGTTCTTGCCCTTGATCAGCAGCGTGCCACCCGAGTATTCGACGCGGACCTGCTTGGCAGCCTTCACGTCCGAAGATTCGTTCTCGTTGGTCGGGCGCACCTCGACCACGGTGTCGGTACGCTCGCTCGCGACGAACCGCACGTTGGCGACGCTGAGATCGAGGGTCACGATGATCGGTTCTGGCGTATCGAATGTAGACATGGTTGTCCCCTTCTAATCGGTTGAATCGACGTTCTCGCTGGTGAGAACGGTGAGATGCGGTGGCGCTGCCTGCGCGGCTAGCTGACCCAGCCGGTGTAGTGCTGCTTGCCCCTGCCGCCGCGCTGCGCCGGGGCTTGTTCCATGCCTGGTTGCCGCAACGCGGCAGAGGCGACCCGGCCGAGCCACGCGTTGACCGAGCGGCCCTCCTTCGCGGCTGCCTCCTCGATCGAGGCCTTGAGGTGTTCCGGGAGCCGGAAGTTGATCCGCGCGGTGGCGGCTTCGTCGACGCCCGCCGGCCCGGCGTCCGGTACCGACGCGGGTGCCGGCGCGGCCGTGGCGTATGCGGGCTCGGACGGTGGTGGCGTCACCACGAAGTCCGGGTCGCGGCCCCGCAGCCGGACCTCGACCGAACCAGGCGCGAGGTCACGGGTGATCTCGTCGGCGGCGGCCGACAGCGCCTCCAGCAGAGTGAGGCGGACCGCCGACTCGACCGGCCCAGCCAGCCGCTCAGCCAGCGCACGGGCCTCCTCACCCCCCGCCTCGGCAGCGGTCGCCAGTTCCCGGACGAGGAAATCCACATACGATGTCAAGTCCATGGCGCCACTATGGCACATAAATGGCGCCACAACAAGCCATCATGGCGCAGAACGTCGCCACTGTGGCGTTTTACCTGGTCAGAGCCGCCATCGTTGTTCACCCGCAGCGCGGTTCGTGAGCACGATCGCGACCCCGGCGAGCGGTACGAAGTGCGGCCGCGGCGGCGCTGAGCCAGGAGTGGCCGGGGAGAAGTAGGCTGCCAAAAGGCCGACGGCAGTCCAGTCCTCCGGCGCCCAGCTGAAATCATCGCGCGGCCCGAGGTCGCGGACACCAGCAGAAATGGGGGCTCCGAAGCCTCCGGTCCGGTCAGCAGGGTGCGTGGGCCGGAAGCGGCGCGTTGCGCTCGGCAACCTGGCGGCAGCGATCGCACAGGTAGAGCGCGCGGGCGGCCTGAATGCGTTCCCAGGTACGCCCGAACTTCCGCGATCTACGGAAATATCATTTGAGCAGGGCGCGGGACATGACCAGACGCTGGATCTGGTTGGTTCCCTCGTAGATCTGGGTGATCTTCGCGTCCCGCATCATGCGCTCCACCGGGAAATCGGTGGTGTAGCCGGCGCCGCCGAACAGCTGGACGGCGTTGGTGGTGACCTCCATGGCGACGTCGGAGGCGAAGCACTTGGCGGCGGCGGAGATGAAGCCGAGGTTCTTCTCGCCGCGCTCGGCGCGGGCGGCCGAAGTGTAGACCATGAGGCGGGCCGCCTCGATCTTCATCGCCATGTCGGCGAGCATGAACTGGGTGTTCTGGAAGTCGGCGATCGACTTGCCGAACTGCTTGCGGTCCTTGGTGTAGGCGATGGCCGCGTCCAGCGCGCCCTGGGCCAGGCCGACGGCCTGGGCGCCGATGGTCGGCCGGGTGTGGTCGAGGGTCTGCAGCGCGGTCTTGAAACCGGTGCCCGGCTCGCCGACGATGCGGTCACCCGGCACTCGGCAGTTCTCGAAGTACAGCTCGGCGGTGGGCGAACCCTTGATGCCGAGCTTGTGCTCCAGCGGACCGACTACGAAGCCCTCGTCGTCCTGGTGCACCAGGAACGCCGAAATGCCGTTGGCGCCCTTGTCCGCGTCGGTCACCGCCATGACGGTGTACCAGGAGGACTTGCCGCCGTTGGTGATCCAACACTTGGAGCCGTTGATGATCCAGTCGTCACCCTCCCGCTTTGCCCGGGTGCGCATACCTGCCGCGTCGGAACCAGCCTCGCGCTCGGACAGCGCGTAGGAGGCCATCGCGCCGTTGACGATGTCGGGCAGGACCTGCCGCTTCAGCTCCTCGGAGCCGTTGAGGATCAGGCCCATGGTGCCGAGCTTGTTGACCGCGGGAATCAGCGAGGAAGAACCGCAGACCCGGGCGACCTCTTCGATCACGATGCAGGTCGCGACCGAGTCCGCGTCCTGGCCTCCATATGCCTCCGGCACATGCACGGCATTGAAGCCGGAGGCGTTGAGTACGGCCAACGCCTCCTCGGGGAAGCGGGAGTTGCCATCGACGTCCTTGGCGTGCGGGGCGATTTCTTTCTCCGCGAGACCGCGGATGGCGGCACGCAGCTCATCGTGGAAGTCCTCGAGCTTGAACAGGTCGAAATCGGGGTTTCCCGCCATGGGGCTCACTCCTGGTCGTCGGTCGTGATCGCTGGTTCCGCGGAGCGGGATTCAGCCAATCGGCACTAAGTGCCATACTTGCATCGAGTATACGCAAGCATGCTTACCTTACTAGGCGAGACGCTATGGCACTCAGTGTCAGATTCGTCGCACTTTCAGCTGTTCACAACGTTCTCAGCTTGCGGGCGAGTAGATCGGCGACCTGTCGGGGCGCGATGTCGCGGGGGAAAACGGCGACGACCAGCTCGTCGGCGTTCGATTCGCGCCGCGCGCCGCGCGGAATCGCGGCCAGCTCCAGTCGCAGATCCGCAGCGCCCGCGGCGGACTCGCCGCGCACCATCCGGCGCAGCAGGTAGTTGTGCGTCGCCGTGACGGCCGCGGTGAACTGCACCCGCGCCAGATCCGGCACGTCGGGCAGCCGCTCGCGCAGGTAGTCGGTGAACAGCCGCTCATAGCGGAAGACGGTGACGATCTCGCGTTCGCGCAGTGCGGGCACGCGGCGCACCACCCGATAGCGGCGGGCCGCGATATCCCGCCACTGGGTGAACCGCTCGAATACCTGCACCACCGCGTCGCACACCGCTTCCCACGGATCCGCGCGCGACGCGGCGAGGAACTCGGCCGCCTGCGCCAACTGCGACTCGTGATCGGCGAAGATCACGTCTTCTTTCGACCGGAACTGCCGGAAGAATGTCCGCCGGGAAATACCCGCCGCCTCCGCGATCTCGTCCACCGTCGTCGCTTCGTACCCCTTCTCGGCGAACAACCGCAACGCCTGATCCACAACGGTGAGCCGGAACTGCGCAGGGTCGCCGCCCCGCGGCCGGGCGATGTCGCCAATAGTCACGGACACACCGTAGCCAGGGGGCAAGGAGGCGGATTCCCCACGGTGAAGTTCATGCTGTGGCGCTCAACCCAAAAGTTTTGTGCGGAGGGCGTCGTCCTTTTCCAGGACCATCTGTTCGAGTCCGGCCTGGAACTGTTCCATTCGGGTGCGCAGAGCCGGGTCGTAGGTGGCGAGGATGCGGGCGGCGAGCAAGCCCGCGTTGCGGGCGCCGCCGATCGAGACCGTGGCTACGGGCACGCCCGCGGGCATCTGGACGATAGACAGCAGCGAGTCGATGCCGTCGAGGTACTTGAGCGGGACGGGCACCCCGATGACCGGCAGCGGGGTGGCCGAGGCGACCATGCCGGGCAGGTGGGCGGCACCGCCCGCACCGGCGATGATGACCTTCAGTCCGCGGCCGGCGGCGTCTCGCGCGTACTCGAGCATGCGTTGCGGGGTGCGGTGTGCCGAGACGACGCCCACCTCGAAGCGAATGCCGAACTCCGCCAGCGCTTCCGCGGCGGCCTCCATGGTCGGCCAGTCGGAGTCGCTGCCCATGATCAGGCCGACCGCCGGAGTCACTGCCACTGCTTCACTCATGCGGATCCCATCCGTCGGTCCAAACAGCGTGCGACATCCAGTGCGCCGCGCGCTCGGCCTTCTCCCGAACCTCGGCCACGTCGTCGCCGAGGATGTTGACGTGCCCGATCTTCCGGTCGGGCCGCTCGCTCTTGCCGTACAGGTGCACCTTGGCGTCGGACATCCTGGCGAACAGGTGGTGCAGCCGTTCGTCCATCGACATGGCCGGAGACTCGGGCGCGCCGAGGATGTTGACCATCACGGTCACCGGCGCCAGCGGGCTGGTGTCGCCGAGCGGGTAGTCCAGCACGGCGCGCAGATGCTGCTCGAATTGACCGGTGCGCGCGCCGTCCATCCCCCAGTGCCCGGAATTGTGCGGGCGCATCGCCAGCTCGTTCACCAGCAGCGCGCCGTCGTTGGTCTCGAACAACTCCACCGCCATGGCCCCGACGACACCCAGCTCCTCGGCGAGGTTCAGCGCCATGGTCTCCGCCTCGGCGGCCCTGGACTCCGGGAGGCCGGGCGCGGGCGCTATCACCACGACGCACTGACCGTTGCGCTGCACGGTCTCCACCACCGGCCAGGTCGCCGCCTGCCCGAACGGCGAACGCGCCACCATCGCCGACAGCTCCCGCTTCAGGTCGACCTTCACCTCCGCGAGCAGCCCCACGCCGTATGCGAGCTGGTCGGTGACGATCGCCTCGGCGGCGGCGGCGGAATCGGGCATCCAGACGCCGCGCCCGTCGTAGCCGCCACGCACCGCCTTCAGCACGATCCGCCAGTCGTGTTCCGCCCCGAACCGCACCGCGTCGGCCACCGAAGTCACCGGCGTGAACGCGGGCACGGGCAGCCCGAGTTCGGTGAGCTTGGTGCGCATCGCCAACTTGTCCTGCGCGTAGACAAGGGCCTGCGGCGGCGGCTGGACATTCACGCCCTCGGCGACCAGTGCCTCCAGGTGCTCGGTCAGCACGTGCTCGTGGTCGAAGGTCAGCGCGTGCGAGCCGACCGCGGCCTTGCGCAGCGCGGCCAGATCGGTGTGGCTGCCGAGCACCACCTCGGGGCTCACCTGCGCGGCCGGGTCGTCCGGGTGCTCGGCGAGCACGCGGAGCCGCTGGCCCAGCGCGATCGCCGCCTGGTGGGTCATACGTGACAGCTGCCCGCCACCGACCATGGTGACGGTGGGCATGGTTGACGGATCGAAAGAACGTGCGCTCACGTCGGACAATATTGTCATGTCCGGCGCGAACGAACGGTACCGGTACACTCCGGTCTTGTGACATTCGTCGACGACGTGGTCAGCGTCCTCCCCAAACAGCTGCAAGACATCGCGTACCGGCAGCGGGAATTGATCAAGTTCGCGATCGTCGGCGCGACCACCTTCGTGATCGACAGCGGCATCTTCTACATGCTGAAGTGGACGGTGCTCGCGGAGAAACCGGTCACCGCCAAGATCATTTCCGGCGTCATCGCCGTGATCGCGTCCTACATCCTCAACCGGGAATGGTCGTTCAAGAACCGGGGCGGACGTGAACGCCATCATGAGGCAGCGCTCTTCTTCGGCGTCAGCGGCGTCGGCGTTGTGCTGTCCTTCACGCCGCTGTGGATTTCCAGCTACGTTTTCGACCTGCGCCAGCCCAATGTGAGCTTCACTGTCGAGAATGTCGCCGACTTCATCAGCGCTTTCGTCATCGGCAACCTGCTGCAGATGGCCTTCCGGTTCTGGGCGATGCGCCGCTGGGTCTTCCCCGACGAAATGAACGAGATCGTTGCGGAATTCGAGGACCTCGTGGAAGAGGAATTCGGCCACAGCTGAGTCATCTCGGCTCAGCCACCACCGAGTTGGGCGCCCGGTACCCCGACGATCCGAGGAAGACCGCGAACAGCGCGGGCCTGCGTCGCTGCAATTCCAGGCGCCCGCCGTCGGCCTCGACCAGCGCACGCGCCAGCGCCAGTCCCACGCCGGTAGAACCGCCCGCCGAGAACCCCCGATCGAAGATGTGCGGCGCCAGCTCGTCGCGCACCCCGTCGCCCTCGTCGGCGACCTCGACACACACCAGCGGCTCCCGATCGCCGCCCGGCCGCACTGTGCGCACCGATACCGTGCAGGTTCCGCCACCATGCATGAGTGCGTTGTCCACCAGCACTGCCACCGCCTCGCGCAGCCGCGAGCCGGTGAGCGGCGCGCGCAGCGACTCGTCCCCGATCAGCGTCAGCGCCCGGCCCGCCTCAGCGAACGGGTGGGTCCATTCGGCGACCATGCCGCGCAGCTCGTCCATCACCGGCACCGGATCGCGGTCCGCCGCGTCCTCGTCCCGCGACGCCCGCACCAGATCGTCGATTGCTTCGGTGAGCCGGTCCACCTGGGCCATCGCCTCCTCGGCCTCGTGCACCACCTCCGGATCGGAGTGCGTGGAGAGCTCGTCCAGGCGCAGCCGCACGGCGGTAAGCCTGCTGCGCAGCTGGTGCGACACATCGGCGACCAAGGCGTGCTCCCGCTGGAGCCGCCCGGCGATCTCCACGGTCGCCGAATCGAGCACGTCCGAGACGCGGTCCAGTTCCGAAATACCGTGCCTACGCGGATCGGGCCGGAAATCGCCCATCGCCAGCCGCGCGGCGCGCGCCGCGACGTCGCGCAGCGGATCGGCCACCCGACGGGCGGTGACCACCGCGACCGAGACCGCCGCTGCCAACGAGGCGAGCACCGCGAGTCCCACCACCGCGACCGCCTGACGCTGCATGGCGTGCATCGGCGCCGAGGGCACCTCCAGACGCAGCGACCCCGAGGTGCCCATCGACAGCGACTCCACCAACGGGTCGGACACATCGCCCGCCCCGACGTCGCGCCGGGAGGCGTTGTCCCGCGGCGACGGGTAGACGATGGTGAGCTTGCCGTTCTCGGGCACCAACGGCGCCACCGACCGCGTGTCCAACTCGCCGAGCACCGTGCCATCGCCGTGCTCCTGCGCGATGATCTCCGTTGCGATCCGGTCCAGCCGGTTCTGTAGGTCGTTGCGGGTGATGTCCTCGACCCACAGCCAAGCCGTATAGATGAGCGGCACGCCGAGCACGACCGTGGTGAGGGTCAGCACAGTGAGCATCGAACGCAGAATCCGTCGGCGCATGTCAGTCGGTATTCAGTCGGAAGCCGACACCGCGGACGGTGACGATGCGCCGCTCGGCCATCGGCCCTTCGTCACCGATCTTGCGGCGCAGCCAGGACATATGCATATCCAAGGTCTTGGAGCCGCGCAGCTCGGCGTCACCCCACACCTCGCGCAGGATGGTCTCGCGCGGCACCACCTGCCCGGCCCGGTCGATCAGTACCTTGAGCAATTCGTATTCCTTATTGGCCAAACCGATTTCGACGCCGTTCACCAGCACCCGCCGCGCCGCCGGTTCCAAACGGATGCCGCCTACTTCGACCGTGTCGTCACCGATGCCGCTGCGGCGCAACAACGCTCGCACCCGGGCCAACAGCTCGGCGAGCCGGAAGGGCTTGCCGACGTAGTCGTCGGCGCCCGCGTCCAGCCCGACCACGAAGTCCACCTCGTCGGTGCGCGCGGTGAGCATCAGCACAGCCAGATCCGCACCGCGGGCGCGCACCTGACGACACACCTCGAGCCCGTCCATTCCTGGCAGGCCGAGGTCGAGGATGAGCAGATCGTGGTCGCCTTCCAGTGCCCGCGTCAGCACGGCGGGCCCGAAACGCTCGACGGTCACCGAATAGCCCTCACGCCCGAGCGCGCGCGACAGCGGCGCGGCGATAGCCTCGTCGTCCTCGGCCAGCAGTACAGCGGTCATCTGCCCAGGTTACGGCTTATCGGTAGCCGCCATGGTCGTCCCAGCCGCCGCGACCGCTGTGGCCGCTGTGGCCGCGCTCGACCTCGAACACCTGGTGGTAGAGCAGCGCGTGCACCTGCTGCACGGCGGGGATGTCGTCGTACTCGAGCGGTTCGGAGGAGGACGACTCGATGATCAGCGTCCCGGTCCCGAGCATCCGGTCGAACAGCCCGTGCCGGAACTGGACACTCGAGATCCGGCTCATCGGAATGTCGATGCCGGTATGCGTGAGCACGCCCTGGCGCACGAGCACTCTGCGGTCGGTGATGATGAAATGCGTCGACTTCCAGCTGACAACCGGTGCGACACAACGCCATCCGAGGATGAACAGGTACACCACCAGCACCGCGATCAGCAGCGCGGATCGCGTGGTTCCCTCGGCCTTGCGTGAGATGAGCCCGCCCGCGAAACCGGCGAGCGCCGTGGCGACGATGAGCGTCACGATGGGCAAGAACAGCATTTTCCAATGTGGATGACGATGGAGTACCAGCTGTTCATCGGGCGCCAGCACGTCCTCCGGATAACCCATGCCAGGCACCCTACCGCGTGCGGATGCCGGAACAGCCGACACCGAAGCGCGTCGTGCTACACAATCGTCTGCCAGCGTGTCTATTCCGCGATATTCGCCAGGGAGGCCGCCCACCCCCGCCTTCCCGCCCGTCTAACACATTCAGCCACCACACTTTCCGGTTCCCGAGCGATCGGGAAGTACGCACTCCGGGTGGTCAGTTTTCCGCGCGCAGATGGGTGACGTCGGCCGCGGATACCGCCTGGTCGCCGATGAGCAGGCGGCCCGCGTCGTCGACACCGTCGGCCACGCCGGTCAGCACTTGGCCGCCGGGCAGCTCGGCCCGGACCTGGGCACCGATCGTGGCGCACCGGTCGCGGTAGGCGGCGGCCAGCTCGCCGTTCGCCCAGTTCCCGTCGCGCCACGCGGTGAAGCGGCGGGCGAATTCGGTCAGCAGCGATCGCACCAGCACGGTCCGGTCGGTCTCCTTCGCGCCCGCGAGAGTGAGCGACGTGGCATGCGGCACCGGCAGTTCCGCCTCGGTGAGGCTCACGTTGAGTCCGACGCCAATCACCACGGCCGACGCGACGCCACCTGTCGCGACCTCGGCGAGGATGCCCGCGACCTTGCGTCCGTCGATCAGCACGTCGTTAGGCCACTTGAGGTCCGCGGCGACCCCGGCCGTCGTGCGCAGCGCGTCCACGACGCTGACGCCGGTCAGCAGCGACAGCCAGCCGAGCGAGGCCGGGTCGATCCCGCGCAGCCGCACCAACAGCGACATCGCGATCTGCGCCCGCGGCGGGCTGACCCAGGTTCGCGCGTGTCGACCGCGGCCGTGTTCCTGCGTCTCCGCCAGCAGTACCACGCGATCGAGGTCCGGCTCGCCCGCCCGCGCGATCAGGTCCGCGTTCGTCGACCCGGTCGTCTCCACCACATCGATGTGGGAGAAGAACGACAGCTCGGGCGACTCGATGACACTGCGCCGCAATTGCTCTGCATCCAACGGTGGCCTCTGCACACCGGGCACGCTACTCGCAGCGCTATCCGACGAGGTCGTACACGCCGATCTGGTCGCCTGCCGCGATCTCTACCCCATCGCCTTCCGCGGACTCGCCCTCGACGGTCTCGGCCCAGCACTCGGGGTCGCCGTACTTCGGCACGGTCTGCTCGGTGCGTGTGCTCGTCCACGCCGCCGCGACGGCGTATTCGGTGACCGTCCTGCTCCATTCCCACATGGCGGGCTCCTCCCCTGAGCTCGAAAATCGGTCGTTATCAAGCTATCTGGACACCCCCCCGGCGGCGATACTCGTTTTCCGCCGATCGCACCCGCCGATCGACCAGGAACTTTGCGCTCCGCAACCTGATCTAGCTGCGGTTTTTACCAGCCGGTAGTCCGGACTCGGTTAGAAAAGAAGCACTGGCACTCGTTACACTCCGGAGCCATGACGAGTGTCCAGCAGCAGCCCGCCTCAGGTCCGGCGGGTTCCCCCGATATCCACACCACCGCCGGGAAGCTGGCTGACCTGCGGAATCGGCTGGAAGAGGCCAAGCACCCGATGGGTGAGGCCGCAGTCGACAAGGTGCACGCGAAGGGCAAGATGACTGCCCGCGAGCGCATCCTTGCCCTGCTGGACGAGGGCTCGTTCGTCGAACTCGACGCGCTGGCACGCCACCGCAGCGTCAACTTCGGTCTGGAGAACAACCGGCCGCTTGGCGACGGCGTGGTGACCGGCTACGGCACCATCGACGGCCGCGACGTCTGCATCTTCAGCCAGGATGTCACGGTGTTCGGTGGCAGCCTCGGCGAGGTCTACGGCGAGAAGATCGTCAAGGTGATGGACCTGGCCTTGAAGACCGGCCGTCCGCTGATCGGCATCAACGAGGGCGCGGGCGCGCGCATCCAGGAGGGCGTGGTCTCCCTCGGCCTGTACGGCGAGATCTTCCACCGCAACATCCAGGCCTCCGGCGTGATCCCGCAGATCTCGCTGATCATGGGCCCGGCCGCCGGTGGTCACGTGTACTCCCCCGCGCTGACCGACTTCGTGGTGATGGTCGACGGCACCAGCCAGATGTTCGTCACCGGGCCGGACGTCATCAAGACGGTGACCGGCGAGGACGTCACCATGGAGGACCTGGGCGGTGCGCACACGCACATGACCAAGTCCGGCGTCGCGCACTACGTCGCGTCCGGCGAGCAGGACGCGCTGGACTACGTCAAGGACCTGCTGTCCTACCTGCCGAGCAACAACCGCGCCGAGGCGCCGCGGTTCCCGGCCACCGACCCGGCCACCGGCGCGATCGAGGACTCCCTCACCGACGAGGACCTCGAGCTGGACACGATCATTCCGGACTCGCCGAACCAGCCCTACGACATGCACGAGGTGATCCGTCGCCTGCTGGACGACGACGAGTTCCTCGAGGTGCAGGCCGAGCGCGCGATGAATATCATCGTCGGCTTCGGTCGCGTCGACGGCCGCAGCGTCGGCATTGTGGCCAATCAGCCCACCCAGTTCGCAGGCTGCCTGGACATCGACGCCTCGGAGAAGGCGGCTCGGTTCGTGCGCACCTGCGACGCGTTCAACGTCCCGATCATCACCCTGGTCGACGTTCCCGGCTTCCTGCCCGGCACCGGCCAGGAGTACAACGGCATCATCCGGAGGGGCGCGAAGCTGCTCTACGCCTACGGCGAGGCCACTGTGGGCAAAATCACGATCATCACGCGCAAGGCCTACGGTGGCGCCTACGACGTGATGGGTTCCAAACACATGGGTGCGGATGTGAACCTCGCTTGGCCGTCCGCTCAGATCGCCGTGATGGGCGCTTCCGGTGCGGTCGGATTCGTCTACCGCAAGCAATTGCAGCAGGCCGCCAAAGAGGGCGGAGACGTCGATGCGCTGCGGCTCGAGCTGCAGAACGAGTACGAAGACACACTCGTGAACCCGTACATCGCCGCCGAGCGCGGCTATGTGGACGCGGTCATCCCGCCGTCGCACACGCGCGGTCAAATCGTGTCGGCGCTGCGATTGCTCGAACGCAAAATGGTTACCCTTCCGCCGAAGAAACACGGCAACATCCCGCTGTGATCAAGCGATATCCTCGTAGGCCGCGCACACTTGCGGAGACGTAATGAGTGGATCCGAGGATGATCTGCTTTATCGGCTATTTCTGAATATGGGAACGCCTGATCAAATCAACGCGATCGAGGCAAGAGAGGATCTGGCACTGTGACGACCGTGGCAGAAGAAGATGTGTTGAGCGCCGTCGAACTGGAACTCGCAGTCGACCCGATCGCGGATCAGGTCCGAGCGGCCACCGACGCGAACGCGGCCGCCGCGCTACCGGCCGAAGCCACCGCGGAGCCCTTCTTCCGTGTAGTGAAGGGCGCACCCACCGACGAGGAACTCGCCGCGCTGGTGTGTGTCCTGTCCGCCGCCGCGAACAGCGCGGCCCCGGCGGGCCGGTCCGGCCCGCCGGACATGTGGGGTCGCCCGACGCTGATGCACCGTGGCAGTTCGCCGTTCTCCCCGTACGCCTTCCCGCAACTGTCCCACCTGCGCGAGTGACGCGTCTGGTTCTCGCTTCCGCGTCTCCGGCGCGCAGGGAAGTACTCCGTTCGGCGGGCATCGACCCGATCGTCCGAGTATCCGACGTAGACGAGGACGCGGTGGCCCGTGCCCTTCCCCGGGATACTGCGCCCCAGCTGGTCGTGGTGGAACTGGCCCGCGCCAAGGCGGCGGCCGTCGCTGCCGACATTCCCGAGCTCGCCACCGATTGTATTGTGGTGGCCTGCGATTCGATGCTGCTCGTCGACGGCGAGCTGCAGGGCAAGCCACACACTCCCGAGGTCGCCCGCGCCCGCTGGGGTGCCATGGCGGGGCGCAGCGCGGACCTGGTGACCGGCCACTGCGTGCTGCGGCTCCGGGACGGGCAGGTCACCGCCGAGGCGGTGGACCACAGTTCCACCACGGTGCATTTCGCCAAGCCGGAACCGGACGAGCTGGACGCCTACATCGCGACCGGCGAGCCGTTGCAGGTGGCGGGTGCGTTCACCCTCGACGGGCTGGGCGGCTGGTTCGTCGATCGCATCGACGGCGATCCGTCCAGCGTCATCGGAATCGGGCTACCACTGCTGCGCCGATTGCTTGATGACGTTGGGGTCGGAGTTACGCAGTTGTGGGGCCACACGGCCTGACGGCGCGGTCAGCGGCTCGGAAGCCTCCACATCACCCACGGGCACCGTCGCCGCCTCGCGGGTGCCGGCGTGCCGCGCGGCGATGAGTTCCAGTCGCGCCACGCATAGTTCCGGCTCGACAAACGGATGCATCTGGACATCGATCTCGCCGCGCACACCGTTGCGATCGAGCACCTCTTCGATCAGGCCGAGATGCACGCCACACACCACCTCGGAGTGCGTCCGCGCGAGCTCGCGCAGCGGACACGCCGTCAGCCGGATCAACACCCGCTCGTCGGTCTCCGAGGAAGGGTCGCGTTCCGGTGCGAAGCCGAGCTCCGACATCAGCGTCATGGTGACGTCTTTGGCGTCCTCCAGTGATTCGATCCGGTGGTCGCCGGCATCGAGCTTGGCGCCCCAGGCCCGGCCCGCCGCGACGGCAGCCTCCGACCGACGCTGCGGATCGGGCCCCAACTGGTCGGCGAGCACCTGCGCCAAATCCTGATAGCCGACCGATCGCTGGACCGCGCTGTATCCGATGCGCGGACGTCCGCGGCCGCGGGGTGGCTGCTGGAATTGCCGGACGAGAGATTCCCTGGTGAGCACGTCCAGATGAAACCGAACCGTGGTGACGTGCTGTCCTGTGATTCTGGCCAGTTCTTGGGCATCGAGAGGTTCGCTGGCGCCACGTAGGATCGCAAGCAATCGCCGCCGCGGCCAAGAATCGGACATAGCTCACCCCTCCTCTCGGGAGACTTTATCGGATGTAGGTGCGATTAATTCGCCCCTCAGCCGATTTGTGATCTGAAACGAGAGTCACTATCGCCTCACACCTAGCATCGCTGTGAGACCCGAAACCGTTGTCACCACCGCCTACCCACGCGTGAAGGACCACACCGTGCCCGTTGCCTCGGATCCTCATTCCTCATTCGGTTCCTACGCACATCCTCACCGACTAGTAACCACCGAATGGTTGTCGGCAAACATCGGCACGAAGGGACTCGCGATCATCGAGTCCAACGAGGACATATTGCTCTACGACATCGGGCACGTTCCGGGCGCCACCAAGCTGGATTGGCGAGGCGATCTGAACGATCCGGTCACGCGCGACTATATCGACGGAACCCGCTTCACCGAACTGATGCGCGCCAAAGGAATCGAAGTCGACGACACGGTGGTGATCTACGGCGATCGAGACAACGCGCAGGCGGCGCACACCGCATGGGTCTTCACCTTGTTCGGGCACGAGGACGTGCGGTTACTCGACGGTGGGCGGGCGGCATGGATCTCCGAGGGACGCGACACGACCTTCGAGCCCGCCGACGGCGGCGGCAGCGCGTACCCGACCGTGCGCCGCGACGACAGCACCGCCCGCGCCTTCCGCGAGGACGTGCTCGCCCGCCTGGGCAAGCCGCTGATCGACGTGCGCTCGCCCGGGGAGTATTGCGGTGCGCCGAAGCCGGACAACCCCCAGGACGCCGCGCTGCGCGACGGTCACATTCCGACCGCGCTGAACATCCCGTGGTCCGAGTCGCTCGCCCCGGACGGACGGTTCCGCCCGCGCGCGGAACTCGACGAGATCTACCGCCCGCTGGCCGGCCTGGACGACCTGATGGTCTACAGCCGGGTCGGCGTACGGTCCAGTCACACCTGGTTCGTCCTCACCTATCTGCTCGGCTATGACACCGTCCGCAACTACGACGGTTCCTGGACCGAATGGGGCAACGCGGTGCGGATGCCGATCGCCAAGGGAGATGATTCCGGCGAGGTCCCTTCGGGCGCCTCGCGGCGCGCCCGCGGCAGGTAGGGCAGGCTGCGGTCCCGAACACCGCCCGCGTAGGTTGTGAGCTACGACCTACTGTTGAGTAGGGCTAGCCGGGTTCGGTGTCTGTTGGCAGACTGCCTACACTCGCCCGAGACGTAAGTTTGTCGACTACGGGAGCGGAGCCCTGCGCAGCGACCCCACCCCCCGCGAAGCGACCAAAGATTGCACACAGGAGGCTCAGTGCCCAGCCATGCCAGCGCACGGATCACGAAGGTACTCGTAGCTAACCGAGGCGAAATCGCCGTGCGCGTAATCCGGGCGGCCAAGGACGCCGGCATCGGCAGCGTCGCGGTCTACGCCGAGCCGGACGCCGATGCCCCGTTCGTGAAGCTCGCCGACGAGGCATTCGCCCTGGGTGGGCAGACCTCGGCCGAGTCGTACCTCGTGTTCGACAAGATCCTCGACGCCGCCGCCCGGTCCGGCGCCGACGCCATCCACCCTGGCTATGGCTTCCTGTCGGAGAACGCCGATTTCGCCCAGGCCGTCATCGACGCCGGGCTGATCTGGATCGGCCCCTCGCCGCAATCGATTCGCGACCTGGGTGACAAGGTCACCGCGCGCCATATCGCCGAGCGCGCGAAAGCGCCGATGGCCGCGGGCACCAAGGACCCGGTCAAGAACGCCGACGAGGTTGTGGAGTTCGCGAAGAAGTACGGCGTTCCGGTCGCCATCAAGGCCGCGTTCGGCGGCGGCGGTCGTGGCATGAAGGTCGCGCACTCCATCGAGGAGATCCCCGAGCTGTTCGAGTCGGCCACCCGCGAGGCGACCGCCGCCTTCGGCCGCGGCGAGTGCTTCGTCGAGCAGTATCTGGACAAGGCCCGTCACGTCGAGGCACAGGTCATCGCCGACAAGCACGGCAACGTCGTGGTCGCGGGCACCCGCGACTGCTCGCTGCAACGGCGCTTCCAGAAGCTCGTCGAGGAGGCCCCCGCGCCGTTCCTGACCGACGAGGTGCGTACGAAGATCCACGCCTCGGCCAAAGCCATCTGCAAGGAAGCCCACTACTACGGCGCGGGCACCGTCGAGTACCTGGTGCAGGGCGAGACCGTCTCGTTCCTCGAGGTGAACACCCGTCTACAGGTCGAACACCCGGTCACCGAGGAGACCGCGGGCATCGACCTGGTGCGCCAGCAGTTCCGCATCGCCAACGGCGAAGAGCTGGAGATCAAGGAAGACCCCACGCCGCGTGGCCACTCCTTCGAGTTCCGCATCAACGGCGAGGACGCGGGCCGCGGCTTTCTGCCCGCCCCCGGCCCGGTCACGGTGTACAAGGAGCCGACAGGCCCCGGCGTCCGCGTGGACTCCGGCGTGGTGCAGGGCAGCGTGATCGGCGGTCAGTTCGACTCGATGCTGGCCAAGCTGATCGTCACCGGGGAGAACCGCACGCAGGCGCTGGAGCGGGCGCGACGCGCCCTGGCCGAGTTCGAGGTCGACGGCCTTGCCACCGTCATCCCGTTCCACCGGGCGATCGTCGAGGACCCGGCGTTCATCGGTGACGGCGAGACGTTCCAGGTCTACACCAAGTGGATCGAAACCGAGTGGGTCAACGCTGTCGAGCCGTTCAGCGGCGGTGCCGCCGAGGCCGACGAGGACGAGGATCTGCCCAGGCAGAAGGTCGTCGTCGAGGTCGGTGGACGCCGGGTCGAGGTGTCGCTTCCTGGCAACTTCACCGTGGGCGCCGGAGCCGCTGGAGCGGCGAGCAACGGCGCCGGTGTGATCCGCAAGAAGCCCAAGCCGCGCAAGCGTGGCGGCGCGGGCGGCGGCGCGGCCTCCGGTGACGCGGTCACCGCACCGATGCAGGGCACCGTCGTCAAGGTCGCCGTCGAGGAAGGCCAATCCGTCGAGGCGGGTGACCTGATCGTGGTGCTCGAGGCGATGAAGATGGAGAACCCGGTCAACGCGCACAAGGCAGGCGTGGTCACCGGGCTGTCCGTCGAGGCGGGCGCGGCGATCACCCAGGGTACGGTTCTCGCCGAAATCAAGTAGACACGGGGCGAAGACCGTCTCCGAGCGGGTGCTGGACACGACGTCCGCGCCCGCTCTGTTCGATCAGCGGCGTTCGTCGGCCCTCCGTGGTGACGCAAACTGCCTCCTCCAGGCCTGAAACTCACGCCGCCCTGTTCGATCAGCGGCGTTCGTCGGCCCTCCGTGGTGACGCAAACTGCCTCCTCCAGGCCTGAAACTCACGCCGCCCTGTTCGATCAGCGGCGTTCGTCGGCCCTCCGTGGTGACGCAAACTGCCTCCTCCAGGCCTGAAACTCACGCCGCCCTGTTCGATCAGCGGCGTTCGTCGGCCCTCCGTGGTGACGCAAACTGCCTCCTCCAGGCCTGAAACTCACGCCGCCCTGTTCGATCAGCGGCGTTCGTCGGCCCTCCGTGGTGACGCAAACTGCCTCCTCCAGGCCTGAAACTCACGCCGCCACCGACACCCGCACCGGTCAGGCGGTCGACCTGCACCCGCACATCACCGACAAGCGCACGCTCATGCGCGCGCTGCGTGCCTCGGCGGGATTGCCCATCCTGGCCGGACGTTGACAGCGCGGCCCGCGACACCGCCCTGCTGGCCAGGGCTCTGCGTATCGGCCGCCAAGCGGTCCGCACGGCTCTCGCCGACACCGCCCGCGTCGCCCTGACGCGTCCCCAGCCAACGGACTCCGAGCGTCGCCGCCGCGTCAGTTGAGGTGCACCCGGACTCCGTTGGAGAGGACGAAGTCGTGGAGTTCGAGGTGGTCGGGGCTGGCCTGCGGCGGGAGATCGAAGACCAGTTGGGTGGTGGCGGACTGGCCTGGGCGCAGCTCGAACGAATAACCGAGGCGCTGTTGGGTGTTCTGCCACATGGTGGCGGTGGCATTGTGCTCGAAGGGGGTGCCCTGGGCGTCGAACAGGCGCTGGCCCATCGGCAGGAACCACTTCACCTCGTCGGAGATGTTGCGGACGGCCAGGGTGACGATCAGGAACGAGCCTGCGGCCGTTTGCAATCCTACTCGCGACACGTCCGCGTCGACCTTCGTCACGACGAACTCGAATTTGCCGTCGCGGACCGGGGTGTCCCCCGACGCCGGTACGGCGGGGTCCGGTGGCGACCGATCCGGCGGCGGTCCGGGATGCTCGTCCGCAAGCGCCGAGGGCGGCGAGGCGGGCGCACCGCCGCCCGAATCGCTCGCCTTGCTCCCGACGGCGATCAGCGCGAAACATCCCGCGGCGAGCGCGAACGGTGCCAGGAAGATCACGGTCAGCGTACCGATCACCTTCGACATCATGCTCCGCCGCCGCGGCCGCCACCGCAGCACCGGGACGAGCGGGCGCACCTGAGGAGGTCGGTAGGCAGGACGATTGACCGGAGCGGGGAAGACCCTGCGCGCGGGTGTGCCTGCCCGCGGATACGGCAGGGGCGATGGGGTGGGCCTCGGGGCCAGCACCCGCGCCTGGAGTGCGAGCAGCCGCCCCTGCCATCCGCCGGGGTCGGGCCCGGCGCCCGGTTGCCCACGTCGAGCGGGAACCGCCGGATACGGTCCGTTCGAGTACCAATGCTGCGCGCCTGAATACGGCTGCCCGGCAACCGGATATACCGCACCCGCACTCACCTGCGGCTGTCCCGCATCGAAATACGGCTGCCGACTCCGTGGCGCATCGGGAGCCGAGGAGCGATTCGAATTATGCTGTCCCGCAGCAGGATTCACTTGTGGCACGATCGGGGATATATCGAGCCTTGTCGCCACCAAGGTCGGCGTCGGCCCCGGCTCCGGCAGAACCTTCGTCGGCGTCGGCCCGCATTCCGCGGCGACCGCCGCGGGAGCCTGCCCGGGTCGCGGCGGATGTTCCACAGCGGGTTCGTCGGTCAGGAACTTCGTTGCCGGGCGGCCGGGTTCGGGGAGGTGCGTGGTCGGCGGCACCGAGTCAGCGGCGGCAACCGGTGCGGTCTGCGCGCGCGGCGCGGGCGCACCGATCGCCGTGCGTGCGGCGGCGGCGAATGCGCCTGCGGTGGAAAATCGTTCGGCCGGGTCCTTGGCCAGACCCCGATCGATGACGGCATCGAGCTCGACCGGAACGTCGACGCGGGCCGAGCTGGCGTGCGGCGGTGCCGACATCAGGTGGGCGTGCATCTGCTGGGCGGGATCGGTGTCGCCGTAGGGCCGGGAGCCGGTGAGGCATTCGTAGAGCACACAGGCCAGCGAGTAGACGTCCGCGCGACCGTCCACCTTGCCGGTGAACCGTTCCGGCGCCATGTAGGCCAGGGTGCCAATCGCCATGCCGGTGGTGGTCACGGCCGTCTGGCCCAGCCCATGTGCGATGCCGAAGTCGATCAGGTAGGTAAAGCCGGTGGGATGAACGACGATGTTCGACGGTTTGACGTCGCGGTGTACCAGCCCGGCCCGATGCGCCACGTCGAGCGCGACCGCCACGTGTCCGACGATGCCGACCGCGATGTCCGGCGCCAGCGGCCCCTCGGCCGCCAGCCTGCCCGCCAGGTCGGTGCCCTCGACGAACTGCATGTCGATGTAGAACCGACCATCGATCTCGCCGAAGTGGTGAATCCGCGGCACGTGCGGATCGCGCAACGCGGCAACGGCCTCGGCTTCGCGCTCGAACCGCTTGCGATATCCCCCGGCGGCCGCGAGTTCGGCAGGCAGGAGTTTCAGCGCCACCCATCGCGTCGCAGCCGTGTCGTACGCCAACCAGACCTGCCCCATACCGCCCTTGCCGAGCAGCCGCTCCAGCCGGTAACCCCCGAATCGCACCTCCCCCATCGCGAACCTCCAGTCACCATTGACATCTGGCGGACCCATTCTTCGCCCGAACGAGCCGACAACGGAAATCAGCAGCTCACCATACGAATACCGAACAATCCATCCTCTTTCGGAGCCTAACCGCACCCGGCCGCGCGCACCACTGTGTGCTGGACGACAGTCCGGCGACGCACGCCCGCCTACCTACGTGGCTCGTCCGGCTCGCCAGTTGCCCTGGTTCGAGTGGCCCGGCTCGTCCTTCTGGCCGAACCGCATCTCGCCCATCGCGAAATAACCTCCCGCTAGCCTTCTCCTCATGGAGGAGTTACCCGAAATTCGGATCGGCACCACAGAACGCGAGCAGGCGATGCGGCGACTGTCCGATCATTTCGCAGCCGGGCGGCTCAGCGTCGCGGAATTCGACGAACGCAGCGTCGTAGTCGCCGCGGCGCTCACCCGCGGCGATCTGGACAAAGTATTCACCGATCTGCCCGCCGAGCCCGTGACGGCGGCGCTGCCCGCCGATCGGGCCGGCGGATTCCTCGCCGACTGGCCTGACCGAGTGATCGCCGCGATCCCGATCGTCGCGGTCATTCTGTTCTTCACGACCGGCAGTTGGCTCTGGTTCCTGGCCATCCCGCTCGCGGGGGCGCTGTTCGGCACCAGGCGGCACCAGCGCGACGAGGAGGACAAAGACTGATGGAACCGATCGAGATCAACGCGGGCACCTGGTATCTGCGCGCCCTCCGCGCGGACGACCGCATCGACGACCGCCCCGCGCTGGCGGCCGGCGGGATCACCGACCCGGATTACGTGGCCCGGCGCAGCGCGGGCTGGAACGAGGACACCCACTTCTCCTGGGCCGTCTGCGAACCGACCACCGCCGAGCTGGTCGCCGAGATCGGCGTGACACCTGCGGGCGACGGCACCGCGAGGGTCACCGGGTGGGCGCGCCCCGGCTACCAGCCCGCGCTGGACGCCGGGCTGACTACCGTCCGTCGCTTCGTCGAGGGTGGATTGGGCCTGCGCCCGGTCGTCTCCTGACCTGCCTCCGAGCACGAGGGCGGCCTCCCCTTCGGATTCCTCATCCGCAGCCACGCGAGCAGCCATGCGATGCTGACTTTTCGCCCGGGTGTGTTTCTGTGCCGCACACGCGCTTCGGCGAGGTGTGTGGTGTCAGCGCATGACACCGGTGTGTCCGGTGGAATAACGTCCGGGCTGGGGCCAGACGGTGAGCCCGTGCGGTCCCCTGCCGACGCGGATGCGCGCCAACAGGTTCCAGCTGACGATGTCGATGGCGTATACCTCGCCGTGGTGGCGGCCGGTGGCCCAGAAGACCCCGCCGTCCGCCGAGATGTTGCCCATGTCCGGACTGCCGCCCCCGGGCACAAACCACTTGTGCACCAGCGCGTTCGCCACGAAATCCCAGACCGAGATGCTGCCTTCGTGCCGGTTGGTGATGAGCATCTGTCTGGAGTCGCGGGTGACGTAGAGCCCATGCGTCCCCTTGCCGGTCGGTACGAACCCGATGTTGTCGAAGGTGTGCGCGTCGATCGTGTAGATACCGTTCGCGACCATGTCGGCGACGAAGAAGGTGTGGCCGTCCGGCGACAACTTCACATCCTGCGGCTTTCCGGAGCGGCCGCCCGGCAGGTCGATCATCTTGACGACCCTGCGCTCGGCGACGTCGAAAACCAGCATCCGGCCGACGAATTCGCACGAGGCCAGGGCGAAACGGCCGTCGGCTGTGAAGTCCATGTGGTCGACGCCCGCGCAGTCGGGCACCGCGAGGGCATGCACTTTCTGCCAGGTCCGTGGGTCGTAGAAGTCCAGCGACTTGTCCGCCTCCGCGACGACCAGCGCATAGCGGCCGTCCGGCGTGAAATACATGTTGTAGGGATCACGCACCGGAACCGGCTGCCCCGGCGTGCCGGTGCGCGGATCGATCGGCAACAGGCTGCCCCGGCCCAGCGGCATGTCGTTGGTGACGAACAGCGTCTGCATGTCGTAGGACGGCACGATGTGCTGAGGTTCCATGCCGCCCGCGGGGAAGGTGTCGATCACCTGGAAGGTGTTCGGATCGATCACCGACACCGTGTTCGACTCGCTGTTGGGCACGTAGACGAGCGGGCGGTGGTCGGCCACGCTCGGGAGCAGCTCACGATTCGCCGCGTACACGTCGGTCGGCGAGAGCGGCGGAGGCATCCCGGGGAGCAGATCGGTCAGGTGCGGCGGAAACGCACTGGTGGTCTGGGTGACGACGGTGGTCTCGGCCGTCGGGCCGGTTACCGTGCCCGCGTCGCTGGTGGCGCAGCCCGCCACGGCTGCCAGCACGGTAACGCAAACCACGACGTCGTGGGGTGCACGGCTGCGGGCCTCGCGCTGTCTGTTCACGCGCTGCACCGGATGGTGAAGACGAGAGGACATGGCAGCGAAGCCTAGGGGGTGAATCCGGGATTCCGGCGCATCCGCGCCGAGGACACCGGAATATCCGGACCATCCCGTTATGCAGGTGATTCGATACCGGTGAGCACCCTGTCCAGCGCGTCGACGGCCTCGTCCAGTTCGACCGCGGTGACCGTCAGCGGTGGGCGGAAGCGGATACCCCGCTCGCCGGTGCCGAGGATCAGCACGTGCTCGCGCTCGCGCAACGCGGTAAGCACCTCGTCGCGCAGCCGGGCCGAGGACAGTGTGATCGCGCACATCAGTCCGCGCCCCCGCGGCTCACTGACGTCGGTGTGGTCGACGGCCAGCGACTCCAACCGATCGAGCAGGTGCGCGCCGAGCAGACGGGACCGTTCGACCAGCTCGTCGCGCTCGAGCACCTCGAGAATGCGCCGAGTGCGCACCATGTCGGTGAGGTTGCCGCCCCAGGTCGAGTTGAGCCGGGAACTGACCGCGAACACGTTGTCGGGCACCTCGCCCAAACGCCCGCCCGCCATCACACCACACACCTGAGTCTTCTTACCGAAGGCGACCACGTCGGGCTCGAGCCCGAGTTGCTGGTAGGCCCAGGTGGTTCCGGTCATGCCGACACCGGTCTGTACCTCGTCGAGGACGAACAGCGCGTCGTTCTCGTGGCACAGCCGCTGCACGGCCTGCAGAAACTCCGGACGCAGATGCCGGTCGCCGCCTTCGCCTTGGATCGGCTCGGCGATGAAACATGCTATGTCGTGCGGGTATTCCGCGAATGCGCGCCGCGCCTGGTCCAGAGCACTGGCCTCGGCGTCCTCGATGTCGAAGGCGTCGGTGTGGTACGGCGCCTTGATGCGGGGCCAGTCGAACTTGGGGAAGCGTGCGGTCTTCACCAGGTCGGTGTTGGTGAGCGACATGGTGTAGCCGGTGCGGCCGTGGAACGCGCCGGTCAGATGCAGCACTTTGGTGCCTAGTTCCGGTGCGCGGCCGTGGGATTCGTTGTGCCTGGACTTCCAGTCGAACGCGATCTTGAGCGCGTTTTCCACCGCGAGGCCGCCGCCGTCGATGAAGAACAGGTGCGGTAGCCGTGGATCGCCGAGCACCCGCACGAAGGTCTCGACGAAGCGGGCCATCTCGACGGTGTAGATGTCGGAGTTGCTCGGCTTGTTGAGCGCCGCGGTGGCGAGTTCGGCGCGGAACTCCTCATCGTCGGCTAGGTCGGGATGGTTCATGCCCAGCGCGTTGGACGCGAAGAAGCCGAACATATCGAGGTAGGAGCTGCCGTCACGTTCGTCGACGAGACGGCAGCCGCGGGACTGCCGTAGATCCAGCACCAAATCGAAGCCATCGGCAAGGATGCTGGCCGACAAGATCTCATGTACCCGGGCGGCGGGGGTGACCGCAGGGCGGGTGCGTTCCAGTTCGATGGTCACGCCCTGAGGGTACGTAAAAATTTACGGAATCTCTATATCCAAGAGGATTAATTACATGTAATGGCTACCTGTCATAGAATGTCTGCAAGATGATGGTGCTCCGGGTTCTGACGTTGGCGGTCGCTCTGATCTCCTGCAGCAGCTGCTCGAGGTGCCTCGGGGACGCCACACGCACCAGCAGGACGTAGCTCTCGTCGCCCGCCACCGAGTGGCATGCCTCGATACCGGGGATGTGCTGCAACACAGCGGGCGCGTCATCGGGCTGCGACGGGTCGAGAGGAGTGATCGCGACGAATGCCGACAAGAGCTGGCCGAGCGCCTCGGGATCGACGTGCGCGGTGTATCCGCGGATCACGCCGCGTGCCTCGAGTCGACGGACCCGTGATTGCACGGCGGACACCGACAAACTCGCCTTTTCGGCCAGATTCGACAGCGTGGCCCGTCCATCGGCCATCAGTTCACGAATCAGCAGGCGATCGATGTCATCGAGTACGGGTCGAGCCGGTGTATCCGCCATCAGCGAAGGCTAACTCAGGCGGCCCGCCTCGTGTCCGAAACCCGACCCCCACCCTCCCGCTATGTGGGATAGATACGCCGCGACGCGGCTGAAAGGTACGGCGGAACAACACATGACTGAAGTACTCGGCGCCAAGACCACCCAGGAACTCGCCGCTCGCGCGACCGCGGTATTGCACGAGCTCGGCGCGCGGCCGCCCGAGCCCGGTGAGCTGTCCGCGCGCACTCCGATCACCGGAGGACAGCTGCTGGCCCTGCGACCCAGCTCGCTCGACGAGGTCGACACCGCGATCGGCCGGGCCGCCAGCGCATTCCAGGCGTGGCGCCGCGATCCGGCCCCCGTCCGGGCGGCGGTCGTGCGCAGACTGGCGGAGTTGCTCACCGGCCACAAGAGCGAGCTGGCCGAACTGGTGACGCTGGAGGCGGGCAAGATCCCCGCCGAGGCCGCGGGCGAGGTGCAGGAGATGATCGACATCTGCGAGTTCGCCATCGGACTTTCCCGGCAGCTGTACGGACACACCATGCCGTCGGAGCGGCCGGGACACCGATTGATGGAGACCTGGCACCCACTCGGCGTGGTCGGGGTGATCTCGGCGTTCAACTTCCCGGTCGCGGTGTGGGCGTGGAACACGGCGGTCGCGCTGGTCTGCGGCGACACCGTGGTGTGGAAGCCGTCGGAGACCACACCGCTGACGGCGGTGGCCTGCCACGCCCTGCTGCGGCGCGCCGCCATCGACGTCGGCGCGGATCCCGAAGTGCACCAACTGATTCAGGGCGGGAGCGAGGTCGGATCCCGGCTGGTGGGGGACGAGCGGGTAGCGCTGGTCAGCGCGACCGGCTCGGTGCGGATGGGCCGGCTCGTCGCACCGCGGGTGGCCGATCGCTTGGGGCGCTGCTTGCTGGAGCTGGGTGGCAACAACGGCGCCATCGTCACGCGGTCGGCCGATCTGGAGCTGGCGGCACGGGCGATCGTGTTCGCGGCGGCGGGTACGGCCGGGCAGCGGTGCACCACGCTGCGGCGTCTGATCGCGCACCGCGACGTGATCGGCCCGCTGGTCGACCGGCTCGAGCGCGCATACCGACAACTGCCCGTTGGCAATCCGCTCGACGACGGGGTGCTGGTCGGGCCGCTGATCGACGGCAGGGCCTACACCGGGATGCGCGCCGCGCTGGACAAAGCGGTCGCGGACGGCGGCGAACTGGTCTGCGGCGGCGAACGAGTGGAGGGATTCGGCGACGACGCCTACTACGTGCGGCCCGCCATCGTGCGCATGCCCGCGCAGACCGCCGTGGTGCGCGAAGAGACCTTCGCACCGATCCTGTACGTGCTCACCTACGACGACTTCGACCGCGCGATCGCCTTACACAACCAGGTGCCGCAGGGCCTTTCGTCATCGATCTTCACCACCGACCAGCGCGAGGCCGAGCGCTTCCTCGCCGCCGACGGCTCCGACTGCGGTATCGCCAACGTCAACATCGGCACCTCCGGCGCCGAGATCGGCGGCGCCTTCGGCGGGGAGAAGCAAACCGGCGGTGGCCGTGAATCCGGTTCGGACGCCTGGAAGGCCTACATGCGCCGGGCCACCAACACCGTCAACTACTCCACCGAACTGCCCCTCGCACAGGGCATAAAGTTCGGCTGAGCAACCCGCCGCACCCCCGTTTACCTGCACGATTCGTCGCTACGCGCACACCTGTGTAGTGTTATGCATACCGACGCGGGGTGGAGCAGCTCGGTAGCTCGCTGGGCTCATAACCCAGAGGTCGCAGGTTCAAATCCTGTCCCCGCTACTACGCGAGTGGCCCGGAGAGATTTTCTCTCTGGGCCACTTCGCGTTGTGCGATCCAGCGCCCCGCATCGATGGTCACGTCCCGTGTCGGGGATAGTCGTCAGGGATGATCTCCGGTATGAGCGCTCCCGATCAGCACCACGAACTGCGTCTGACTGCTGAGGAATTGGTGCGCGGGCACGCGCAATCCGCGGACGGGACCGTCTACATCAAGACCGAAGCCCGCGGGGCGATCACCGATCTTCGGCTCTCGCCCCTACGGAGATCGATGCCGGGGCTTTGTCGATTTGCGAGGCCACGCGGACCAAGTTCCTGTTCTCGGCCACGGGTCCGGCCGATCGCGGTGAGATCGCGGTCGATCTCGATATGGTGTGCGGCCTGCGGGGGTGCCCAAGTCGGTGTGGCGGTGGGACGATACGGCGCAGTACAGATTGACGCAGCGTGGTCAGTACCGGTGGGCTGGTGTGGTTGATCTCGTGGTGCGCGCGACTGCGGTGCACCACGATCTAACGGTTCTGCATGCCGACGCGGACTTCGCCGCTGTCGCCCGTGTCCTACCCGAACTGCGCCAACGGGATATCCGTTCCTCGGTCTGAGTACTGGCTCCAGTCCCGGACCCCGGTCTCGGTCATAGCTTGGGTTCCGATGATGTAGCGAGACGCGCTCGGCTGGTTCACCACCAACCACCTGGTCAAGGCTCGTGCCGATGGTCGGAAGGCATGGGGAGCAGATTGGTTCACCTCAGACGCGTGGCGGGTTGATGCCGAGCTCGCTCAGGCGGTCGCAGTAGCGCTCGACGTTGGCGAGCTTGATGTCCTCGTAGCCACGTACCAGATCGGGCAGGCCCGCAGCCTCGACGGCACGGTCGTAGTTCGAGGCATCGAGGGTGTCGGCGAGGGTGGTCACCATCGCGGTGTAGTGCTCGAGCAGGGCTCGCTCGACCCTGCGCACGTGCGCATAGCCGAACGGGTCGAATTTGGTGCCGCGCAGGCGCTTTCCCTTGGCCAGCAGACGTAGTGCAAAGTGGCTCCGGGGCCCGATGCCGATCTTCTTCTCGCGCCCCATCGCGCGCAGGATCGGCGGGTGCAGCCGGTAGGTCAGGTTCGCACCATCAGGCAGCTGCGCGGCAACATCGTCCAGGAACTCCGGGTCGGTGAGGCGCCGCGCCACCTCGTACTCGTCCTTGTAGGCGGTGAGCTTGTACAGGCCGCGCGTCACCTGCTCGCTGAACTCGGTGCGGTCGCCCAGCCGAATCTGTGCCTCCCAGATCCGTTGCACCGCACGCACGTACTCACAAGCAACCTTCGCACTGTGGAATCCGACCAGCTCCACGGCCCGCGACTCGACCAGCCGCCGGGTCTCCCCCGTCGCGGTGAGCCCCTCGAAAAGGTCCGACGGAATGGCGATCTCAGGCTTCGACCGCCGATGCCGGGTGCTGGCCGCGGCGAACTCGTCCGGCCGGGCCACCACCACGCGTCCCCAGCGGAAGGCGGCGATATTCGCCTCGACCGCGACGCCGTTGATCGCGATGGCCTCCTCGATCGCCGCGGCGGGTAGCCGTAGGCCGCCGATCTGGTAGGCGGCGCCTACCAGGAGGAAGTTGGCGGCGGCGGTATTGCCGAAAAGCGCGTCGGCCGCGGCCAGCGCGTCGAACGACCGCACCGAGCGCGACACCTGTGCCAGCCGGGACAGCAGCAAGCCCTCGTCCGGGTAGGCGACAGACTTGTCATAGACCATGTCGCCGGTCGGCGTCTTGCTGGTCGAGACGACGGAGACGGTGACCGCCTTCGAGCCGTAGGCGAGATTCTTGTTGTCGGTGGCGGTGAGCAGGTCGAAGGCCACGATGCAGTCCGCCGAAGCGGGCGTCAGCCGGTTGGCCGGTTCCAGTTCGCCGAGCGCGAACCGCAGGTGTGAGACGACCGGGCCTGCCTTCTGGCTCATTCCGATCTGGTCCAAGCTCGCGACGTCGTACCCGGCACGCACCGCCGCGGTTGCCAGTACCTGGTTCACGGTGACGATGCCGGTGCCGCCGATACCCGCGAGGAAGACGTTCTGCGTCGACGTCGGCGCGACGGAGAGGAGTTCGGGCAGTCGCGGGGGCTCGGGGTGCCGAATCCTGTTGCGCCGCTTCGTTTTTGCCGGATTTGGCAACTCGACCGTGACGAACGACGGGCAGTCGCCGTCCAGGCAGCTGTAGTCGGTGTTGCAGGAGGTCTGGTCGATCCTGGTCTTCCTGCCGAATTCGGTGTCCACCGGCTGGACCGAGAGGCAGTTGCTCTTGACCCCGCAGTCGCCGCAGCCCTCACACACCGCCTCGTTGATGATCACCCGGGTGCGGCGCACCGGGAGTGTGCCGCGTTTGCGCTGCCGCCGCGCGTCGGCGGCGCAGTGCTGGTCGTAGATGAGCACCGTGACACCGGGGATTTCACGCAGGGTGCGCTGGGCCTCGTCGAGCCGATCCCGGTGCCACAGTAGGGTTCCCGCCGCGAGATCGCGCTTGCGGTAACGCTCGGGATCGTCGGTGCAGATGATGACCTGCCGGACACCCTCGGTGGTGAGCTTGTGCGTGAGCATCGGCACCGTGAGCGCGCCTTCGGCGTGCTGCGCGCCGGTCATCGCGACGACGTCGTTGTGCAGCAGCTTGAAGGTGATGTTCACGCCAGCGGCGACGCACGCCTGCACGGCGAGCTGGCCGGAGTGGAAATACGTTCCGTCGCCGATGTTCTGGAACAGGTGCGGCACGTCGGTGAACGGGGCCTGACCGATCCACTGCGCGCCCTCGCCGCCCATCTGAGTCAACCCGGTGACCTTGCTGTCGGTGCGGCCCGACATGGTCACCATGGTGTGACAGCCGATTCCGCCGCCCGCCAACGAGCCGTCCGGCACGGCGGTGGACCGGTTGTGCGGGCAACCGCTGCAGAAGTAGGCTGCGCGTTTGGCGGGCAGAACAGACAGCGACAGCGGTTGCGGCAGAGCGCGTTTCATGTCGATGTAGCCGGCGAGTGCGCGGCGAAGCGGCGGAGTGATGCGGCCGGTGGTGAGTTCGCCGTCGGTCGCGAACAGCGGACGGCGCTCGGCGTCGCGTTTGCCGATGATCTCCGGCGCACCCGGTGTGCCGTACAGGATGTCCCGGATCTGGGTTTCGACGAACGCGGTCTTGTCCTCGACGACGATCAGTCGCGCGAGCCCGTCGGCGAACTCCCGGACCCGCTCGGGTGCGATGGGATACGGCATGCCGATGCGCAGTAGTCGCACTCCTGCGCGGTGCAGCGCGTCGTCGTCCACCCCCAGATCGATCAGCGCCTGGCGGACGGCATCGAAGGTTGTTCCGGTCGCGGCGATCCCGACCGTGGCGCGGACCGGGTTCACCTCGATCACGTCCAGACCATTGCGCGTGCTGTAGGCCTGCACCAGCTCCCAGCGCGGACCGTAGAGGTCGGCCTCGGCGAGCACACTGTCGGCCGGCGCGGCCATCGGACGCCGGCGATAGGTGAACGGGTGACCGTCCCAGTCGATCTCGGGCACGATGATGTCGATGTCGCCGACCGAACCCTCGACGGTCCACGCGCCGTCCGCGACGTCGGCGACGATCTTCAGCGCCACAAGGCATCCCGAGGCGCGCGACAGGGCGACACCGTGCAGGCCCATGGTGATGATTTCGCGGGCGTTGCGCGGGAACAGCACCGGGATGTTCAGTGCCGCCAGCGAACGCTCGCTCACCGCAGGCACGGTGGATGATTTCGACGCCGGATCGTCACCGACCAGAAGCAGCACGCCGCCGCGGGCGTTCGCGCCGTACATATTGGCGTGCCGCAGGGCGTCGGTCGCACGGTCGAGCCCGGGGCCCTTGCCATACCAGACTCCGACGACGCCGTCGTGGGTGGCGTTGCCGGCGGGCAGATCCGCCTGGCTGCCCCACACCGAGGTGGCGGCCAGTTCCTCGTTCAACCCGGGGAGGAAAGAGATGTCGTGCTCGGCGAGGACATCGGGCATTCCGGCCAGCATCTTGTCGACGCCACCGAGCGGACTGCCCTGATACCCCGACACGAACGTGCCGACCCGTCGCCCGGCGCGCAGGTCACGCACGTGCTGCTCGACCAGCTGCCGGGCGATCGCCTGGACGCCGGTGAGGAGAACGGTCCCCGCGCCGACGCGGTAACGGTCGGCAAGGTCATACGTGGCTGCGATCAGATCGCGGTCAGCGAGCTCGGTCATACAGATCCACCCGTCCAATCGGCACCGATCAGGCACCTCGCATCATTGAGCACTTGTTGCCGATATCCTGGCCCTGAACGAACCGAACGCACAATAGTTGGTCAGAAAATTGAGCAATCTGCGCAATTTGCAAAGATCCAAATGAGCATCGCCTAGGCAGGGTGCGAGGTCGATGCGACGGCCACACGGACGCTGACCACCGGCGCGGCCAGCCGCGATGTCGCCCAGGCGAGCCGCGATCGATCCCGACGCGATCCGCGGCGATACCCGCACCGAGAACACAACCACATCGGCCCACTCCCCGTTCCGAGCGCAGCAAGACCAAACACTCCCCGTTCACAGCCCAACCCCACCCCGATACCAACCACGCAGAACCCGCAAACACCCAGCACAAAAAGCAAACAATCAACACCGCACCCACCAACCGACGCAACCACACCGGCCAAACCCCAGCTTCCGAGCGCAGCGAGACCGAGCATTCCCCCTGTTCGCGGCTCGGCTCGCGTCCGAGCGGCCGACGCGTCCGCGACGAAGTCGCCAGCGTCGGCCGCTCGGACGCGAGCCAAAAGAGGGCCGCGAACCCGCCGCGCCCGCGCGGCCAAAAACACAGCGAACACGCAGCGTCGCACGCGCTGCAAAACAAGGAGCTGTGTGAAGGTGGAGGGATGGGTATGCGGAGGAGGGTCGCGTCCGGAGTCGTCGCGATGGCCGCGGTCGCGGGATCGACCGCGTGTGGTGGGCAGCAGGCCCCTCCGGCAAACTCGGGCGTCACGCCCTCGGCGGACGCAACCACGGGTGCGCCGGCGGGGATGCCGGCCGATCTTGGTCCCCGTCACTACGCGGGCGGAGCGATGGTCGTCGTCCCGCACTCGGCGGATCTGGAACCCAGTTCGGCGATGGCCTTCTCGGCATACGACATCGAGGACGGTACGGAAAGACTCGCGATCCACATCCCGGGACCGGTCGGTTGCCCGAGCATCGGATTCACGGCGCAGGCCGAGGAATCAGCCGAGCTGGTGACTGTGAAGCTCATCCGCGGCCTGCACCGTGGCATGCCGCCGTGCCAGGGCGCAAATCCAGAGCAAAAGCGTGAGTACGGCGTGGTCGTGGTCGACCTGCAACACCCACTGGGCAACCGAACGGTGTTAAGCCTCGCCTGAACAGGCAATATCCGGTTCGACGATACCTTTCGCAGCGAATAGAACGCCCTTCTTTGGCTATCACCTACCCGAAGCCAAGGGGCCGTGCTAATCTTCAGCAAACATTTTGCATTCGCTCCGGCTGCCGTTGCCTTCTTTCGATCCACGCAGTGAACGAGGTGGTTCGCTGCGACTTCCCATGCCGTGCCGGTCCATCCGAAACACCGACCTGGGGAATGAGCCCCGTCGGTCGGTGTATCGCTGGCGGCTGACCTTCGAAGGAAAACCGTGACCAGAGTCGTGTTCCGGATCGCGATCCTACTGTTGAGCATCTTCTCGGTCGGCCTGCTCGGCCCACCCGTGACAGCACAGCCACTGTATCCCACCCCGGATCCTGATCCCTTCTACGCCGCGCCGCCAAATCTTGCCGGACTCCAGCCAGGTGACGTGGTGCGCGCCCGCAGGATCGACAGCGGTCCCTACGCGGGGACCGACGACTGGCAGGTGGCGTTCCGCTCCACCAACTCACAGGGCAATCCCGTCATGGGAGTAACAACCGTCCTACTTCCCCCCGGGGTCCAGAACCCGCCGCTGGTCTCCTACCAGGCGTTGATCAATTCCCTCGGCACCCAGTGCAGCCCGTCGCGCTCGCTGTTCAACGGCGAATTGGACGACGCGGCCGGCATGATGCTGCCCATCAGACGCGGCTGGGCGGTCTCGGTCCCGGACTACTTGGGCCCCACCTCCGCCTACAGCGCGGCGCGACTGAGCGGAATGATGACCCTCGACAGCATCAGGGCCGTGCGCAAGGTCGCCGAACTCGGTCTGGCCAACTCCCCGGTCGCCCTCGCCGGCTACTCCGGCGGCGGTTTGGCCACCGCGTGGGCGGCCGCGATGCAACCCACCTACGCGCCGGACGTGCAGCTCACCGCCGCCGTCGCGGGCGGCATCCCCGCCGACCTCGGAGAGATGGCACACGCGCTCGGCTTCAACCCGCACCCCGGGTTCGGGCTGGCTTTCGCCGCGGCCATGGGGCTGGAACGCGAATACCCGGACCGGGTGCCGGTCTCCGATCAGCTCAACGACACCGGGCTGTGGTTCCGGGATCTCACGCGCGATGCCTGCCGCCGGTTCCTGATCAACGAGGGAGCCTTCCGCAGCGCGGAGCAGATGGCGGCGTCCAAGAACCTGATGGACAGCCCGGAGGCGCTCGCCGTACTGCGGGAGAACAGCCTGCGCTACTTCGAGGGCGTGCCGACCGTTCCGACCTTTATCTGGCAGGGCCGCTTCGACACGCTCACCTCGTTCGGCCCCGTCGCCGAGGTCGTCAACCGGTATTGCAGGGCAGGGGCCAGGGTGCAGTTCCGCCCCTACGAGATCGCCGAGCACATGACCACGGCCGTCGCCGGATTCGCCGAAGCATGGAACTACATGGACGCCAGGTTCCGCGGCGAACCCGCACCGATCAACTGCTAGCCACACCGGAACAAGCGGCCCCGGAGATGTGCTCCGGGGCCGCTTCGCGCTCGTTCAGCTGAGGGAGCGGACCTGCTGCTGGTCACCCTCGCCGCCGGATGACCGTGCCGCCGCGCGTCAGGCCGTGAAGTGCAGCGTCCATTCGCCGCGATAGTGCAGACGGGTGACGCTGCCCGGCGGAATGTCGATCCGCCAGAACGATTTCGGCGGGGCGTCCAGGGTCACCAGCAGCGCCGCCCGAATGACGGCCGGATGGGTGACCGCGATGGTGGACTTTCCCTCCGCGGCGACCTCCGCCATCCAGTCCCTGGTCCGCTCGATCACATCCACCACGGACTCGCCGCCGTGCCCGCGGAACGCAGGGTCGGTGAGCCAGGCGTACAGCTCGTCCTGCGGCACCGACATCAGTTCCCCGCCGCGCCACGCGCCCGCGTCCAGATCGCGCAGCCGGGTGTCCTCGTCGCCGGGCAACCCCAGCAGGGCGGCGGTTTCCACGGTCCTACGCTCCGGTCCCGTGAGCACCCGCGCGGCGGTGAGCGGCCCACACTCGGTGATATTCCGGCGGCCTGCCTCGGTCAGCGATTCATCGACCGGAAAACGTGCCTTCCGCATCGCCTCGGTCATACCATGGCTGACCAGGTCGACTCTGAGCACCTTTTGCACGGATCGAAGCGTACGGCGCGACGCCGACGGCCGTACCTCGATTGCTCCCGCTTCGCTCGTGCAACGGTGCGGACGTGCTTGTCGGTGCCCGGGTGCACACTGATGCCATGGCCCAGTTCTCCCGTGCGACCCAGGAGTGGTTCGACGGCGCGTTCCCCGGGCCGACGTCCGCTCAACTCGGGGCGTGGGATGCCATCGCGGCGGGCGACCACACGCTGGTCATCGCGCCGACGGGGTCAGGGAAGACGCTCTCGGCGTTCCTCTGGGCGATCGATCGGCTGGCGACGCGGGAACGGCCCGCCGAGAAGACCGGGACCTCGGTGCTCTACATCTCCCCTTTGAAGGCGCTCGCGGTGGACGTGGAGCGCAATCTGCGGGCGCCGCTGGTCGGCGTCACGCAGACCGCCAAGCGGCTCGGACTCGATCCGCCGCGGATCACCGTCGGAGTCCGTTCGGGCGACACCAGCACCGCGGAGCGCCGATCCATGCAGCGCACCCCGCCGGACATTCTGATCACCACGCCGGAATCGCTGTTCCTGATGCTCACCTCGGCGGCGCGGGCGACGCTGCGGGACGTGGGCACGGTGATCGTGGACGAGGTGCACGCGATCGCCGGTTCCAAGCGCGGCGCGCATCTGGCGTTGTCGCTGGCCCGGCTCGACCTGCTGACCGAGCGACCCGCGCAGCGGATCGGCCTGTCCGCCACCGTGCGGCCCCCGGAGGATGTCGGTCGGTTCCTGGTCGGCAACGCGCCGTTCACGCTGGTCGCACCGCCCGCGCCGAAGACGTTCGACCTGTCGGTGCGCGTGCCGGTGCCGGACATGACCGAGCCGGGCGACTCCGACCAGCCGGGATCGATCTGGCCGCATGTGGACGAAGCGATCGTGGATCTCGTTCTGGAACATCGGTCCTCGATCGTGTTCGCGAACTCCCGCAGGCTGGCCGAGCGTCTCACGGCCAGGCTGAACGAGGCCTATGCGGCGCGGCGCGGCGAGCCGGTGGGGACCGTGCCCGATACCTCCGTGGTTCCGCAAACTGTCGCCTACCGGCCGGACGCGCGCGCCGGGCACAAGCCGCCCGCCCAGCTCGGGCCGTCCACCGAGGTGATCCACGGCGCTGGACCACTGCTGGCGCGCGCCCACCACGGTTCGGTCAGCAAGGAACAGCGCGCGCTGATCGAAGACGATTTGAAGAGCGGACGGCTGCGCTGCGTCGTCGCGACCAGCAGCCTGGAGCTCGGCATCGACATGGGCGCGGTCGATCTGGTGGTGCAGGTGGAGGCGCCGCCTTCGGTGGCGAGCGGATTGCAACGGATCGGACGGGCCGGACACCAGGTCGGCGAGATCTCGCGCGGGGTGATCTTCCCGAAGCATCGCACCGACGTCATCCATTGCGCGGTGGCCGCCAAGCGGATGGCCGCGGGGCAGATCGAGGCGATCCAGATCCCGGCGCACCCGCTGGACATCCTCGCCCAGCAGACGATCGCGGCGTGCGCGCTCGACCCGATCGACGCCGACGCGTGGTTCGAGGTCGTGCGCGGCACGGGAAGTTATGCGTCACTGCCGCGTTCAGCCTACGAGTCGGTGCTGGATCTGCTGTCCGGCCGGTATCCCTCGGACGAGTTCGCCGAGCTGCGGCCCCGGCTGGTCTGGGACCGCGACGCGGGCACGCTCACCGGGCGGCCCGGCGCGCAACGCTTGGCCGTGACCTCGGGAGGAGCGATTCCGGACCGCGGCATGTTCGCGGTGTACATGGTCGGTGAAAAGGCCTCGCGGGTTGGCGAGCTCGACGAGGAGATGGTCTACGAGTCCCGGGTCGGCGATGTGTTCGCGCTCGGGGCGACGAGCTGGCGGATCGAGGAGATCACGTTCGACCGGGTGCTTGTGACACCCGCGTTCGGACAGCCGGGCCGGTTGCCGTTCTGGCACGGCGACGGGCTCGGGCGGCCCGCGGAACTCGGTGCGGCGCTCGGTGAGTTCGTGCGCATGGTCGGACAGGAGCGTGCGTCCGAGTCCACCCACATGATAGGCACGCGAAATCCCCTGCGACGCAAGGGTGCTGCTACCCGAAGCGGGTCGACATCCCCTGGTTCGGCGGCTTCCGATGTATCGGCACCCGGTTCGGTCGCGCCGGGCTCAGTAGCCGTCGGGTCGGTGACTTCGTCGCGCGCGCAAGCCGAGCGCGCAGAACCCAGCCGCCCGGCCGGCACTCCCGCTCAGCGGCCATCGCGGCAAAAGTCCGCCGATCCCGGCGCGGGACCGGCGCAGGACGGCATCGCACAACTCATGGGCTCGGCCGGTCTCGACGACAACGCGACGGCGAACCTGATCACGTTGCTGGACGAACAGCGCACCGCGACCGGACATCTGCCCACCGATCGCACCCTGGTGGTGGAGCGGTTTCGCGACGAACTCGGCGACTGGCGACTGGTCCTGCATTCGCCGTACGGCCTGCCGGTGCATGCGCCGTGGGCGCTGGCCATCGGGGCGCGGCTGCGCGAGCGGTTCGGCGTGGACGCCACGCCGAACGCCTCCGATGACGGCATCGTCGTGCGGCTCCCCGACACCACCGACGATCCGCCCGGCGCCGAGCTGTTCGTCTTCGAGCCCGACGAGATCGACGACATCGTCACCGAGCAGGTCGGCGGCTCGGCGCTGTTCGCCTCCCGGTTCCGCGAGTGCGCGGCACGCGCACTGCTGCTGCCCCGCCGCGACCCTGGCAAGCGCGCCCCGCTGTGGCAGCAGCGTCAGCGCTCGGCCCAACTGCTCGACGTAGCACGCAAGTTTCCCGAGTTCCCGATCCTGCTGGAGACGGTGCGCGAATGCCTGCGCGACGTCTACGATCTGCCGTCGCTGCGCGACCTGCTCGGCCGGGTGGCGCGACGCCAGTTGCGGCTGGTCGAGGTGGCGACCGCGACGCCGTCACCGTTCGCGAACGCCCTACTGTTCGACTACATCGGGCAGTTCATGTACGACGGGGACAGCCCGCTGGCCGAGCGCCGCGCCGCCGCGCTCTCGCTCGACTCCGGGCTGCTCGCCGAACTGCTCGGCCGGGTTGAGCTGCGCGAGCTGCTGGATGCCGCGGTCATCGAGCAGACCGAACGGGAATTGCAGCGGCTCACGCCGGAACGCCGTGCAAGAGACGCCGAGGGCTTGGCGGATCTGCTGCGGCTGCTCGGTCCGCTCACTGCCGCCGAGGCTGCCGAGCGCTGCGATGAGGACCCGGCTGCCTGGTTCGGCGGCCTCGTGACTTCGCGTCGGGCACTGGGGGTTTCATTCGCGGGCCGGAGCTGGTGGGTGGCGGTGGAAGACGCGGCGCGGCTGCGGGACGCACTGGGGGTGCCGTTGCCGATCGGCACGCCGTCGGCTTTCATCGAGCCGGTGGCCGACCCACTCGGTGACCTGATCGGCCGCTACGCCCGCACACACGGCCCGTTCGGCGTCGAGGCGGTCGCGGCACGGTTCGGTCTCGGCACCGCCGTCGCCGCCACCGCGCTGCGCCGACTCGCCGCTGAAAAGCGGGTGGTGGAGGGCGAATTCACGCCCGCTGCCACGGGCTCGGAATGGTGCGACGCGCAGGTGCTGCGCCGGCTGCGCCGCCGGTCGCTCGCCGCGGCACGGCACGATGTCGAGCCGGTCTCGACCGCCGCGCTCGGCCGCTTCCTTGCCTCATGGCAGCACATCGACACCGGCGAGCTGCGTGGCGTCGACGGCGTGGCGACCGTCGTGGAACAGCTGGCGGGCGTGCCGGTTCCGGCGTCGGCTTGGGAATCGCTCGTCCTGCCCGCGCGGGTGCGCGACTACTCCCCCGCCATGCTCGACGAACTCATGGCGACCGGCGAGATGATCTGGTCCGGCCACGGCGCCATCACCGCCAAGGACGGCTGGATCGCCCTGCACCTGGCCGACCAAGCCCCGTTCACCTTGACGCCATCGGACGAGATCGATCTCTCGGAGATTCAGCTGCGACTGCTCACCACCCTTGGCGCGTCCCTGGCGCCGAGGACTCCGCTTCCTCCCTCCGAGGACCCGATCGCCCGAGCGCCGGTGTCGCTCGACGAACCGGATTCGCCCGGCGAGGCCGTGGAAAACTTCGGGATGCGGACGGACTCGACCGACCAACGCTCGGCGCGCCGCAGCCCGCGGAACGCTCGTGACTCGACGAATCATGCGCAGGGGCCCGGCTCCACGAGCGCGAATCGGGGCACCGCCGGACGACTATCGCCGCCCGAACACTCCGCGGCGGGGCGGTTGGACGCTTCCGCCTCGGGCGCCCCCCAACTCGTTCCGGTACCGCAGGCCGGCGGCGCGTTCTTCTTCCGGCAGCTCTCGGATGCGACCGGCATGCTCAACGACAGTGCGGTAGCCACTGCGCTATGGGAGTTGGTCTGGGCGGGCATCGTTTCCGGCGACACGTTTGCGCCCGTGCGTGCGCTGCTGTCCGGCACGACGCGGACCACCACCGCGCACCGGACACCGCGGCGTGCGCCGCGCGGCCGGGCCTACCTGCCCCGAGCGAGCATGCCGACCCGATCCGGCCCGCCCTCGGTCGCCGGGCGGTGGTCGCTGCTGCCGGAGCGGGTATCGGACAACACCGTGCGCGCGCACGCGACCGCGGACCTGCTTCTGGAGCGATACGGGGTGCTGACCAGAGGCTCGGTGCAGAACGAGGGTGTGCCCGGCGGATTCGCGCTGATGTATCGAGTGCTCACCGAGTTCGAAGATCGCGGGCGCTGCCGTCGAGGCTATTTCGTCGACTCGCTGGGCGGCGCCCAGTTCTCCACCACCGACGTGGTGGACCGGCTGCGCTCCTTCGACACCGAACGCGCTCGTCCCGAGTCCAGGCAGCCGACCGGCACGGCTCTGGCGCTGGCCGCGTGCGATCCGGCGAACCCGTACGGCGCCGCGCTGGCCTGGCCGAAGGGCGACGGCGATGGCGGACATCGGCCGGGACGCAAAGCCGGGGCCCTCGTCGTGCTTGTCGACGGTGAACTGGTCCTGTACCTGGAGCGGGGCGGCAAGACCCTGCTGACCTTCACCGAGGACCCGGAGGCTCGCCGCCGCGCCGCGCAGGCACTGGCCGACCTGGTGCATCGCCGCCGGGTGGACTCGCTGGTGATCGACCGCGTCAACGGCGACACCGTGCACGGCAACACCTTCGCCGGTTTCCTCACCGAGGCGGGCTTCTCCGCCACCCCGCGTGGGCTGCGCCTGCGGAGCCGCCCGTGAGCCCGCACACCCGGGCGAGCCGCAGTGCCGACGCCGCGGAATCGGAGCCACCGTATGCCTGAGGGCGACACGGTCTACCTGGCCGCCGGACGTCTCCGCGCCGCGTTGGCCGGGAAAGAATTGACACGCAGCGATTTCCGGGTGCCGCGATACGCGACGATCGACCTGCGCGGACAGGTGGTCGAGAGCGTCGGCAGCTATGGCAAGCATCTGTTCATCCGGACGCCGACCTCGAGCATCCATAGCCACCTGAAGATGGAGGGCAAGTGGCGCGTCTTCCACTGCGGGCAGCGGTGGACCGGACCCCGAGTTGCCGCGCGGGTCGTGCTGAGCACGGACGAGGTGGAAGCCGTCGGATTCTCGCTGGGCACTGTCGAGGTGGTGCGGGTGGGCGAGGAGCACCGGATCGTCGACCACCTCGGACCGGACCTGCTCGGGCCGAATTGGGATGCGGCCGAAGCCGTTCGGCGGCTGGAGCGGTATCCGAATCAACCTATCGGCGTCGCGCTGCTCGACCAGCGCAATCTGGCCGGCATCGGCAATATCTTCCGCAGCGAAGTCTGTTTTCTGCGCCGAGTCCACCCGGCCACCGGGGTCGGCGACGTCCCTGACCTGTTCGCACTGGTCAACGAGGCGCACCGGGTGCTGACCGAGGCCGCCGACAAACCCCCGCGCCGCCCGCTGGCCTATGGCCGCGCCCGCCGCCCGTGCCAGCGCTGCGGGACACCACTGGTGGCCGACCTGCTCGGCGACACCGCCCCCGACTCCGACCGCGTCGTCCAACGAGAACGCGGCATCTACTTCTGCCCGCGCTGTCAGCCGATCCCGGCTACCTGGGCCTGACCCGGATACCGCGCTCCGAATGTAATTTGCCACCCCATTGCTAACGATCCGCGCCCCTGCGACGACATGCACTGTGGCAGTCCGGACCCAGCACAGGAGCAGGCACATGACGACGGTATCGCAATCGAGCACGCGGCTGCTCCTCGCGATCTCCATGCGTCTTCTGGTCGCCACCATGGCGGCCCTCGCCACCGTCGCGTTCACTTACCTTCTGCTGCACCCGAATTCGTCGACCGGCGCCCCGGAGTCTCCGCGCGCACCCGTGTCGACGATGTCGCCGCATCCTTGACGCGCGACCAACTCACCCACTTGACTCACAATTCGTAAGTCAACCGTGGAGTGCATCAGGCAGGGTCGCCGGCGTCGCCCTCACCGGCGGAACCACGGTTCCCGCCGACTCGGTGATCTGCGCGGTACCCAACTCCAACGTCGGCGGCCTGCTCGACGACCTGCCCGAACACCCCGAGATCTACGAGGCCGCCGAAGAAACTCGGCTACATGCCGATCGTCGGCACCAACCTGTACCTCGATCGCCCGCTGGGCACCACGGCCGAGTTCGAGGCACTGATCGGCGGCCCGCGCTGCTGGACCGCGAGTCGGCGATCGCACTGCCCGGGATCAGCAGCGTGGACTGGAACGCCGACGTGGACCAGGTCGGCCGCCTAGCCGCACGCTGCGCCGGCCGGCGCATCATGCTCAGCCCACCTGACGGCGGGCCACCCGGTCTGCGGTAGCGGCTCGGGCTCGGGCGCGCTTACGCACGGGCGATCGACGCGCGCCATCTGTCCCGGTACATCGGGTGAGCGTCGATCCGAACGGCGCGACCGAGCGAATCCGGTCGGCCGCCGTGGAGGAGCTGGCCGTCTGCACCTCGCCGACCCGATCCGATACCAGACAAGCTGATGCTGCGATATCTACGGGTCACTGGCCGAATGGGCGATGGGTGTGGAAACGCACTGATCTCGGCCGCTGATCGCACTGCGCTGCCTGCGATCTGGATGCGATTGCCACCGGTTGTCGAGCACGAAAGTCAGGCGAACGGCCGGATCAGCTTTCCGATGGCACGGGCTCGAGGAGCTCCGGGCGGGGTTCGGGCGCCGCGACGCGCAGGGCGTCGGCGGAGGCGTCGTCCGGCTGGGTCTGCGAACGGATCTCCGCCTCGACGCGCGCCTGATAGGTCCGGACCTCCCGGTCGATCTCGTCGGCGTCCCAGCCCAGGATCGGCGCGACCAATCCGGCCACCTGTTCGGCGCAGTTGGCGCCCCGGTGCGGGTACTCGATCGAGATCCTGGTCCGCCGGGCCAGGATGTCGTCCAGGTGCAGCGCGCCCTCGGCTTCCGCCGCGTAGACCGCCTCCACCTGCAGATATGACGGAGCGTCCGTGATCGGTTGCAGCAGTTCGGGTTTGCCGTCGGCGAAGGCCATCACCTGGTCGATCAGCGAGCCGTAGCGGTCGAGCAGGTGCTTGATCCGGTACGGGTGCACACCATATGCCTCGGCCAGCTGCACCGTCTGGTTGACCAGCGCGAAGTAGCCGTCCGCGCCGAGCAGCGGCACCTTCTCGGTGATCGAAGGCGAGACCCGGGCCGGAATGTCCTGTGCCGCTTCGTCTACCGCGTCGTAGGCCATCACACGGTAGGTGGTGTACTTGCCGCCCGCGATGCCGACCAGTCCGGGCGCCACCCGCGCGACGGCGTGCTCGCGCGACAGCTTGGAGGTCTCGTCGCTCTCGCCCGCCAGCAGCGGCCGCAGTCCCGCGTACACGCCGTCGATGTCGTCGGGGGTGAGCGAGGTAACCAGCACCTGGTTCACCCGGTCGAGCAGGTAGTCGATGTCGGCCCTGGTGGCCGCCGGATGCGCGAGGTCGAGGTTCCACTGGGTGTCGGTAGTGCCGATGATCCAGTGCGTACCCCACGGGATGACGAACAACACCGAGGTCGTGGTACGCAGGATGATCGCGGTGTCGCTGACGATCCGGTCGCGGGGCACCACGATATGCACTCCTTTGGAGGCGCGCACGTGGAACCGCCCCCTCTGCTGCGAGAGAGCCTGGACCTCGTCGGTCCACACGCCGGTCGCGTTGATCACCACGTGTCCGCGCACCTCGCCGGTGCGTCCGTCCTCGGTGTCACGCACCTTCACACCGACCACCCGGTCGGCCTCGCGCAGAAGCCCCACCACCTGGGTGGAGGCGCGGATCACCGCGCCGTAGTGTGCGGCGGTGCGGGCCACGGTCATGGTGTGACGCGCGTCGTCGACCACCGTGTCGTAGTAGCTCACGCCGCCGATCAGTGCGTCACGCCGCAGCCCCGGCGCCAGCCGCAACGCGCCGGCGCGGGTCAGATGCCGTTGTCCGGGAACGGATTTAGCACCACCCATGGTGTCGTAGAGGACCAGCCCTGCCGCGACGTACGGACGCTCCCACGCTCGATGGGTCAGCGGATACAGGAAGCGCAGCGGCTTGACCAGGTGTGGTGCCAGGGTTGACAGCGCGAGTTCACGTTCCCGCAGCGCCTCGCGCACCAGTCCGAACTCCAGCTGTTCCAGATAACGCAATCCGCCGTGGAACATCTTCGACGACCGACTGGAGGTACCCGATGCGAGATCACGCGCCTCGACGAGTGCGACCTGCAGGCCCCGGGTCGCCGCGTCCAGCGCGATCCCGGCGCCGACCACGCCACCGCCGACCACGACCACGTCGAAATGATCCTTGCCGAAGCGCTCCCACGCCGTTCTGCGCTGCTCCGGGCCGAGGAACTGCGAAACCGGTTTCTTGGTCATGCTCGACTCCTCCAACCGATGCGGATGTATTCGATCGAGCTGTTCAACTCCAGGCTAAGCGAACCGCCGCGGAATCCCCCGGCCGTCGCCACTCCCGTGTGGCCATGTACTACCCATCGGTAACAAGACCTACCTTAACCGAGCGACCGGCCACCACGCCGCCCTTCGCAACCACACCGGGCCGACCTCCTCTTTGCCTGGGCATGAGCCGAGGGACCACTCGTCGTGTCGTGGACAACCCAGACAAAACGCGCAACCCGACTCCACATCGGCCCACTCCCGCTTCCGAGCGAAGCGAGACCAAACATTGCCCGTTCGCGGCCCAGCTCACGTCCGAGCAGCCGACGCGCACGCGACGAAGTCGCCAGCGTCGACCACTCCGCATACGAAACACCGAGGGGCCGCAAACGCCCAAGAGCGAAGAGCTCAATACCACGTTCGCCACCCGACGCAATCACACCAGCCCCACTCCCGCTTCCGAGCGAAGCGAGACCAAACATTGCCCGTTCGCGGCCCGGCTCGCGTCCGAGCGGCCGCCGCGTCCGCGACGAAGTCGCCAGCGGCGGCCGCTCGGACGCGAGCCACCAGGGGGCCGCGAACCCGCCGCGCCCGCGCGGCCAAAGACACAGCAAAAACAAACACAGCGCTGCAAAATACATCACATGCGTCGCTATGTGGCCGCCATCGATCAAGGCACGACCTCGAGTCGGTGCATCGTCTTCGACCGGCAGGGGCGCGTCGTCGGTGTCGCCCAGCGGGAACACGAACAGATCTTCCCGCGACCAGGCTGGGTCGAGCACGATCCCGAAACAATTTGGCGCAATATCGAATTCGTGCTCGGCGAGGCGCTGGAGCGCAACGGGCTCACCCGCGACGACATCGCCGCGGTCGGGGTCACCAACCAGCGCGAGACTACGGTGGTGTGGGATCGCAAGACCGGCAAGCCGGTGCACAATGCCATCGTCTGGCAGGACACCCGCACCGATCGGCTGTGCGCCGAGCTGGGCGGCGAGGCGGGAGCGACCCGCTACCAGGACCGCACCGGCCTTCCGCTGTCCACCTACTTCGCGGGGCCGAAGCTGCGTTGGATCCTGGACAACGTCGCGGGCGCGCGGGACCGCGCCGAGGCGGGCGAGCTGTGTTTCGGCACCGTCGACAGCTGGGTGCTGTGGAACCTCACCGGCGAGCACGTCACCGACGTGACCAATGCCTCGCGCACCATGCTGATGGATCTTCGTTCGCTGCAGTGGGATTCGCGGATCTGCGCGAAGTTCGGCGTGCCGGAGGCGATGCTGCCGCGGATCCGCAGTTCTTCGGAGGTGTACGCGGAGATCAATTCCGGGCCGTTGGCCGGGGTACCTGTGGCCGGCATCCTCGGCGACCAGCAGGCCGCCACCTTCGGCCAGGCATGCCTGGCGCCCGGTGAGGCCAAGAACACCTACGGCACCGGCAATTTCATGCTGCTGAACACCGGCACCACGCCGGTGTTCAGCCGACACGGCCTTCTCACCACGGTGTGCTATCGCCTCGGCGACGCGGACGCCGTGTACGCGCTGGAGGGCGCCATCGCGGTCACCGGCTCGCTGGTGCAGTGGTTCCGCGACAATCTCGGCATCATCTCCGCCGCCGACGAGATCGAGCCGCTGGCTCGCAGCGTCGCCGACAACGGCGGCGCCTACATCGTCCCCGCCTTCTCCGGGCTGTTCGCGCCGCGCTGGCGACCGGACGCGCGCGGCGTGATCGCCGGGCTCACCAGGTTCGTCACCAAGGCGCATCTCGCGCGGGCGGTGCTGGAGTCCACCGCGTTCCAGACCCGCGAAGTGGTCGATGCGATGCGCGCCGACGCCGAGTCCGAACACCTCGGCCTGGAGCTCACCACACTGAAGGTGGACGGCGGCATGGTCGGCAACGACCTGCTCATGCAGTTCCAGTCCGACATTCTCGACGCGCCCGTGGTGCGCCCCGTGGTCAACGAGACCACCGCGCTCGGCGCCGCCTACGCGGCGGGTCTGGCCGTCGGTTTCTGGCCGAGCACCGACGACATCCGCGCCAACTGGGCCGCCGACAAGACCTGGCACCCGACCATGTCGGCCGCGGACCGGGACAAGCACCTCGAAGCATGGGACAAGGCCGTCGAACGCACCTACGGCTGGGTAGATTAGCGAACAATCGATACCGTGTTCGCCTCCCGACGCAACCGCATCGGCCCCCTCTCAGTTCCGAGCGAAGCGAGACCGAGCATTGCCCGTTCGCGGCCCGGCTCGCGTCCGAGCGGCCGCGGCGTCCGCGACGAAGTCGCCAGCAGTGGTCGCTCGGACGCGAGCCAATAGGGGGCCGCGAACACGCAGCGCCGAAGGCGCTGCCAAACAAACACAGCTATTCGCCTATTGCACGGGACAAGCGGACGGTCGCCTCCTGAAGCGTCTCCGCCTCGGAGGTGGTGAAGCACAGGCGCATCGAATTGCGGTGGGCGCCGGACATCGAGAAAGCCTCGCCGGGGACGTAGGCTACGCCGAGATCGACCGCGCGAGGTAGCAGGTCCACGGTGTCGGTTCCATCGGTGAAGTCGACCCAGACAAACATGCCGCCAGCGGCTTCGGTAGTCACCACTCGGTCACCGAAGCGCTCGCGCAGCGCCTGCACCAAGACACGCGCCCGCTCACCGTAGACGCGCCGGATCTTGTCCACATGCGCCACCAGCCAATCGGTGTCGGCGAGCAGATCGGCGGCGATCTGCTGAGTCAGGGCCGAACCGCACAGGTCCGCACCCTGCTTCAGCAACTCCACGCCCCGGCACACCGCATTCGGTGCGATCATCCACCCCACCCGCAGCGTCGGCGCCAGGGTCTTCGACACACTCGACAGCCGGATCACGTTGGGCGAGTACGACGCAACCGGCTCCGGCGATGGCCGATCGAACCACAGCTCACCGTACGGATCGTCTTCGATCACCCAGAACCCGTACCGTTCGGCGAGTTCGGCGAGTTCGCGGCGACGCCGCGGGGTCATGGTGACACCACGCGGATTGTGGAAATTGCTCACCGTGTGCACCAGCGCGGGGCGCTCCCCACGGCCGAGCAGTTCGGCCAGCGCGTCGATCCGCATACCCTCCGCGTCGAGCGGAACCGTGACGATCCGCGCTCCCGCAGCCCGAAACACTTGCAGCGCACCGACATACGCCGGATCCTCGACCACGACAAGCGCGCTTGGATCCAGCAGCACCTCGGCAAGCAGCGACAGCGCTTGCTGCGAGCCGTGCGTGACGAACATCTCCTCGAGCGGCACCTGCCGACCGATCCGTGCCGTCTCGCGTGCCGCCAGCACCTCGCGCAGCGGTCCCCAGCCCGCCGATTCGGTGTACTGAAGCCGTGTGCGGTCCGCGAGCGCCGACTCGGCCGCCAGCGCGATCCGATCGCGCGGCATGAGCTGCTCATCGGGCAGCCCACCGGCCAGGCTGATGACGTCGTCGCGGGCGGTCAGCTTCAACAGGTCGCGAATCGCCGAGCTCGTCAGGCCTCCGAGGCGCCGGGCCAGCGGTGGAGTGATCGGCGACATGAAACCTCCGAGGTACGCCACGGTACGCGAGACCTCACTGTCCCACATCGCTGACCAGAATATGAAATTCTATTCCCAGTATATGAGAAGAAATCACCGTTCCCGGATGACGAAGACCAGTTTCCTGCCGCCCCTGTCCACGGTCGTGACACGCTGCGGGTACACGATCGTGGTGCCGTCTGGGCGATGCTCGGTCAGGTCGACATCGAAGGTGTCCTGGCCCGACTCGGTGATCCGCACGCAATGCGTGGTGCCCACCGGAATATGTTCGTCGATGGCCTGCTGGAGGACGGCGGCGGTCGAAAAATCCGCGTCCGGCGCAACGAACGACCTGGCCCGTTCCCCATTGCGCGCGACGTAGAACGCGTTTTGGAACCCGAGAATGGCCCCGGCCCCACTGGCAGTGTCGCCGGGGCCGTTGCCGACGGTCACTTTGCCGTCCTTGCTGGACGGGCAGCTCAACGCGGCAGTGGTGCCCCCGACGTCGGGGGTGGCGGTGGTGTCGCCGTTGTCGCGGGAGACCGCGATGATGGTCACCGTCAGCGCGATCAGCACGACCACCGCCGCGAGCACGCCGAGCACGCGCCCCCGGGATGAGGAACCGGAACGGCGAGCGGGCGGGGGCGTCGCAGGAACGCGCAGTGCCAGCCGCATGGCGATCGGGTCCTCGGCCCAGGACAGGCCCGACTCGGACGGTGGAGGAGGTTTCGGCACGCCACCCTCGGCGGCAGGCCGGTTCCACCAGGACTCCTGCTCGCCATCCGAGGCCTGCGGTCGCGCGGCCTCCGTAGCAGGCATGTCACGGTGGTCGGGCGCAGGCGCCGGAGCAGGCCGATCGGCGACGACGGTGGAATCCGGCGCCCGATACTGTGGGGGCGGCGCGGGCGTCGTCTCTGGCTCGGCGGCCGGTCGCCAGATCAGCTCGGGGTGGTCGGTCGGCTGCTCCGGCACGGGCCAGCGCGGTCCGGTGTCGGCGCCCATCGGCGGGCCGAACTCCGAAACCGGAGGACCGAATTCGGAAACCGGTGGTCCGAAACCCCCCATCGGCGGGCCGAACTCCGACCCGGACTGTTCGAGGTCGTCTTCCCTCGCATCACCCTCGGAGGTCACACCCAATCCTTTCCCCAGGACACACGAGTGGGGCGGTCGCGAACGACCGCCCCACTCGCCGAAATCAGCTCGTGTCAGTACTGGAGTGAACCACCCCACTGGGCGGTGACGCCAGCCACCTCAACGGTCTGCGGAGCAATATCGCCCGACTGAAGCGGAAGCTTAACCTGTGCGGCGGCCTCGAGGGCGGCGGCGCCGCCCGGCTGCTCCCGGATCCAGTCCTCCACGGCGGCCTTGGCCGCGTTCAGCTGAGTGGTATCGAACACCGCGGTGGTGTTGTTGTCGGCCAAGCCCTCGCCACCGGTGTAAGTGGTCAGCTTGACGGTGTTCTTGTCGACGAACTCCACCGAGACGCCGGCCTCGCCCACACCGGTGGGCGTGTTGTAGCCGATGGTACCGACGTAACCCGCCTCGTTGCTGAAGTGGTGGGTGTTGGCCACGTAGCCCGGCAGCAGCGTGCCACCGTCGACGTTCGCGCCGATCTCCGCGTGCGGACCGGTCATCTCCACGACCGGCGCGGGTGGGGCGGCCTCCATACGCGGCGCCTGCCACCGCGGTTGCGCCTGCGTCGAGGTCTCCGGCTGCTGCGCCTCGGCGTTCTCGCCACCCGGGGTGTCCGACTGGGTGCCATCCGGCTGCGCGCCCTGCTCCGGCGCGACCGGGGGCTGCGGCTCGCCCGGCTGCCCAGGAACCGGCAGCGGCGCGACGCGCGGAGGAGTCACACCCGGCTGCGTCGGCCGGGGCAGCCGCGGATCCTTCTGGTCGGGCATGGCATGGTCCGAGTCCGGGGTGGTGACGCCGGGCTGGCTCGGCGTCGGCGTGCTCTCCGGCTTCTCGGGATCCTGCTTCGATTCCGGCTTGTCCGGATCCTGCTTGGTGGTCTCCGGAGTGCTCGGTGTCTCGTTCACTCCCGGCTGCGCGGGAGCGGGCGTCGGCGGAGTGGTCGGCTGATCGTTGGGAGCCGCCCCCGCCGGCGCCGCGAAGAGAGTGGCCACCGCAGCCGCGGTGGCCAGTGGCAACGAGGTGCTCGCCATCGCTCGCTGCGTTCGACTCGGCTTACGATGTTTCACTTTTCGCAATCCTTCCCGGGGTGCGGACCGGATCGGCCGCACTCTGTGGTCCCTGGGTGAGACGCCTGATCGTCGAACTAAGCCGAATCGTTCGCCGTTCCGATTTGGAAAGGACCTATCCCCCCGCACCGAACCTCGCGACCGCCCTCCGATCGCATCTCTGCCGAGGAGTGAACCACATGTGTGCACGATGGGCAACGCGGCGAATAACCAAGGGTGGCAAGAGCACCCGCGCCGAACGCCCGCACCATGTTCACGGGGCCATATGTCCGATAACGGACACGGCACCGCACGCGTCAATCCAGGTCGTCGTGCCGCATCAGCAGGCGCGCTGCCTCGGTCACCGAACCGGTGAGCGACGGGTAGACCGAGAAGGTCTGCGCCAGGTCGTTGACCGTCAGATTGTTCTGCACCGCAAGCGCGATCGGCAGGATCAGCTCCGAGGCGATCGGCGCGACGACGACGCCGCCGATCACCACGCCGGTCGCGGGCCGACAGAAGATCTTGACGAAACCGCGCCGCAGCCCGGACATCTTGGCCCGTGGGTTGGTGTTCAGCGGCAGCATCACTGTGCGTGCGGGAATCTCGCCATTGTCGATGGCGGTTTGGCTGACGCCGACGGTCGCGATCTCCGGGCGGGTGAACACCGCGGAGGCGACGGTCTTCAAGCGGATCGGACTCACGCCTTCGCCGAGCGCGTGGTACATCGCGATGCGGCCCTGCATCGCGGCCACCGAGGCCAGTGGCAGCAGGCCGGTGCAGTCGCCCGCGGCGTAGATGCCCGGCACCGATGTGCGGGACACCCGGTCCACCCGCAGGTAGCCGCCTCGGTCGAGTTCGATGCCCACCCGCTCCAACCCGAGCCCCTTGGTGTTCGGCGTGGAGCCGACGGTCATCAGCGCGTGCGAGCCGGAGACCGTGCGGCCGTCGGACAACTTGACCACGATGCCCTCGGCGGTCCGCTGCACCGCGTCGGCGCGCGCGTGCTTGACCAACTCGACGCCGCGCTCGGCGAGCGCGTCTTCGAGCACAAGCGCCGCGTCGGCGTCCTCGCCGGGCAGCACGCGGTCCCGGCTGGAGACCAGCTTCACCCGCACACCCATTTCGGTGTAGGCGGAGACGAACTCGGCGCCTGTCACGCCGGAACCGACCACAACCAGGGTCTCCGGCAGCTCCTCCAGGTCGAAGAGCTGACGCCAGTTGAGGACGCGCTCGCCGTCCGGCTCGGCACCGGGCAGCACGCGGGGGCTCGCGCCGGTCGCGATCAGCACCACCTCGGCCTCGACGGTCAGCTGCGCGCCGTCGGACAGCTTGGCGAGCACCCGGTGCGCGGCGAGACCGGAGCCGGGATCGATCAACTCGCCGCGCCCGGACAGCAGCGTCACCCCGACGGTCTGCAATTTCGAGCGGATATCGGAGGACTGCGCAAGCGCGAGCGCCTTCACGCGCGCGTTCACCTCGGGCAGTTGCACCCGCGCCTGGTTCGGGTCGAGGGTGATGCCGAGATCGCGGGCGCGGCGCAGGTCGGTGCGCACGCCGGTCGAGGCGATGAACGTCTTGGAGGGGACACAGTCCCACAGCACACACGCGCCACCGATGCCATCGGCATCGATCAGCGTCACCGACGCGCCGTGCTGGGCCGCCACCAGTGCCGCCTCGTAGCCGGCTGGTCCACCACCGATGATCGCGATGCGGGTCATTGATACCTCCGCTCGAGCTTCGCGCCGGGATCTCCGGCACGTAACTAGACGTTATCCGGCAACCGCCTCGCACCCCCGATCGCGTTACCGGTGCGCAACAGTTCCGCGGCGCGCGCCGCGGGTGCGGCAATCAAACGCGGTCTCCGACGGTTATTGGCTACCCTTTGCAGGTGCCGATCTACGCCGCTTATGGGTCCAACATGGACTCAACGCAGATGCTCGAGCGCTGTCCGCACTCCCCCATGTCCGGGACGGGCTGGTTGGAGGGCTGGCGGCTCACCTTCGCAGGTGACGACATCGGTTGGGAAGGGCCTCTCGCGACGGTTGTCGAGGAGCCGGATTCCCGGGTGTTCGTCGTGCTCTACGACGTGTCCCCGGAGGACGAACAGCGGCTGGACCGCTGGGAGGGCTCGGACTTCGGTGTCCACAAGAAGATCCGACTGCGCGTCACCCGCAACGCGGACGGTGGCGGCGAACCCACGCTGGCCTGGCTGTATGTGCTCGACGCCTACGAGGGCGGACTACCGTCGGCCCGCTACATCGGCGTGATCGCCGACGCCGCCGAAAAGGCGGGCGCGCCAGAGGATTACGTCCACGCGTTGCGTACCCGCAACAGCCGCAACGTCGGACCGGGCAACTTCGGCTGACGGCGAGGCCGTCGAAACGCAACAGCGGTGTGGCCGCCCCGGGGGGCGGCCACACCGCTGTGACAAAGAACTCAGCGCGCGTTCAGCACGAGTTCGGTCAGCACCCGGACGCCGACCGCGAGCGCTCGCTCGTCGATGTCGAAGGTCGGCTGGTGCAGATCCAACTGCTCGCCCTGCCCGGACCAGACGCCGAGGCGTGCCATCGCACCCGGCACCTCCTCCAGGTACCAGGAGAAGTCCTCGCCGCCGCCCGACTGCATGGTGTCGGCCAGCGCGTCGGGACCGAGCTCGCGGATCGCGTCCTCGAACATCCTGGTGGAGTGCTCGTCGTTGACCACCGGCGGCACGCCACGCCGATAGTTCAGCTGGTAGCGCACACCCGTCGGGGCGAGCAGGCCGTCGACGATCTCGCGCACCATCGGCTCCAGCAGCGACCAGGTCGCGTGGTCGCCGGTGCGGACGGTCCCGGTGAGCATGCCCGTCTGCGGAATCGCGTTCGGCGCTTTGCCCGCGCTGACCGCGCCCCACACCATCACCGTGCTGGTACGCGGGTCGATCCGGCGGCTGAGCAGACCAGGCAGGCCGGTGATCACCGTGCCGATCGCGTAGACCAAGTCGCTGGTCAGATGCGGGCGCGAGGTGTGGCCGCCGGGCGAGTCCAGCACCAGCTCGACGGTGTCGGCGGCCGAGGTGATCGCGCCGACGCGGATGCCGACCCGGCCCACCTCGAGGCGTGGGTCGCAGTGCAGCGCGAAGATCCGCTCCACGCCCGCCATCGCGCCGGTGGCCACGACGTCGATCGCACCGCCTGGCATGACCTCCTCGGCGGGCTGGAAGATCAGCCGCACACCGACCGGCAGCTCGACCTCGGCCAGCGCCAGTGCGGTGCCGAGCAGGATTGTGGTGTGCGCGTCATGGCCGCACGCGTGCGAGACGCCCGGGACGGTGGAGGCGAAGGCGAGTCCGGTGAACTCCTGCAGCGGGAGCGCGTCGATGTCGGCGCGCAGGCCTATGCGCGGTCCCTCCGGCCCGATGTCACAGATGAGTCCGGTGCCACCGGGAAGTACCCGCGGTGCGAGGCCGGCCTTGGTCAGCCAGGTCGAGACGAACTCGGTGGTGGCGAACTCGGTGCGGGAAAGCTCCGGGTTGGCGTGGATGTGCCTGCGCCATTGGACTAGATCGACCGTGTGCTCGGCCAACCACGACTCGACCGCTTCCTGCCCGGTTCCCACAGTGTCCGACGATGTCGGGCTCCCGGAACCCTCCGTGGCTACGCACGGGCCCGTCGCCCGCGCCGCCGAACGGCCGGTAGTGCTCACCGAATGTCCTCCTGTCGTTGAACGAGTCGTTGCAACAACCTGTCCCTATGTATGTCATCGCGGGCGACGGCGATCGCGGTACGCGCGAGCGCGAGCGCGCCATCGAGAACCGCCTGATCCGCCGAGGCATTGATGCTCGCCGCGGCGAAGCCCGGCTGATGTGTCACCGCACCACCGGCATCGATGCCGATAACCGGATGTATGCCCGGAATGATGTTGGTGACGTTTCCCATGTCCGTGCTGCCCAGCGGCCGCTGCGCCTCGAGTTCCGGGGCGATCGGCACACGCCCCAATCCGGTGATCTGCTCACGATAGGCGAACAGTAACTCCGGATCCGGGGTGAGCTCGGTGTACGTCGGCGCGAGCGTCCGGATCTCGTGGGTGCAGCCGGTCGCGAGGGCGCCCGCCTCGAAACAAGCCGACGCTCGTCGCATCAGATTGTCGAGGGATGCGGAGTCGACTGCGCGTAGGTAATACAGCAGTTCCGCACGTCCGGGCACGATGTTGGGAGCTACGCCACCGTCGCCGACTATACCGTGCAGTTGCTGGCCGGGCAGGAGATGTTGCCGCAGCAATCCAAGAGCAACCTGCGCGACGGTGGCCGCGTCACCCGCGTTGCGGCCCAGCTCCGGAGCCGCGCTGGCGTGCGCCTCGCGCCCGTGGAAAACCACCGACACGTCGGCAAGGGCCAGCGAGCGGGCACCGACGATGTCGAGCGGGCCAGGGTGCACCATCATCGCCATCGCGACATCGTCGAACACCCCGCGCTCCAGCATCAGCACCTTGCCGCCGCCGCTCTCCTCGGCGGGCGTGCCGAACACCAGCACGGTGAGGCCGAGCGCGTCCGCGACCTCGGCGAGGCCGAGCGCGGCGCCGACCGCGGCTGCGGCGATGACGTTGTGGCCGCAGGCATGCCCGATCTCGGGGAGCGCGTCGTACTCCGCGCAGATACCGACCGTCAGAGGGCCGCTGCCGTAGCGAGCGCGGAACGCGGTAGGCAGTTCCGCGACGCCGGTCTCGATCTCGAAGCCGCGTTCGGCCAGCGGAGCGATGGTCTTGGCGACACTGCGAGTCTCCTCGAACGCCAGCTCCGGTTCGGCGTGGATCGCGTGCGAGAGCGCGATCAGCTCGGCGGACGCCGCTTCGACAGCGGCATCGGAGCGGCCCGCCGCGTCGTCGATATCGATGCGCACAGCGTGATCGTCGCGGTGCGATTCACGGTGTCCACTGCGCAGTGGTGGCATGAAACACAGTATCCAATGTGCAGTATCTAATGTGCAGCGCCTGCGGCGCTGCGTGTTCGCGGCCCCCTCATGGCTCGCGTCCGAGCGACCGCCGCTGGCGGCTTCGTCGCGGACGCGTCGGCCGCTCGGACGCGAGCCGGGCCGCGAACGGGCAATGCCCGGTCTGGCTACGCTCGAAAACGGGAGTAGGCCTATGCGGTTGCGTCGGGTGGCGAATGCGGCATTGTTCGCCGACATGGACAACGGCGAACGCCGGGTCAGCCAGCCGTGAAGGCGACGTTCTCCCGAGCGGTCGGTACCGCGAGGCCGGCGAGCGCGTTCGCATGCAGCGCGCGCTTGATCGCCGGCAGATTCGGCTTGCGATTGCCGGCGAGTGCCCCGGCCCGCTCGATCGCGGCAGAAAGCAACGAAGGCGCATCCGCCTTGCCGTCCACGATGCCTGCGGCGATCGCCTCGTCGGCCGGGTAACGGTGCCCGGTGGTCATCGCCCGGACGCAGACCTGGTTGGTCAGCCGCTCGGTGAGCAGGGCGTTCATCCCGACGGTGAACGGCATGCCCAGGTGCACCTCGGGCAGGCACCAGAAGCCGCGGTCAGCGCGCATCACCCGGAAGTCGTGCGAGGTGGCCAGCATGGCGCCCGCGCCGAAGGCGTGGCCGTTGATCGCGGCAACGGTCGCCATCGGAAAGGCCAGCAGGCGGGTGTAGAGCGAGTGCACACGGTCCAGGTAGCCGTGCATCTTGTCCAGGTTGCCGAACAGCCAATCGGTGTCCAGGCCGTTGCTGTAGAACTTTCCGCTGGCGGTGGTTACCAGCGCCGCGGGTCCCTCAGAGTTCTCGACCCGGTCCAGCAGCCCGTGGAATTCATCGATCCAGTTCGGGTGGAAGCGGTTCTCGCTATCGGTCTGTCCCTCGTTGCCGAGGTAGACGACGAACACTTCCCCTTCACGTTCCAGATGCGGCATGTGTGCAGCGTAGCTGTGTTTGTTTGCCGCGCGGGCGCGGCGTGTTCGCGGCCCCCTCATGGCTCGCGTCCGAGCGACCACTGCTGGCGACTTCGTCGCGGACGCAGCGATCACTCGGACGCGAGCCGGGCCGCGAACGGGCAATGCTCGGTCTCGCTGCGCTCGGAAGCGGGGAGTGCGCCGAGTAGTTGCGTGCGGCGGCAACTGCGGCATCGGGGTGCGACGTGATTTGCGTGGCTCGCCTTGGTGTGGCTGTCGCTGCGACTGCGTTGCCTACGCGGCGGTCGCCTGACCGACAACTACCACAGAGGCAAACATTCAGACCTGCGGCTCCCGCCTCTCACCGCCACATCGGCCCGACTCCCAGTTCCGAGCGCAGCGAGACCGAGCGTTGCCCGTTCGCGGCGCCGCAGGCGCTGCAAGACAAACACCACTATCGTGACGATCATGCTTGCCGAACAGGCCGCCGAGGCGATCGCCGAACGTACGGGAGTGCCGCGCCACCGGGTCGCGGTGGTGCTGGGATCAGGCTGGCAGGACGCTGCCGCGGAGATCGGGTCGCCACGCGCGTCCGTGCCGATGCCGGAGCTACCGGGGTTCGGAACGCCGAGCGCGCAGGGCCATGTCGGCGTAATCCACTCCGTCGAGGTGGACGACACCGCCGTGCTGGTGCTGATGGGTCGCCAGCATCTCTACGAGGGTTACCGACCCGCCGACGTAGTGCACCCGGTGACCGCTGCCGTCGCCGCGGGCGCGGAGATCGTCGTGCTGACCAACGCCGCGGGCGGCATCCGTCCCGGCCTCCAGGTCGGCGACCCGGTCCTGATCAGCGATCACCTCAACCTGACCGGCCGCACGCCGCTGACCGGCGCGACCTTCGTCGACTTGGTCGACGCGTGGGATCCCGAATTACGCGCTCTGGCAAGGGAACTCGACCCGGGCCTGACGGAGGGCGTGTACGCGGGTCTGACCGGCCCGCAGTACGAGACCCCTGCCGAGATCCGGATGCTGCGCACGATCGGCGCGGATCTGGTCGGGATGTCCACGGTGCTGGAGGCGATCGCTTGCCGCGCACTCAGCGCGAAGGTGCTCGGCATCTCGCTGGTCACCAACCTGGCCGCGGGCGTCACGGGTGCGCACCTGTCGCACGCCGAGGTACTTGCCGAGGGCCACGCCGCAGCGCCGCGGCTCGGCAAATTGCTGCGCGGCGTGCTGGAACGGGTGTAGATGCTGCGCTTCGGCACGGCAGGCCTGCGCGGGCCGCTGCAGGACGGCCCGGACGGCATGAACGTCACGACGGTGACCAGAGCGACCGCTGGAATCGTCGACTGGCTGCGCGGCCGTTGCCTCGGCGGCGGCGCGGTGGTCGTCGGCCGCGATGCCAGGCACGGGTCCGCCGACTTCGCTACGGCGACCGCGGAAATCTTTGCCGCGGCGGGCTTTCCGGTGACGCTGCTGCCACGTCCGCTGCCCACGCCGGTGGTCGCGTACGCGGTGCGCGAGCTGGGTGCCGTCGCAGGCGTGCAGATCACCGCGTCGCACAACCCGGCCGCCGACAACGGCTACAAGGTGTACCTCGACGGTGGCGCGCAGCTGATCGCACCGGCAGACACCGAAATCGAGCGCTGCATCGAGGCGGTCACCGAGCCGGTCGCCCGCACGCCGGTCGCCGCAGCGGACGACGATGTGGTGCGGCACTATCTGCGCCGGGTGACCGAACTGCCCGTGCTGATCGGCGGTGCCCGCGAGCGCGCGGGGATCAGGATCGCGCTCACTCCGCTGCACGGCGTCGGCGGTGATCTCGCCGTGCAAGCGCTCACCGCGGCGGGATTCACCGATATCCACGTGGTCGACCAGCAGTTCGAGCCCGACCCCGACTTCCCCACCGTCGCCTTCCCGAACCCGGAGGAGCCCGGCGCCACTGATCTGTTGCTCACGCTGGCCGCCCGGGTCGGCGCCGACCTGGCGATCGCGCTCGACCCGGACGCCGACCGGTGCGCCGTAGGCATCCCGCTGCCCGACCACACCTGGCGGATGCTGCGCGGCGACGAAACAGGCGTGCTGCTAGGCGACTGCGCGCTACGCACGGCACGTCCCGGCGCGCTGGTGGCTACGACAATCGTGTCGTCCCGGCTGCTGTCCAAGCTGGCTCCCGCCCGCGGCGGACGTTATGCGGAGACCCTCACCGGCTTCAAATGGCTGGCCCGCGCGGGCGACGGCCTGGTGTATGCGTACGAAGAGGCGATCGGGCACTGTGTCGACCCTGCGACCGTCCGAGACAAGGACGGCATCTCCGCCTCCGTGCTGACCGCCGATCTGGTGGCCCGGCTGAAGGCCGCGGGGCGCACTCTCGGCGACGAACTCGATGACTACGCGGTCGAATTCGGCCTGCACGCCGGCGACCAACTGTCGCTGCGGCTGGCATCGGCCGAGGACGCCGCCGCGGTAGTCGCACGGCTGCGGGCGAATCCGCCGCACGAAATCGGGGGTGAGCCGGTGAAATACACCGACCAGCTCCAGGTGCGCGGCCGGATGCGGACCGACGCACTGATCTTCGAGGGCGCCTCGTCTCGCCTGGTGGTCCGTCCCTCCGGCACCGAGCCGAAGCTCAAGTGCTACCTGGAAGTGGTCGAGCCGATCGCCACGCGCGCCGACCTTGACGCCGCGCGCGCCGATGCGCACCTGCGGCTTTCGGCGCTGCGCGACTTCTGCCGGACACTCTGACCCGTTGACGCAGGCCCGCCGCGCGGACGGGTCAGCGCGGGCCGAACTGCCGGTCGCCCGCGTCACCGAGGCCGGGGACGATATAGGCGTTCTCGTTCAGTGCCGCGTCGACGGCAGCCGTGAAGAGCCGCACCGGAAGACCCGAATCCGCCAGCGCCGCAATGCCTTCCGGGGCCGCGACGACGCATACCGCAGTGATGTCGGTGGCGCCGCGCGCCGTGAGCAGATCCAGCGTGTGGCGCATCGAGCCGCCGGTGGCAAGCATCGGGTCGAGCACGAAGACCGGCAGCCCGGCGAGGTCGGCGGGCAGCGACTGCATGTAGGGGACCGGCTGGTGGGTCGCTTCGTCGCGGGCGATGCCGACGAACCCGACCCTGGCGTCCGGGATCAGCTCGGCGGCCGCGTCGACCATGCCGAGCCCGGCACGCAATACCGGAACCAGCAGCGGCGGCTCAGCCAGCCGGATGCCCTCGGTGGCGGCGACCGGCGTGACGATCTCGAACCGCTCGACCGGCGCCTCGCGCAGCGCCTCGTAGATCAGGATTCCGGTGAGATCGCGCAGCGCGGCACGGAAAGCCGCATTCGCCGTTCGCTTGTCCCGCATCGTCGTGAGCAGTGCGGTGACGAGTGGATGGTCCACGGTGTGGGTGCGCATGAGGGAACGATAAGGTCGGTCGCGGGTGCGCCGCCGAACTCCGCCCGACTTTTTTGCGAACCGGCGGAACCGAACGGGAAGAGCGCGCGTCGAACCAAGTGGATGACGTACTCTGCCTGGGAACAACAGATGGGGGGAAGCTCTGATGCGAAAGATGTCGGCGGACACTGAGGGCATCGCGGCCTATGGTGTCACCGCCCAGGTCATGGCCGGTGAGATGGCGGCGGCGGGGGTGAGCGCGGCGGCGGCCGAGCCGGTGTTACTCGGTCCGATCATGGGCCTCATCGGCGGCGATTTCATGGCCGCCTACACCGCGGCGCACGCCGGGCACATCGCCTCGATCGGCCAGCTCTCGGCGGTACTCGCCAGCATGGGTGGCGCGGCCGCCGGTGCGGCGACCGTGCTCACCGAGACCGATACATCCCACGCGAGCGCGCTGCGGAACGCGGCGACCGAACTGGAGTGAGCCTGTGATCGACGTCAACGCGCTGGCCAAGCCGCTCTTCGACCTGCTCACCAGCTTCGGCACCGGCGTGCTGCCCACCGGCGGCCCGGCCGACGCGCTGCGCGACACCTCGACTGTGGTCGACCAGATCCACCAGATGGGTCGCGACAGCATCAACGGCATGAACGCCGCATGGGACGGCCGCGCCGCCGACGCCGCCACCGCCAAAGCACTACGGGTGCAGACCTCCGCTGCCACCATCTCCGATCGTGGCAATGACATGGCAACCGTGGTGAACCAGGCCGCGGCCGAGGTCGAGACGGGCCAGAAGGAACTCACCGGCATCGCCCAGTCGTTCGTGAACACCGCGGCGAGCATGGGCCCCGCACTGGCGACGCCCGAGGGGCTGACGGTGCTCGTCGGCTCGGCGATCGACCACCTCGGCCAGGCACTCAACGTGGTCGGCCGGGTGCAGAACGAGCTGCACACGCATACCGCGTCGATGAACGACCTCACCCCGCCGCCGCCGACCCCGCCGCCCGCCGGTCTGCCCGTCTCCGCCCCCGCCGTGCAGCAGCTGGCGTCCGGCGTGTTCACCGGCGCGGGCCAGGTGATGAGCACCGCGATGAGTTCACCGCGCCCCTCGCTGCAGTCCCAACGAAGTCCTGGCACCACTCCGGGTGCGCCACGGCCCGACACCGGCTCGTCGGGAAGGCCCGCCGACGGCAAGGGCGTGAAGATCACGCTGCCCGACGGCAGCATCGTGGAGGCGCCGAACGAGCAGGCCGCGACGGCGGTCCGCTCGGCGATCGGCGCCGTCGGTACCCCCTATGTCTGGGGTGGCAACAGCCCCGGCGCAGGGCTGGACTGCAGCGGGCTCACCAAGTACGCCTACGGCGAGGCGGGTGTCGACCTGCCCCGGCTCGCAGCCGATCAAGGCAACGGGGCCACACCGGTATCCGCCGGTGACCTGATGCCCGGCGACCTCGCGATCTGGGACGGCCATGTGGCCATGGTGGTCGGCAACGGGCAATTCGTCGAGGCGGGTGACCCGGTCCAGATCAGCTCGATTCGAACGGAGAATTCAGGCATGGACTTCCACGGCTTCTACAGGCCGACGGCATGACCGGTCAGGCCCGAAGGCGGCAGCGAAGCGTGACCACGCAGGGCCCCGGTCATGCCAGAAAGGACACGGCATGACCGGTCAGGCCCGAAGGCGGCAGCGAAGCGTGACCACGCAGGGCCCCGGTCATGCCAGAAAGGACACAGCATGACCCGACCGCAGGTCCCCAACGTCACGGTGGCGAGCAGCAGCAACCGGTCGGGCACCATTTCGGTGCGGGCGACCGATCAGGGCATGCCGGTGGAGGTCAAGTTCGAGCGGAGCGAATACCGCTACGGTGCGCAGTCTCTCGCCAACGAGATCCTGCGGCTAACCCAGCGCTCGACTATCGCGGCGCGAGCGCGGCGACGCGAACTGCTCGCGGAGACGGGCATGCCCGCGGACATTCTCGATCGGCTCGGCCTGCCCACTCGTCAGCAGGCGGTGGACGAGCTGGACCGCATCGACGACGCGGACACGGGACCGACGAGTTGGATGAGGCCGGTATGAGTGCGGAAATGGACGCCCTGGTCGCGTCGGCGACCCAGAAGCTGGAAGCACTGGAGGCGGCGCTGTTCGGCCTGAAGCAGGTTCGCGGACGGTTTACCAGCGAGGACGGCTCGGTCGGCGTCGAGGTGAACAGCGACGGTGCGCTGGTCGGTCTGAGCCTGGCGGAGTCGGTCACATCGTTGCCGCCCGCCGAGGTCGGACAGCTGATCGTCTGGGCGTGCAGGCGGGCCGCCGAGGATGCCGGCGCGCAGCGCTCGAAGGTCGTTGCGACACTGAACGAGTCGTTCGTTCCGGCCGGGCAGGGGCCCGGAGGAACAAATCGGGGCGGGCCGGATAGTGCCTGACGCGGAAGGTCGATAGGCTTCCGCTCATGGCTTCTGGAGACATCGTCCCGATCGAGCTCGGCCTGACCGATGGCGATCTCGTCACCCTGTGGGCACCGCGCTGGCGAGATGGTGACGACGAGTGGGAGGCATTCCTCGGGCACGAGGACTCCCTCTACGGTTTCGACTCCGTTGCGGAGCTGGCCGCGTTCATCCGCACCAACTCCGACAACGATCTCGTCGACCATCCGGCGTGGAAGGTCGTCGCCGGCCTCTCGGCGGTCGAACTGGAGCCGGAGGAGAACTTCACCTTCGATCTGGTCGCGGTGCCGGAACTGGCCGCGGGCACCCCCGACGTGGACACGGTCGCCGAGTTGGAGGACACCCTCGGCATGGTGCGCAACATCGGCGAGGTCTGCGAGCTGGAGACGGTCACCAAGTTCTTCGGTTCGCACCCGGTGCTCGGTGCCCTGCCCGGCGGGGTCAGCGCATTCGTCGGGCGCGATGGCGAGGAGCTGTGGGACCAGATCGGCGCCGCCATCGCCAAGGGCTGGGACGACGTCCTGGACGCCATCGACTCCGTGGTCCAGACCCCGGAGGTGGACGCGGAGGCGGTCGCTGTCGCGGAGGCCGAGCTGCTCGCCGCCGAGGAGAACGTGGTCGACGCCGATGACGCGTCCGACAGCGAGGAGGACGAGGAGTTCGAGTCCGTCGACCTCGACGAGGAAGACGACGAGGACGAGTCGTTCTGGAACGAGGTCGGCATCGACCCGGTCAAGATCGTCACCTCCGAGGGCAGCTTCTTCACGCTGCGCTGTTACCTCGATGACGAACCGATCTTCCTCGGCGCCAAGGGCTCGATCACGGTCTTCTCCTCCGAGCGCGCGCTGGCCCGCTATCTCGCCGACGACCACGAGCACGACCTGGCCCGGGTGAGCACGTTCGCCGATGTGCAGACCGCAGCGGTCGACGGCTCCCTCGAGGTCGAGGTCACCGACGAGAACGTCTACGTGCTGCCCGGCCTGGCCGACGACTTGGCCGAGGGCCCGGAGGCGGTCGACATCGAACAGCTCGACCTGGCGGTCGAACTGTTCACCGACGCCGCCGACTACGCCGACGACGACACCATCGAGCAGGCGCTGGCGCAGTCCACTCCACTCGGCTGGTACGTCTCCTACCTGCTGAACCCGGACCCGACCCGAATGGCACCCAACCCGCCGTTCACCGCCGAGGCGCAGTCCTGGCGCGAGCTGGAACGCAATCTCGAGTCCCGGCTCGACCGGCAGTAGGCGGCTGCCTCACCTCCACTCGACTTTGACGCGAGCTGCGGGCGGACACAGTCCGACTGTGTTCGACAAAGGACTACCCCTGCCTCCGCTGAGCCCGGCGCGAGCCGAGGGCGGACACAGTCCGGCAGTGTTCGACAGACGACTACCCCTGCCTTCACGCGGCTCGGCGCGAGCCGCACGGGCGGACACGATCCGGCAGTGTCCAACAGACGACTACCCCGGCCTCCGCTGAGCCCCGAGCGAGCCGCGGGCGGACACAGTCCGGCAGTGTCCGCATGCGGCTGGCTCGCCTTGGCTCGGCTGGCGCAGGCTACGAGCAGACTTGGTGCACCCAACACCGCAGTTGCCTCCTCACGCAACTACTCGGCGCAACCCCCACTTCCGAGCGCAGCGAGACCGAGCATTCCCCGTTCGCGGCCCGGCTCGCGTCCGAGCGGCCGACGCGTCCGCGACGAAGTCGCCAGCGTCGGCCGCTCGGACGCGAGCCTAAAGGGGGCCGCGAACACGCCGCGCCCGCGCGGCCAAAAACACAGCTACCCGATCAGCACGGCGTATCCGGGCTTGATGATGTCGTCGATGATGCGCAGCCGCTCGGGGAATGGGATGAATGCCGACTTCATGGCATTGATGGTGAACCGCTCCAGATCACTCCAGCCGTATCCGAATGTCTCGACCAACTTGTGCATCTCCTGGCTCATGCTGGTGTCGCTCATCAGCCGGTTGTCGGTGTTCACCGTGACACGGAAGCGCAGCCGGGCAAGCAGGTCGAACGGATGCTTGTCCAACGAGGGCACGGCGCCGGTCTGCACGTTCGACGACGGGCACAGCTCCAGCGGAATGCGCATGTCCCGCACGTAGTTCGCCACCAGTCCGAGCCGCGCGTCCTCGACCGCGCCTGGCGCGCTGATGTCGTCGGTGATCCGCACGCCGTGTCCGAGCCGGTCGCACCCGCAGAACGCGAGCGCCTCGTGGATGGACGGCAGGCCGAACGCCTCGCCCGCGTGGATGGTGAAGTGCGCGCTGTTGGCGCGCATGTACTCGAACGCGTCGAGGTGCCTGCTGGGCGGGAAGCCCGCCTCCGCACCCGCGATGTCGAAGCCACCGACGCCGCGGTCACGGAATCGCACCGCCAGCTCCGCGATCTCCCGTGAGCGTGCCGCATGCCGCATGGCGGTGAGCAGACAGGTCACCACGATCGTGTGGCCCTGTTCCGCGGCGGCCGCCTCGCCCTCGCGGAAACCGGCGAGGGTGTGGTCGACCACTTCGTCCAGCGTCAGCCCGCGCTCCAGGTGTTGCTCGGGAGCGAAGCGGACCTCGGCGTACACCACGCCGTCGGCGGCGAGGTCCTCGGCGCATTCGCGGGCGACCCGGCGCAGACCCTCCGGGGTCTGCATCACAGCGACGGTGTGCGCGAACGTCTCCAGGTACCGCTCCAGCGATCCGCTGTCGGCCGCGTCACGGAACCAGGCGCCGAGCGCGGTCGCTTCGGTCGCGGGTAGCTCGTCGTAGCCGCAGGTCGCGGCAAGCTCGAGCACCGTAGCGGGCCGCAGACCACCATCGAGGTGATCGTGCAGCAGCGCTTTGGGCGCTTGGCGGATCGAGGCGAGAGTCAGAGGCATCGGTCCAGTCATGTATCGACGGTAGCCGCACCACGCCGAAACGGCAGCAGAGTCCTACGTGGCGACCATCTCGCTGCCGATCCGGCTCGGCCCGGTTCGCGATGGGACACCGAACCGACCGGCACCGCCCCGGCGCGCCACGCCCGGCGCGGATCAGGCTCCGACGCGTTCGAGGATCAGCGGGGCGGGCAAGGGCGGGGCGGCGGCCTCGACGGTGACGGCATCGCGCAGGACGGCCGAGGCGCCCGCGAATGCCTCCGGGGTATCCGTGTGCATGGTGAGCAACGGCTGTCCCGCCGTCACGGAATCGCCCGGCTTGGCGTGCATTTCGACGCCCGCGCCGAACTGGACCGGGTCGCCCTGTCGCGCGCGGCCCGCGCCGAGTCGCCAGGCGGCGAGGCCGACGCCCAGTGCGTCGAGCCGGGTCAGCACACCGTCGCGCTCGGCCCGGACGGCTTCGGTGTGCTTCGCGATGGGCAGCGGCGCGTCCGGGTCGCCGCCCTGGGCGCGGACCATCGCGCGCCAGTGGTCCATCGCCCGGCCGTCGGCGAGTACATCGGCGGGATCGATCTCCAGTCCGGCCAGCGCCACCATCTCGCGCGCCAGGGTGAGCGTCAGCTCGATGACGTCGGCGGCTCCGCCGCCCGCGAGGACCTCCACCGATTCCGCCACTTCCAGTGCGTTACCCGCGGCGCGGCCGAGCGGGGTGTCCATAGCGGTGAGTAGCGCGACTGTCCGCACGCCCGCGTCGGTGCCCAGTTCCACCATGGCCGTGGCCAGTTCGCGCGCGCCGTCGAGGGTCTTCAGGAAGGCTCCGGAGCCGACCTTGACGTCGAGTACCAGCGCCGCGGTGCCCTCGGCGATCTTCTTGCTCATGATCGAGCTGGCGATCAGCGGGATCGATTCAACCGTGCCGGTGACGTCGCGCAGGGCATAGAGCCGCTTGTCCGCCGGTGCGAGATCCGCGCCTGCCGCACAGACCACCGCGCCGATGCCGGGGTCCGCCAGGATGTCGCGCATCCGCGGCACCGCCACGTCCGCCCGCCAACCGGGAATCGCCTCCAGCTTGTCCAGCGTCCCTCCGGTGTGCCCGAGCCCGCGCCCCGACAGCTGCGGCACCGCGGCGCCACACGCGGCGACCAGCGGTGCCAGCGGAAGCGTGATCTTGTCGCCGACCCCGCCTGTCGAGTGTTTGTCCACCGTCGGGCGCGGTAGGTCGGTGAAGTCCATGCGCTGCCCCGAGGCGATCATCGCGGCCGTCCACTCGGCTGTCTCGCGCCGCGTCATACCCCGCCATACGATCGCCATGGCCAGCGCCGACATCTGCTCGTCGGCGACCTCGCCGCGGGTGAACCTGTCGATCACCCAGTCGATCTGCGCGTCGGACAGTTCCCCTCCGTCGCGCTTGGTTGTGATGATCGAAACCGCGTCCAGTGCCGTCACATTCGTCAGTCTGGCACGAGGCTGCGCAAACGCTGGTTCTTGTCGGCGGCTTCCGATAGTTTCGCCGCGTCATTCGTCCGAGGTCGCGCAGGCCCGGACCTGACCATGCCCACCGATGACGACGTCGACGCGGCGCTCGTAGGCGATTGCCGAGGGTCTCGGCTCACACCTGCCCGGCGTCCAGGTCGTCGGGGCCGAAGGCGTCCGGAAGAAGTGCGCGCAGCGGCACCGCTCCGGCCTGGTGATCGACCAGAACCTCGGCGCCACCGTGCTCATAGAGCAATTGACGGCACCGACCACAGGGCATGAGGATTTCCCCACGGGAATCGGTCACGGAGACCGCCAGAAGACGCCCTCCACCACCCGCAATCAAGTTACCGATCAGTACACATTCGGCACACAGGCCCAATCCATATGAGACATTCTCCACATTGCAACCGCTCACAATTCGGCCATCACTACAGAGAGCGGCGGCGCCGACCGGAAACCGCGAGTACGGCGCATAGGCGCGACGCATAATTCGAATAGCGTTGTCACGCAATACATTCCACTCGATTTGCGACATCGGGAACCCCTCTCGGGCTGAGCCGAACATGGCCGCGCGAGGGCCACGGCAGAACCCTGCACACATCAAGAAAGGTAAACCTAACCCGGCTGATTGTCGCGCAACGCACGGCACTCCGAATTAGTTCCGGCATTGCGAGAGGATTAGAGTCCACAACAGATCGGTTCAGGTTCCCTTCGGCGGGTCGGAGTGCAGCCACCTGGGCATTCGCCCCCAACGCGGCCTGCGTCGGACCTGCAACCGGGTCCATCAACGACGTTGGAGGCGACCGCACGCTATGACCACGATTGAAGCTCCGGCCCAGCCGAAGCGGAAGACGCTGTACCGAGGCGACCCAGGAATGTGGTCGTGGGCACTGCACCGGATCACCGGCGTCGCCATCTTCTTCTTCCTCTTCGTCCATGTCCTGGACACCGCGCTCGTGCGGGTCAGCCCCGACACCTACAACGAGGCGATCGAGATCTACAAGAACCCCATCGTCGCGCTGATGGAGATGGGCCTTGTCGTCGTCGTGCTGTTCCACGCGCTCAACGGCGTCCGCGTGATCCTGGTGGACTTCTGGTCCAAGGGCCCGAAATACCAGCGCCTGATGCTCTGGATCATCCTCGCGATCTGGTTCCTGCTGGCGGTTCCCGCGATCGGGCGCCAGTTCTTCTACCTGTTCACGGAGCACTGACACAATGACCGCACCTGTCATCGGGAAGTCGTACGACCGTCCGGCCAGTCTGGATCTGCCCCGCTCGCCGCGCGCCCGCTCGAGCAACAACTTCGAGAAGTACGCGTGGCTGTTCATGCGCTTCTCCGGTCTGCTGCTTATCGTGCTCGTGCTCGGCCACATGTCGATCATGCTGCTGCTCGACGGCGGCGTGAAGCGCCTCAACTTCGCCTTCGTGGCCGGTCGCTGGTCCAGCCCGTTCTGGCAGTTCTGGGACCTGACCATGCTGTGGCTCGCCCAACTGCACGGCGGCAACGGGCTGCGCACCGTGATCGCGGACTACTCCCGCAAGGACTCGACCCGGTTCTGGCTGAACACGCTGCTGGCCATCTCGATGATCCTGATCATGGGCGTGGGCACCTACGTCATCTTCACCTTCGACCCCAACATCAGTTAGGAACAGGCCACCTCCATGAGTGAGCGCAGCGAACGAATCATCGACTCAGCGTGCATCGCACATGCCGGAGCCGAGCGCAGCGAGGTGCAGGCATGAGTGAATCCCGGATTCAGGAGCATCGCTACGACGTCGTGATCGTCGGGGCGGGCGGCGCGGGTATGCGTGCCGCGATCGAGGCGGGTCCACGTGTCCGGACGGCGGTGCTGACCAAGCTGTACCCGACCCGCAGCCACACCGGCGCCGCCCAGGGTGGCATGTGTGCCGCGCTGGCCAACGTCGAAGAGGACAACTGGGAGTGGCACACCTTCGACACTGTCAAGGGTGGTGACTACCTGGTCGACCAGGACGCCGCGGAGATCATGGCCAAGGAAGCCATCGACGCGGTGCTCGACCTGGAGAAGATGGGCCTGCCGTTCAACCGCACGCCCGAAGGCAAGATCGACCAGCGCCGCTTCGGCGGCCACACCCGCGACCACGGCAAGGCCCCGGTCCGCCGCGCGTGCTATGCCGCCGACCGCACCGGCCACATGATCCTGCAGACGCTCTACCAGAACTGCGTCAAGCACGACGTGGAGTTCTACAACGAGTTCTACGTGCTGGATCTGGTGCTCACCGAGTCCGAACGCGGCCCGGTCGCCACCGGCGTCGTTGCCTACGAGCTGGCCACCGGCGACATCCACGTCTTCCACGCCAAGTCGATCGTGTTCGCCACCGGCGGCTCGGGCCGGATGTACAAGACCACCTCGAATGCGCACACGCTGACCGGCGACGGCATGGCGATCGTGTTCCGCAAGGGTCTGCCGCTGGAGGACATGGAGTTCCACCAGTTCCACCCGACAGGTCTCGCCGGGCTCGGCATCCTGATCTCCGAGGCGGTCCGCGGCGAGGGCGGCATCCTGCGCAATGCCGACGGCGAGCGCTTCATGGAGCGCTACGCCCCCACCATCAAGGACCTCGCGCCACGCGATATCGTCGCCCGCTCGATGGTGCTCGAGGTGCTGGAAGGCCGCGGCGCGGGGCCGAACAAGGATTACGTCTACATCGACGTGACCCACCTCGGCGAGGACGTGCTCGAGGAGAAGCTGCCCGATATCACCGAGTTCTCCCGCACCTACCTCGGTGTGGACCCGGTGAAGGAACTGGTGCCGGTGTTCCCGACCTGTCACTACGTGATGGGCGGCATCCCGACCCGGATCCGCGGCGAGGTGCTGCGCAACAACTCCGACGTCGTGCCCGGCCTCTACGCGGCGGGCGAGTGCGCGTGCGTCTCGGTGCACGGCGCCAACCGCCTCGGCACCAACTCGCTGCTCGACATCAATGTATTCGGTCGCCGCGCCGGCATCGCCGCCGCGGAGTACGCACAGCGCAGCGAATTCGTGGAGCTGCCGGAACAGCCTGCACAGATGGTGCAGGACTGGCTGGCCATGCTGCTGAGCGAGCACGGCAACGAGCGGGTGGCCGACATCCGCACCGAGTTGCAGCGCTCGATGGACAACAACGCTTCGGTTTTCCGCACCGAGGACACGCTCAAGCAGGCCCTCACCGACATCCACACGCTCAAGGAGCGCTACGCGCGGATCACGGTGCAGGACAAGGGAAAGCGGTACAACAGCGACCTGCTCGAGGCCGTCGAACTCGGCTTCCTGCTCGAGCTGGCCGAGGTCACCGTGGTCGGTGCGCTCAACCGCAAGGAATCGCGCGGCGGCCACGCCCGCGAGGACTACCCGGACCGCGACGACGTGAACTTCATGCGGCACACGATGGCCTACAAGGAAGTCGAACCGGGATCTCCTCCGGAGCTTGTTTCCGAGATCCGTCTCGACTTCAAGCCGGTGGTGCAGACCCGTTACGAGCCGATGGAGCGTAAGTACTGATGACTGCTGTAGCCGAAGCACCCGCGACACAGGCTCCCGCACCGGTCCCCGAGGGCTCGGTGATGATCACCGTCAAGGTGGCCCGGTTCAACCCGGAGGACGACAAGGGCGCGCACTGGGAGTCCTTCCAGGTGCCGGTCCTGACGACCGACCGCTTCCTGAACGTGCTGATATACATCAAGTCCTACCTGGATGGCACGCTCACCTTCCGCCGCTCCTGTGCGCACGGCGTCTGCGGTTCCGATGCGATGCGCATCAACGGCGTCAACCGGCTGGCGTGCAAGGTGCTGATGAAGGACATGCTGCCCAAGGGCGGCAAGTCGATCACGGTCACCGTCGAGCCGATCCGCGGCCTGCCCGTGGAAAAGGACCTCGTGGTGAACATGGAACCGTTCTTCGACGCGTTCCGCGCCGTCAAGCCCTACCTGATCACCTCAGGTAACGAGCCCACCCGCGAACGCATCCAGAGCCAGGCCGACCGCGCCCGATTCGACGACACCACCAAGTGCATCCTCTGCGCCTGCTGCACCACCTCCTGCCCCGTGTACTGGAGCGACGGCAGCTACTTCGGCCCGGCCGCGATCGTGAACGCGCACCGCTTCATCTTCGACAGCCGGGACGAAGCCGCCCGCGAACGCCTCGACATCCTCAACGACGTCGAAGGCGTCTGGCGCTGCCGCACCACCTTCAACTGCACCGACGCCTGCCCCCGCGGTATCGAAGTCACGAAGGCCATCCAGGAAGTCAAGCGCGCACTGCTGTTCACCCGCTGACCTCCCTGTTGTCGAAAGCGAAGGCCGCCTCCCTCTTTCGAGGGAGGCGGCCTTCGCTGATTCGCCGGGTCGCTCGGTCCGGGGTGGACCTACCCGTCAGCACCCCGGCAACCCGGATGCACTGGCCCATTCCTCTCCCGCGATCACCACATGGTCGAGGAATCGCAGACCCACCGTGTGGGCGGCCTCGACGAGAAAGGTGGTGGCGCGGCGGTCGTCCACGCTCGGGGTCGGGTCACCCGAGGGGTGGTTGTGTACCACGGCGAAGGCGCGGCCGTCGTGCCGCAGGACGGTGTTCATGATCTCCCGCACCGGTACGGCGACCTGGTCGACGGCGCCCTCCGCCACGAACACCTTGCGCCGCAACCGGTTCTGCGCATCGCACACCAAGACGAGCAGCCGCTCCACCCGCGCGCCGGCGAACAGCGGCCGGGCGGCTGCGGCGACATCGGCGGGAGTGGCCAGCCGGATCGACGTATCCCCTTCGCCCCGCACCCGCGCGCCCAGGTGGAACGCGGCGATGATGGCGGACGCCTTCGCCACGCCGACCCCGGCTCCGCGTGACAACTCCTCCGGGCGCGCCGCCGCCAACCCCGCGAGCCCACCGTGCTCGACCAGCAATTCCACCGCCAGATCCAACGCACTCGCGCCACGCCTGCCGTGCCGCAACAACAGCGCGAGCAACTCCACATCGGTGAGCGCCTGCGGCCCGAGCGCCACCAACCGCTCCCGCGGCCGCTGTGCGGCAGGCACATCGACAAGAGAGACCGCCATAATTCCACCCCTCGGCCGCATCAACAGTCCCCCGGATTCTGCCAGCCCCCACCGACACATCACGCGCACACGATGCGCGGTGCCGTTGGTGCCCCTCCCAGCGCCTGGCAGCAGGCTGCCTGGTCCGCGGCGGCTATCGATCGACTACTACCGCCTCCGGCTCGGATAGGTCGAAGAAAGCGTTGGCAGCCAGCTTTTCGAGGTGGTGCAGCTGGCGCTCGTGCACGACGATTCGGCGCAGAGCCTCGTTGACGGTGGCGTGACTCGTCGACGTGCCCATGATGGCGGCCGCGTCGTCGAGTAACTTCTGGTCGAGATCGATCCGCACGGATTTCATGCGTCCTCCTTCATCCTTTCGTTATCTTGCGGCACGAGGCCCGCTCATGTCTGGCAAATCGCGAACTCCATCTTCCGCATAAATACCCTACGGGGGTATAGTAAACCGCATGGAGCACAGGTACGAACAGTCCGGGGAACACGTTTCCCACTCCGCACATGCGACGCACACAGCCGAAGACCATGCCGGTCGGTACGCTCCGGCTACCTGGCGGATGGCGGCCGCGGCGACACTGCACTGCCTGACCGGCTGTGCCATCGGCGAGATTCTGGGCATGGTGATCGGCACCGCGCTGGGCTGGAACAATGCCTCGACGATGGCCCTTGCCATCGTGCTGGCGTTCCTGTTCGGCTACGCGTTCACCATGCGCGGCGTGCTGAAGGCGGGCCTGCCACTAGCCGCCGCCGTCACCACGGCGCTCGCGGCCGACACCGTGTCGATCACGGTCATGGAGATCGTGGACAACGCCGTGATCCTCGCCGTCCCCGGTGCCATGGACGCCCATCTGGACAGCGCGCTGTTCTGGGCCACCCTGGTGTTCTCCCTCGCGGTGGCGTTCGTGCTGACCACCCCGGTGAACAAGTGGATGATCGGGCGAGGCAAGGGACACGCGGTGGTGCACTCGCTGCACGCCCACCATTGATCAGAGCCCGTCAGGCTATGGCGTCCGCCGGAATCGCACGGAAAGGCCCGTTCAGCTAGGCAATGTGCCCAGCTGAGCGGGCTTTTGTTGTCGAAAGCGCCGTGCGGTGCTTGCATCGAGGCATGTTCAGCGAGGCTCAGTTGTACTCGCCGGTGACCCGCACCGGCGAGGGTGATGTGACGGTGCACCTGAGCGACGAACATCCTGGCGTGCACGACGCGGACTATCGGGCCCGGCGCAACGCTATCGCCGCGCTGGCGCTGGACTACACACCAGGCTCACCGCTCCCCCACATCGCCTACACCGATGAGGAACAGCAGGTATGGCGGATCGCGTCCGCCGAACTCGCCCGTAAGCACCGTACATACGCCAGCGCCGAGGTGCTCGCGGCCGCCGAAGCGCTCGCTCTGCCGAACGATCACATCCCGCAGTTGGACGAGGTGTCCGCGGCGCTCGCGCCGCTCAGCGGGTTCCGCTATGTCCCGGCCGCGGGCCTGGTGCCCCTGCGGCAGTTCTTCGGCTCATTCGCTGATCGGATCTTTCACTCCACGCAGTACATCCGGCACCACACGGCACCGCTGTATACCCCGGAGCCCGATGCCATCCACGAGATCATCGGGCACGCCAACCAGATCGCCAGCCCCCGGTTCGCGGCCGTCTATGCCGAGGTCGGCGCGGCCGCGGGCAGGCTGAGCAGCGAAAGCGCGCTGAAATTCCTCGCCAACGTGTTCTGGTTCTCGATGGAATTCGGCGTGGTTCGTGAAGGCGACGAGATCCGGTGCTATGGAGCTGGTTTGCTGTCCTCCTACGGCGAGATCGAGGAGTTCCGGCAGGCCGAGCTGCGCCCGCTCGACGTCGCTGAAATGGGCAACGCGGTCTACGACATCACCCACTACCAGCCGATTCTCTACTGTGCGGAATCGATCGCCGAGATCGAGGACGTGATCGGCGGCTTCTTCGCGACGGTGAACGACGACACTCCCGAACGCCTGGTGCACTCGAGTGCCGCAGGCGCGCCTGAGATGTCACGACGTAGCCCGGTTCGGTCTCGAGCCACGGCTGTGGAACGGAATCCAACCAGCCGGACCCTCAGCCCTACTCGGCCTCGTGGTCCGGTCCGAGCGGGAGGCCCGCATCCAGGAAATCCAGTAGACGGGTGATGTTCTCGGTGTTCATCGGCGTCATCGTCGAGATGGCCAGCGCAGCGCCCGCCATCGCGCCCGCCGCCGCTCGCACCTCGAAGTCGTCGGCGGACTTGCCGAGGTGATCGGCCAAGAGACCCGCGACGAGATCGATGCTGCGCATGATCTCCAAGCCGATGGCAGACCGCAGCTCGGGTACGTGATAGAGCAGCGCCTGCCGCTCCTGCTCGAAGGCCATCTCGGCGGCAGGCAGATTCCCGAAGACCTCGATCACCGCGTTGCGGAAGGCTGCCATCGGCGAGATGTCACGCGGCTGGCGGCGCAGCGCGTCGATGATCACCGGGTCGAGGTCGTCGGCGAGTACCAGCTGCTCCTTGGTCGGGAAGTAGCGGAAGAAGGTGCTCGGCGAGACATCGGCGGCCGCGGCGATCTGCTCGATCGTCGTCTCGTTATAGCCCTGCTCGCGGAACAGCCGGAACGCCTCCAGGCGAATCGTCCGTCGGGTCCGCTCCTTCTTCCGCTCGCGCAGGCCCTGCGCCGTCCCGTTCGCGGGTAGCTCAACCGACATGAATCGATTCTGCCGTACCAGGCTCGGCCACCTCGACGGGTCGCTTCGCGCGGACGAACGCCGCGGCTACCGCAGCCGAGAGCAGACAAAGTGCGGCACAGGCCCACAGCATCGCACCCATACCGCCGATGAATGCGTTCTGCACCTGGTGCAGCACCGACGGATCGCCGAGCTTGTGGGCGGTCGCGACGCCGGCATTGACGCCATCGGCGATCGGATCGCGATTCAGCTCATCCAATTCCGACCGGTATCGGGTGGACAAGACGCTGCCGAGCACCGCGACGCCGATGGTGCCGCCGGCCTGGCGCAGCGCCTGCAGCAGCGCGGACCCGGACCCGGAGCGCTCCGCGGTCAGCTCGCCCATCGCCAGGCCCATGGCCGCGGGCAGCACCAGACCCATTCCGGCGCCGAGCAGCGTGATCCACAGCGCGGTGCGCCCGTATCCGCTGTCGACAGTGGTCAACGCGCCGAGCGCGAGCGAACCCGCGAGGAGCGCGAACCCCGCGGTGAGCACCACGCGGACGCCGAGCTTCGGCAGCACCCGGTCCACGAGCCTGCTGCCGACCAGCAATCCGCCGATCAGCGGAAGCAGCCGCAGCCCGCTGCCGAGCGCGTCCACGCCGAGCACCGCCTGGAAGTACTGCGGAACGGCGAAGAACATACCGAACATGGCGAAGTTCACCATGATGGAAAATGCCGTGCCCCACCGGAATCCGTCGGTAGCGAAGAGCGCGATCTCGACCAGTGGCTGTGTGGTCCTGCGCTGCCACGCTCCGAACGCGCCGAGCAGCAGCGCTCCGGCCAGGACGGTGGCCCAGGCGAGGCCGTCGCCCCACCCTTCCTCGCCGATTCGAATGAAGCCATACGTGAGTCCGAGCATGCCTGCTGCCGACAGCACGGCGCCGGGCAGATCGATGCGGAACCGGTGGGTGCTACGTGATTCCGGCACCAGTACGGCGACGGCGACCGCGCCGATCACCACCATCGGCACGTTGATCAAGAACACCGAGCCCCACCAGAAGTTGCGCAGCAGCCAGCCGCCCACGATCGGGCCGAGCGGCAGTCCCATCGCGGTCGAGGTGATCCATATGGTGAGCGCGCGCTGCCGTTCGACCGGCTCGGGGAACATCGCGGGCAGCACCGACATCGACAGCGGCATCATGGCCGCCGCCGCGATCCCGAGCACGACACGCGCTGCGATGAGCTGACCAGCCGAGGTGGACACGGTGCAGGCGATGGACGCGACTCCGAACAGAAGCAGCGCGGCAAGCAGGAACTTCTTGCGGCCGTAGCGGTCGCCGAGCGCGCCGGCGGGCAACATCACGGCGGCCAGCGCCAGCGTGTACGCGCTGCTGAACCACTGCAGCGCGGAGGTATTCGCGTTCAGGTCGACGGCGAGCGTGGGCAGCGCCACGGTCAGCACGGTGACATCGAGCCCAATGGTGAGCATCGCCACCGCCAGCGCGCCGAGCGCAAGCCAGCGGCGGGTCGAGTCGGTCTTCATAAATGCCTCCGTAAATGAAAGTTAGAACTTTTTGATAGTAACTTTCATTTAGTAGTCGATGTCAATACGCTAGCCGTAATCCGGCTCGCCTTCGCCCCCCATGCCGATCGCTCGCTAGGCTCACTGCCGATGAAGATCAGGGAGTTCCGTCGCCGCGCCACGCTCTGCGCCGGCGCTGTGCTGGCCGTCGCCGCGATCGGGGCGGTGACCACGCCCTCACTCGCCGCGCCGAGCACGACGACCACGCCGTTCGCCACCCCGAACACCGACGACTGCCCGCAGAAGACGCAGCCGCCCGCGCCGATCGACGAATCCGAGGTGCCCGCGCCCGGACAGCCGACACCGACGCCGCTGCCGGTCCCCACGCCCCCGGTCGGCGGCGCCCGACTCGGCGACTGCGGCGTGGTGCTGCCACAAGGCGCGCCACCGGTGCCACAGGACATTTCGGCGGCGGCCTGGCTCGTGTCCGACCTGGACACCGGCGAGGTGCTGGCGGCGAAGGACCCGCACGGACGCTACCGGCCTGCCAGCACGATCAAGGTGCTGCTCGCCACGGTGGCATTGCGGACGCTGGATCTGGACAAAGTGGTGGTCGGCACACAAGCGGACGCCGACGTCGACGGCACCAAGGTCGGTATCGGTTCCGGCGGGCTCTACACCAATCGGCAGCTGCTGCACGCGCTGATCATGGCCTCCGGCAACGACGCGGCGCACGCGATCGCCGCCCAGCTCGGCGGCGACGCGGCCACCGTCGCGAAGATGAACGAAGTGGCGAAGTCGTTGCGTGCCTTGGACACTCGCGCGGCAAGTCCCTCCGGCCTGGATGGCCCCGGCATGAGCACTTCAGCCTACGACCTGGCCCTGCTGTTTAGCGAGGCCATGACGATTCCGCTGTTCGCCGAGCTGATCCACACCGAGCAGGTCGACTTCCCCGGCTATCCCGCGGACCCGAGGATTCCCGGCGATATCGACCACCCCGGCTTCCTCATCGGCAACGACAACCACCTGCTCTACAACTATGAGGGCGCCCTCGGCGGCAAGACCGGGTTCACCGACGACGCCAGACAGACGTTCGTCGCCGCCGCCCAGCGTGACGGCCGCAGGCTCGCCGTCACTTTGCTGAAGGCCGATGTGCTCCCGCTGCGCCCGTGGGAACAGGCAGCCCGCCTGCTCGACTACAGCTTCGCGCTCCCCCGCGGCACATCGATCGGCAACCTGCACGAGGCCACCGTCCAGTCCACGCAGACCGACATCGCCCTCGCCGCACCACCCGCGAGAGGGGGCGGATACTCTGCCGCGCCCCCTGCGGAAGACCGACGTGTCAGTACCAGAACCCTGCTGATCGTCGGCGGCATCATCCTGATTTTCGCCCTGCTGGTCGGTGCGCGAAAGGCCAACCGGCGGCGGTAGGTCGGCACGCGGGCGGTGCCCTGGGCGTCCTCCCGGCACGAAAGGCGCCCCGAACAGGCCAGATACCGTGCCGTTCCGGGTTGCGCGTGCGTCAGCGGCGACCATGCGGTCGACGCAGTCCCGAAAGCACCAGGGCCGCAAGGGCACCCGCGCCGAAGAAAGCGGCGCCCACCCCCACGGACACATCGCGGGCGCTGACCCGCGGCGCGATGACGGCGGGACCGGGCGCTGAGACGTCGACCTCGGGTTCATTCTCGGCGGCAGTGGCGGCCCAGGCGGTGGCGAACAGGATGATGCGGTAGGTGATGTAGCTGAACACCATCAGACCGATGATCGAGCCGAACGCGGCGCCCGCGGGACTGCTCAGCACGGAGTGCAGGTAGATCGAGGCGACGATCTTGAAAACCTCGAACACCACCGCGGCCAGCGCCGCCGCCTCGGCCGCACTTGCCAGCGTGACCGGCTCCCGCGGCAACCGCGCGATGATCCAGGCGAACACCGCCCAGGACGCTAGGAATCCCAGCAGGGTCGACAGCAGCGCCAGCAGCAGCCGAGCGCCGGGCAGATCGGCAAGGCCCAGGGCACTGAGCGCCTGTGCCCCGAGGGTGCTCGACGCCAGTGCCGACAGGCCCAGCGAGACCACGGAGGCAAGGCCGAGGCCGATCAGCGCACCCAGATCCGAGAGTTTGGTCAGCAACCAGTTTCCGTCCGGGCTCTTCTGCTCCCACTGCTCGGTGAGCGCGGCCCTCAGGTTGGCCATCCAGCCGAGGCCTGCGTAAACGCCGGCGAGCAAGCCGAGGGTGCCGACCGTGCCTCGCGATTCGACCGCCTGAGCGACCAAGTCGTTCAGCTGGGTGCCGAGCGAGCCAGGGATGTTGTCGACGATCTTGGCCTGTAGCTCGCCGAGCAGTTCCGGATTGCTGGACAGCACGATGCCCCCGACCGCGAACGCGACCATCAACAGCGGAAACAGCGACAGGACAGTGAAATACGTGATTCCTGCGGCGTAGTAGTCACCGCGCTGTCGCCGATATCGTCCGCCTGCCCGCACCAGATGATCCAGCCATGGCAGCGCTTGTATCCAGCGTTCGATCCCGGCCTTGATGTTGTCGATAACCTGCACCATTCGTCCCTTCGGACAAGAGACCTCGCAGGTCCCGTATAGCGGGCGCAGCCGGACGAAGTCCGGCCGCAGCCCGCGCCGGGCCGAGCGAAGGCTCGAGGTAGCCGCTAATGCGCCGGGCCGAGCGGACGCGAGGCAGCCGCCCTAGCGACCCAGTAGGCCGACCCGGTCGTAAACCTGTGCGAGGGTGTTGCCGGCGATCTCGCGCGCCCGCTCCGCTCCGGCGGCGAGGATGCGGTCGAGTTCGCCTTGATCCGACAAATACTCTTGCACTTTCGCACGCAACGGCGTGACAAATTCGACCAACGCGTCGGCGACGTCGGCTTTCAAATCGCCGTAGCCCTTGCCCTCGAAGTCCTTTTCCAGCGTGACAATCGGCGCGCCGGTCAGGGAACTCAGGATCACCAGCAGGTTACTGACGCCCGGCTTCCGCTCCTGGTCGTAGCGGATTTCGCGTTCGGTGTCGGTAACCGCCGATCTCACCTTCTTGGCGGTGACCTTCGGATCGTCGAGCAGGTTGATCAGGCCCGCGTCGGAAGCGGCCGACTTGCTCATCTTCGCGGTCGGGTCCTGCAGGTCGTAGATCTTCGCCGTGCCCTTGACGATGTGCGCCTCCGGCACAACGAACGTCTTCTTGAATCGAGTGTTGAAGCGCTGGGCCAGGTTTCGGGTCAGCTCCAGGTGCTGGCGCTGGTCCTCGCCGACCGGTACCTGGTGGGCGCGGTAGAGCAGGATGTCCGCGGCCATCAACACCGGGTAGGTGAACAGGCCCACGGTCGCGTTCTCCGCGCCCTGCTTCACCGACTTATCCTTGAACTGGGTCATCCGACTGGCTTCGCCGAAACCGGTGACGCAGCTGAGCACCCAGGTCAACTCGGCGTGCTCGGGCACTTGGCTTTGCACGAACAGGGTGGACTTCTTCGGGTCGATGCCGAGCGCGAGCAGCTGCGCGGCGGCGGACTTGGTGCGCGCCTTCAGCTCCTTGGGATCCTGCGGCACCGTGATCGCGTGCAGGTTCGGGATGAAGTACAGCGCGTCGTAGTCGTCCTGCATGGTCACCCAGTACTGCAGCGCGCCAAGGTAGTTGCCGAGATGGAAGGAGGAGCTGGTCGGCTGGATCCCGGACAGGACCCGCTGCTTGCGTTCAGCGGCCGGGGTTTGCGCAGGACTGGACATACTCCGATCTTCGCATGACGCTCAAGCTGAATTCCGCTGCACCCAGTTGCGCGGATCGATACCGGGCATACTCGGCCGCCCGGTGCCGGCCAGTTCATGTTCGCGCTTGGAGATCAGTTTGTAGACCGGCGCACTCGGCCCGGCCAGCGTGCCGCGCAGCACCGGTGGCACCAACGGGACCGACACGTGCGCGGTGCGGACCGCCCGCGACAGCGCACGGTAGGCGACCTCGTCGGCGACACCCCAGCGCATCCCGTACATCCGGCGAATCCGTGGCGGCAGGCTGCCCTGTACCAGCAGGTAGAACGCGGAGGTGACGTGCTGCAACGGCGCACCCTGCGTATAGGGCACGCGCAGTCCGGCCAGGTAGGAGCCGACCAGCCGCGCCTCGTCGGTGAGGAAAAGCTCATCGGAGGCAAGGTAGCCGTCGAAGAACGCCCGGAACTCACGGTAGCTGCCCGGCGCCGCGTCCGCGGGCATGCCGAACAGCTCGCCCCAGCGCACGTAGTCCTGGTAGAGGCCCTCGCGTTCGCCATCGGTCATGGTGCGCACCAGCAGGTCGTACATCACCTCGGCGGAGTCGAAGGTGAAGGCCATCGTCATGAACATCAGATGGGGGTCGAGCGCGGAGTAACTGGTGCCCGCCGGATGGCGTCGGCCCGCGTCCTCTGGCAGCGCGCCGCGCACTCTGACGTGCTTCTTCGTGGTGAAGGCCAGCGCGCGGTCGGCCTCCGCCTTGCTGCCGAGGAACACGGCCTCGAACAGATGCCCGGTCAGCGCGAGCCGGGTGTAAGGCGTCATCCGATGCGCGGTGTTCTCCGCGGTACCAACGTAGAGCAGCGGGTGCACCGCCCCGACGACCAGGGCGCGCAGGCCGTACGTGAGACCTACCGCGCGCTTGCTCATGACTCGTCGAATCATGGAGTGGTCACTGAAATAGCCGGGCTCGGACATCGCCGCCTCCTCATCGAGAGCATCTGGCAACAGCATCCACCAGATTTACACTTCTGGCAATATCCCCTACCAGAATTGAGCTGTGCTCGATTTGCGGCACCTTCGGCGCTGCCGGCAAAAACCACAACCCGCGAACACACAGCGCCGCAGGCGCTGCAGAATGAACACCGTGACTGCGCAGCGAACCTACGGGGGGATCTCCGCGGAAGAGCGCCGCGCACAGCGGCGTGCGGCCTTGCTGGAGGCCGCGCTGGAGATCGTCGGTACCGAGGGGTTTGCGAAGCTGACCGTCTCCGGGCTGTGTGCGCAGGCCGGGCTCAACGAGCGGTACTACTACGAGAATTTCGACAGCCGCGACGCCGTACTCGCGGCGCTGATCGACGGGATCGCCGAGGAACTCGCGGTCGCCATCCTCGCGGCGGTCCGCACCGCCCCGCCGGACACCCGCGCGACCGCACACGCCGCGATCACCGCGGGCGTGCATCTGCTCACCGACGACCCGCGCAAGGCGAAGGTCGCGCTGATCGCGGGCATGGCGACGCCGGAGCTGCGCGCCCGCACCACCGAGACGGTGCGGGTGTTCGCGCGGATGGTGGCCGCGGAGGGCATCGACTTCTACCGGATGAGCGACGCTGCCCCGGACCCCGCGATCGAGTTCCGTGCCATGTACCTGGTCGGCGGATTGGTGCAGACGCTGACCGCCTGGCTGCATGGCGATCTGAACCTCACCCGCGACGAACTGATCGAGCACACCGTCGACGTGTTCGTGCTGCTCGGCGAGGATCTAGCGGACAAGCTGACCTGAGCGAGCGCAGCGAGCGAACAACAAGCACAGCCGCCACCGGCGGTCATGACGGAGCCGAGCGCCAGCGAGGTGCAGTCATGACCGCCGCACGTCACAGGCGCAGCGAGACGTCCTGGATGTCGGGCGCGTCCCCCTGCAGCACCACACGGAAAGCCACCTCGCGCCGAGACCAGTAGGCCGCGCAGTCGCGCACGGCCTCGGCGAACCAGTCCCGCTCGACCAGCTCGTCGGCGAGCAGCTGGGCCGAGTCGCGGACCGCGGCAACATATCCGGGCGCGTCCCCGATGAAATCGTCCAGGTCACGGAGGCATTCGTCGAAGGCGTCCTTGTTCTCACCGAAGTAGTACGGGAACTGGAACGCGGCGGCGAACTCGTCGAAAACACCCGCGGTGATGCGCATCTTCACGCCACGTAGCTCGCGCACCAGGTAGCCGGAGGGCACCTTGTCTCGCAGCCCACTGAACTCGGCGGCGTCGACCGCGAGAACGCCGAGCGTGGGTGGCACGGACCGCGCGGGAGCGTGCGCGGCGCCTTCGCCGACAGGACGGGCAAGGAACTGCGACAACGTAACCGAATTCGGCATCAGCGCATCCTCGTGAAGGTCTTGTAGTGGTCGCCCGTATACCAGGCCGAGCCGTCACTGCCGGTGACGATGCGTTCGGCATCCCGGGATCGGCCGGGCTGTTTCGGATTGACGTCCCATTCCTGGTAGATGATCGGTTTACCGGATGCGTCCGCCGCGGGGAGGTCACCACCGCGGTTCATCCAGCGCTCGCCACCCTTGGTGCCCGGGGAGTTCGCCGAGTCGGGCCAGCGGCCCGCGTCGATCTCGCGCAGCGTGGTGAAGGCGCGGTCCGGGACGCCGGGCGCCTGGGTGACCGGCGACGCGGAGGATCCGCGCGGGCCGGCGGCCCCGGCCGCGGAGGTCTGCACCGTCGTGATGGCGCGAGCGGTCGCGACGGTTGTCGCGGCGGTGTTCTCATCGCCGCCACCGCGCAGCGCGAGCACCGCGACGACCACCAGTGCCAACGCGACCCCGCCGAGCGCGCCGAGCGCGGCGAGGGCGCGACGCGCCTCGAGCGAGCGGCTCATCGATACTGCACCGTGACAGGCGCGTGGTCGGACCAGCGCTGATCGTAGGCGGCGGCGCGTTCCACCACCGCTTGCTTGGCGCGTGCGGCGAGATCGCCGCGGGCCAACTGGTAGTCGATGCGCCACCCTGTGTCGTTGTCGAAGGCGCGGCCGCGATACGACCACCAGCTGTACGGCCCCTCGACCCCGGGATGCAGCCTGCGCACGACGTCGACGTAGCCCGCGGCGAGCAGCTCGTCGATCCAGGCGCGCTCCTCGGGCAGGAACCCGGCCGACTTCAGGTTGCCTTTCCAGTTCTTCAGATCGAGCTCGGTGTGCGCGATGTTCCAATCCCCGCCCACCACGAAATCACCGGTACGCGCGGCCAGATAGGCGCCGAGTTCGGCCAGGAAACGGTACTTCTCGTCCTGGCGCACGGTGCCCGCTTCCCCCGAGTGCACATACACGCTGGCGACGGTGACGTGATCGAAGTCCGCCTCGAGGTAACGGCCGGACGCTCCGAACTCGCTGCTGCCGAAGCCGATTCGTACCGCGTGCGGCGCGCGCCGGGACAGGATGCCGACACCGGCGCGTCCTTTGGACTCCGGCTCGGCGTGCGACAACCACCACCCGGCATCGAGCGCGGGCGCCAGCGCGGCCCTAACCTGTTCGTCGGTGGCGCGCGTTTCCTGCACACAGACGATGTCGGCCTCGGTGTCCGCGAGCCAGGCGAGCATGCCTTTGCCGGTTGCCGCGCGGACACCGTTCACATTCACTGTCGAGATATACGGCACTCCACGACCGTACAATGCTGGTCAGATGAACTCCCCCGGACACCGCCGTCCAGGAAGGGGTGATGACGATGTCGTCTGAAACCTCCAAGTCCTCCTCTGCCGCCGACCGCTCCGGCACCACCCCACGAAAAACCGTCACGCGAGGTTCCGCCGCTGAACCCCGGCCGATCAAGGCGCTGCACCTGGGTTCCGGCGACCCGCTGCTGTTGCTGCACGGATTCATGCTGTCGCCGCATTGCTGGGAACAGACCGCGGCGCGGCTGTCGACGCAGTGCGAGGTGTTCGCGCCCGCGTTCGCGGGTCACTGGGGCGGCGCGCCCTCGGACAACGGGCCGGTCGACCTGCACGCGCTCGCCGACCGGATCGAGGACCAGCTCGACGATCTCGGCTGGCGCACCTGCCATATCGCGGGAAACGCGCTCGGCGGCTGGGTCGGCGTCGAACTCGCCCGCCGCGGCCGGGCCCGCACGCTGACGCTGATCGCGCCCGCTGGCGGTTGGCACGCGCCCTCGCTCACCCAGCTGCGAGTCGGCCTGAAATTCCTCGCGCTGGTCCCATTCATCGAAATCGCCAAGCACCTGGGCGGATTCGCGACGGACAACCCGATCGCCCAGCGGATCGCCCTGCTCGCGTTGAGCAAGAACGCCTCCGCGGTATCGCGACGCGACACCGCGGCCACCATCACGGCAGCACTGCACTGCACTGCCATGATTCCCATGATTCTGGACAGCATCCGCTCGCCGGAGCAGGAAGATCTATCCACCCTGCAGACGCCGGTCCGGCTACTGCTGTCGGAATACGACCGGGTCATCCCCAATCGCGTCTACGCCCGCCGCTATCTGAAGGAACTGCCGGAATCCGCCGACCGCATCCTGGTCAACGGCGTCGGCCACGTGCCGATGCTCGAGGCGCCGGACCGCATCGCCACCCTCATCGCCGAACACGTCTACGCCAGCCGGAACCGGCTGCGCGCTGTGTAATTGGCCGCGCGGGCGCGGCGTGTTCGCGGCCCCCTGGTGGCTCGCGTCCGAGCGGCCGACGCTGGCGACTTCGTCGCGAACACGTCGGCCACTCGGACGCGAGCCGGGCCGCGAACAAACAATGCCCGATCTCGCTTCGCTCGGAACCGGCAGTCTGGCCTACGTGTTGCGTCGAGAGGCGAACGCGGTACTAATTGCTCGCACATCGCCCTGAACGTTCACAGCTGCTCTCCTCATAGCTCGCATTCGAGCGACCGCCGGTAGCGACTTCGTCACAAACACGTCGGCCACTCGGACGCGAACCGGGCCGCGAACAAACAATGCCCGATCTCGCTGGCCCGAAAATAGCGAATTTTCCCCACCCACGGCGGAGCGCGCAGCGCCCCTGAACAGCTTCGCTCGGAACCGAAAGCCGGGCCCGATGTCGTTGTATAGGGTCAAGCGCGAAGTGCCCAGGCTCGGGCACTATTGCGCGAGCAAGCCCTTGGCGATGTGCGTCACCTGGATTTCGTTGCTGCCCGCGTAGATCATCAGCGACTTGGCGTCGCGTGCGAGCTGTTCCACGCGGTATTCGGTCATGTAGCCGTTGCCGCCGAACAGCTGGACCGCCTCCATGGCGACCTCGGTGGCCGCCTCTGACGCGTACAGCTTCATCGCGGAGGCCTCGGCGAGCGTCGGCGGCTTGCCCGCCCTACCTCGTTCGAGGGTGTTGAAGACCATGTTCTGCACGTTGATTCGCGCGATCTCCATTTTCGCCAGCTTCAACTGAACCAGCTGGAACCGTCCGATCTCCTGGCCCCAGAGCTTGCGGCTCTTGGCGTACGCCAGGCAGAGCCGGTGGCATTCGTTGATGATGCCCAGCGCCATGAAGGCGACGCCGATGCGCTCGGCGGTGAAGCTGGAACGGGCGCTGTCCCTGCCGTCGCCGCCCTCGTGCTTCTCGGTCTCACCGAGTAACCGGTCCCGGCCGACCCGCACGTTGTCGAAGAACAGCTCACCGGTCGGCGAGGAGTGCAGTCCCATCTTCTGGAACGGCTTGCCCTGGCTGAGGCCTTCCATGCCCTTGTCGAGCACGAAGGTGAGCACCTCGCGTTCGCGCTTGTCTCCGCCCGCACCGTCGTCGAGCTTGGCGTAGACGATCATCACGTCGGCGTAGGGCCCGTTGGTGATGAAGGTCTTCTGTCCATTGAGGATGTAGTCCGCACCATCGCGTTTGACGTAGGTCTTCATGCCACCGAACGCGTCCGAACCGGAATCCGGTTCGGTGATCGCCCACGACGCGACCTTCTTCATGGTGACGATATCCTTCAGCCAGCGCTCTTTCTGCGCAAGCGTGCCACGCGACATGATGGTGGTTGCGCCGAGCCCGGTGCTCACGCCCATTGCGGTGACCAGGCCCATGCACACCCCGGACAGCTCGCCGATCAGCACCGCCATCAACGACTCCTGCCCGCCGAACGGGCTTGCGCCGGACGACTTCTTCGTCTTCTCCGGCTTCGTCTCGCCGGGGGCTGCCGCCTCGCGCGCCCGCTGCTCGGCCAGCATCTTGTCCACGGCCTCGCCGCCCATGGCATCGATCCCGAACTGGCTGAACAGTTTTCGGAGAATCGGATACGGCGGCAGTTCGCCGCTGTCGAGCGCGTCCAGGTTGGGGCGGATCTCCTTGTCGATGAACGCCCGGACGGCATCGCGGATCAGCACATCGGTCTCGGACCATTCGAACATCGTCGTTGTTCTCCTAACGTTCCCGCGCGGTCAGGGCAGCCGGGCGGCGATGTCGTCGATCGCCCACGGCCCCTCGGTCTCGATGGTCTTGACGTCGTGCCAACCGGCCAGCTCGGAGATGGCGCCGCCCTGCACCGCGAACACCTTGCCGGTGAGCGAGCACTTGTCGCCGGCCAGGTAGGCCACCAGCGGCGAGATATTGGCCGGGCTGAAGGCGTCGAAACCGCCCTCCTCGACGGCTTCGGCCTCGGCCGCCATGATATCGCCCATACCTGGCGTGGCCAGGGTGAGGCGGGTGCGCGCGATCGGTGCGATCGCGTTGACGCGCACGCCGTAGCGCGCCAACTCTTCGGCGGCGACCAGGGTCAGCGCGGCGATCCCCGCCTTGGCCGCGCCGTAGTTGGCCTGGCCTGCGTTCGGCACGGTGGTGCCGGAGGCCGAGGCCGTGTTGATCACCGCGGCATTCGGCTGCCTGCCCGCCTTGGACTGTTCCTTCCAGTACGCGGCGGCATGGTGCAGCACCGCGGCATGGCCCTTGAGGTGCACGGCGATCACCGTGTCCCACTGCGCCTCGTCCATGCCCGCGAGGAAAGCGTCGCGCAGGATGCCCGCGTTGTTGACCACGATATCGAGCCCGTCGAACTCCGAAATAGACTGCACCACAACGTTTTTTGCGCCGCCCCAGGTGGCGATGTCGTCGGTGTTGGCGACCGCCCTTCCGCCGGCGGCGACGATCTCGTTCACGACCTCCTGCGCGGGTCCGCTGTCGGTTCCCTCGCCCGCATTGCTGCCGCCGCGGTCGTTGACGACCACGGCGGCGCCTTCCTTCGCGAACAGCAGTGCGTGCTCGCGGCCGATGCCGCGGCCTGCACCGGTGATGACGGCGACCCGTCCAGCCAGTGCACCCATATGTTGTCTCCTTCATCCGAGCGATGGGGTGTGTGAATGCTGTGGCAGAGCTCCGGCAGACACCGGAATGACCGCCGAATCAGTCGGCGATTTCCGCCAGTCCGTCGCTGAGGACGACATCCGCACCGCGTACGGTCTCGAACGCGTAGGTGGTCATGCCGTCGGCCGAGCCGACCTTCCAGATGCGGGTCTCCAGATCGTCTCCGGGAAAGACCAGCTTCGCGAAGCGCACCGCGAAGCGCTTCAGCCGACGCACCTCCGAGCCACCCACCTCGCCGAGCACCGCCCACGACGCGAAAGCCATGGTGCACAGCCCATGCGCGATGATGCCGGGCAGCCCGGCATCCTCGGCCACCTGCTCGTCCAGGTGCAGCGGCACCGGATCGCCGGAAGCCGGTGCGTAGCGGAAGGTCTGGTTGTTGTCGACGTGCTGTGGCACGACCGCGATCGGCTCCTGCCCGCGCAACCTCTCGTCGAACTTGTGCGCGGGAGCGGCCTCCCCGACAGTCTTTCCCGCGTCGACATTGCGGAAGAAGGCGGTCAGATACTGCTCGTTGACCAGTTCGCCTGTCTCGCTGCGGCATTCGATGAGAATCGTGATGGCCGTCCCGTTGGAGCGGCTGGTGTAGCCGGTCGCCTTGGCGCGCGACACCAGCCGATCGCCTGGCAGGATCGCCCGATGGCAGTGGAAGTCCTGCTCCCCGTGTACGACCCGGCCGAAGATGTCCATCGGCGCGACGTCGATCACCGGCATCATCATGGCCTCGAAGACCGGGACGATGGCGAAGACGGGCGGGGCCACCACCCCCGCCAAGTGCGCGGCGATCGGATCGTTGGTCGCTGCGGCGTACTCCGCGATACGCGCGCCGGTGACTTCGAAACGCTCTTCGTCACACCAGGTTTCCAGGCCCGCGTCGTCGAACTCGACAACGCGGGCAGCGGTGGTCTCGGTGCTCATACCGAGGCCAGCGCGTCGAGCTGTTCGAGTGACCGATCGAGCTGCTTGATGCCGTCCTTCTCGACCGCCTTGCCCAGCGCGCCCTTGATCAGCGCGCCCTCGAATTCGCCGGACACCAAGATCGTGCTCCCATCGCCTTTGGGCTGGATGTCGAAGGTGAATTCGGTCTTCACCCCGGCCATGCCCGCGCCGCCGAGGGTCAGTTTGTTCGGCGCGGCGACCGAAACGACGGTCCACTCCAGTTTGTTCGCCATACCGAGCATCACGATCTTGGCGACCAGCTTGACACCCTCGTTCAGCACGACAGGCGGCTCCTCCATGAAGCGCTCGTGGATGGTGAACCACTTGTCCCAGGTCTGCGGGTCGGAGACGACCGCCCACAGCGCCTCGGGGGTGGCGTTGACGTCCTTGGTGGCTTCGATGTGTCCCATAATCTTCTGCTCCTCGTCGGGTGCGGCGTGAGCCGCATTCAGCGGTCGGCGCGCTGGTAGGCGGTGACGACCGCGGCGCCGCCGAGGCCGATGTTGTGCTGGAGCGCGGCGGTGACGTTGTCCACCTGCCGCTTGTCCGCGGTGCCGCGCAACTGCCAGGTCAGTTCGGAGCACTGCGCCAGACCGGTGGCACCGAGTGGGTGGCCCTTGGAAATCAGGCCACCGGAGGGGTTCACGACCCACTTGCCGCCGTAGGTGGTCTGGTTGTCGTCGATCAGCTTCCCCGCCTCGCCCGCGCCGCACAGGCCGAGAGCTTCGTACAGCAGCAGTTCGTTGGCCGAGAAGCAGTCGTGCAGCTCGATGACCTGGAAGTCCTCGGGGCCGAGCCCGGCCTGCTGATAGACCTTCCGCGCGGCTTGGACGTTCATGTCGTAGCCGATGAGGTTCTTGGCGGTGCCGTCGAACGTGGAGGCGAAGTCGGTGGTCATCACTTGGCCGACGATCTCCACCGCCTGCGCGGCGAGATCGTGCTTGTTCACGAAGTCCGCACTCGCCAGGATCACCGCGCCGGACCCGTCGGAGGTCGGCGAGCACTGCAGCTTGGTGAGCGGGTCGTAGATCATCCGCGAGCCGAGGATGTCGTCGAGCGTGTACTCGTCCTGGAACTGGGAGTACGGGTTGTGCACCGAGTGCCTGTGGTTTTTGTAGCCGATCTTCGCGAAATGCTCCGCGGTGGTGCCGTACTGCTTCATGTGCTCGCGGCCCGCGGCGCCGAACATCCACGGTGCCACCGGGAACAGCACCTCGGAGATCTCGGCGAGCGCCATGACGTGCTCGGCCATCGGCTGCTCGCGGTCGTCCCAGGTGGAGCCGAGCGAGCCCGGTTGCATCTTCTCGAAGCCCAGCGCCAGTGTGCAGTCGGCCAGCCCGCCCCGGATCGCCTGCGCCGCGAGGTAGAGCGCGGTCGAGCCGGTGGAGCAGTTGTTGTTCACGTTGACCACCGGGATGCCGGTGCGGCCGAGTTCGTAGACGGCGCGTTGTCCCGAGGTGGACTCGCCGTAGACATAGCCGACGTAGGCCTGCTCCACCAGGTCATAGGCGATGCCGGCGTCCGCGAGTGCCTTGGTCCCCGATTCCTTGGCCATGTGCGGGTAGTCCCAGTCGCTGCCGTCGTCGTTCTTGCGGCGGCCCGGCTTCTCGAATTTCGTCATGCCGACGCCGACGACGTAGACCCTGTTCGCCATCGAACTCCTCAGATAGTGCGCGCTCCGCGGGCGCGGCGGATGGTCATGGGCCGACCCGTCCGGATCCAGCCGAAACAAACATACAAAGATGTATGTAAGTACGCAAGGGGATCGAACCGACTGCGCCCAGCCAGCCCCGATGGCCAGGGGTTTACGGACTTCTGTCACATACAGCGAGATGTGTATGCGAGCCGATTCGCTGAAGCGCTACCGACTCGGCGACACGGAAACGCGCGAGCAGCCGCGCCTCGCGACAGTTCGGGAACAAGGCTCACTCGACGAGTTGGACAGCCCAGAAGTCCCGATCCGGGCATACCGGCTATTCGGTGGTGAGGGCGGCGGCGGCGATCTCGCGGAGGTGGGCGCAGGCGCGGCGCCAGCGGCGGTGGGCGCGTTCGGGATCCGGGTCGATGAAGTTGGAGATCAGGATGCCGCGCAGCGCGTCCATCGCGGTGTAGATGAAGTCGCGCGCCTCCTTACGGCGTACGTCGTCCGGCACGAAGCGGGCGACCGCCATCAGGACGGCGTTGTTGACGAACGGCTCGACCTTCTCCATCGTGGCGGCGAGCACCGGATCGGTCCGCCCGGCCACCCACAGTTCGACGGTCGCGATGAACAGCGGGCCCTGGTGCAGCTCCCACAGGAAGTCCAGCGCCGCCGCGACCGGATCGACACCGCCCTCGACCCGGGACATCTCCCGCATCGCGGTCTCGGCGCGCAGCTGCGCCAAATGGCTGATCGCGGCGACCACCAGATCGGTCCTCGAACCGAAGTGGTGCACCTGAGCCCCGCGGGTCACTCCCGCCCGTTCGGCCACCCGGGGGGTAGTCGTCCCCGCATACCCGTACTCGACCAGGCAATCCACCGTCGCGTCCAGCAACCGGGCGCGCATCTCGGTGCTGCGCTGCTCCTGCGTACGCCGCTGCCGCTTCACCGGTACACCCCTGGCCATCCGCCGATCCTACACTTACATACAGCTCTGTATGTTCCGGCGAGCGGATGGCAAAGAGACCTCTCGGCCGCTGCCGCAACAGGTACCACTCGCGCTGGGGTCAGGAGTGGGTGGTGGGGCGACGGGCGATCCAGGTGGTGAGGAGGAAGAGGAGGATGCCGAGAACAGCGAGACCCGCGCCGACGATGGCGGGAGCGGTATAGCCGAGGCCCGCGGCGATGACGATACCTCCGAGCCAGGCGCCGCCGGCGTTGGCGGTGTTCAAGGCAGCGTGGTTCAGGGCGGCGGCGAGCGTTTGGGCGTCGGCGGCGACGTCCATCAGGCGGGTCTGCAGGCTGGGCGACAACACGGCTCCGGAGGCGCCGACCAGGAATGCCCCGACGGCCGCGGTGTACGGGTTGTGCGCGGCGGCGACGAAAACGGCGAGGATGACGGCCATAGCGATCATGGACGCGAAGATCGCACGGTCCACGCCGCGGTCGGCCAGCACGCCGCCGGCGATGTTGCCGACCACCATGCCGACGCCGAACAGCATCAGCACCACCGGCACCAGCCCGGCCCGCATTCCCGCGACGTCGGTGAGCGTGGTCGCGATGTAGGTGTAGACGGCGAACATGCCGCCGAAGCCGACGGCACCGACCAGCAGGGTCAACAGCACCTGGGGGCGGCGCAGCGCGCCGAGTTCGATCATCGGGTTGGTCGCTTTGATGCCGGTGAGTGCCGGGACGAAACGAATCAGGGCCGCGACGGTGGCGACGCCGATCACCGCGACCACCACGAACGCGTCGCGCCAGCCGAGATGCTGGCCGAGCCAGGTGGCGGCGGGAACGCCGACGACATTGGCGGCGCTCAGCCCCAGCATAACTGCGGCAATCGCCTTGGCCCGCTGCCCCACCGGGGCGAGCGTGGCGGCGGCGAGCGAGGCGACACCAAAGTAGGCGCCGTGCGGCAACCCGGAGACGAACCGCGCGAGCACCAGCGTCTGGAACGAGGGCGCCAGCACGGTGGCCACGTTACCCAGGGTGAACGCGACCATCAGCGCGATGAGCAATTGCTTGCGTTGAACTCGCGCGGACAGTGCGGCGATCACCGGAGCACCGATCACCACGCCGAGCGCGTAGGCCGACACCGCGTGGCCCGCGGTCGGTTCTGAGACTCGCATGGAGGAAGCGATGTCTGGCAGCAACCCCATGGCGACGAATTCGGTTGTGCCGATCCCGAATCCGCCGAGCGCCAGCGCCGACATGGCGGGAATGTGCCAACGCGTCCGCTCGGCCTCGTCGGGACGTGCGCGCGTGCGAGTGGCTACCAGGGTCACACGGTCATGTAACCGCTCGGCCGGCGGATCCGCTTCCCAGAGCAGACGTGAGTTCGACCACCGTGCCATCGAGAAATCATGTAGGTCAGCTCCGGAAGCCGCAATCGGGACGAACCTCCCTCCTGTGGCAAGGATCGCGCGCTACCGCTGCCCCGACAGCAGTACGCGGCGGCTCCCGAGAACGCGGGTCCGGCGACGGACTCGTCGGGAGAATGCCGAGAACCGCGAGGGTGGCGCCTACGGCGACGTGGCGTAGCCGAATCCCGCCGAACCACGTGCCTGCGGTGTCAGCGATGTGCACTGCAAGACACAAGAATTCGCACGCTTCAGTCCGCCGCCGATCCGACCCGGGATTTCCTACCCGCACTGGCATCCGCCGGAGAGCGCCGCTGGAAAGTGCGGCGGTATTCCGCCGGAGTAACCCCGATGACACCGGAGAAATGGCGGCGCAGGTTGGTGGCGGTGCCGAGGCCGGACATGCGGCTGATTCGTTCGATGCCGTAATCGGTAGATTCCAGCAGGGATTGGGCGTGTGCGAGGCGCTGGCCGAGCAGCCACTGCATCGGGGTCACGCCGGTGGACTGCTGCAGGCGGCGGTGGAAGGTGCGCTGGCTCATGGTGGCCTTGGCGGCGAGGGTCTCGACGGTGAGCGGCTCGTCGAGGTGCGCGATGGCCCATTGCAGCACGGGGCCGAGATCGTCCTCCGCGCGCGCCGGAATGGTCAGGTCGACGAATTGCGCCTGCCCTCCGGAGCGGTGCGGCGGGATCACCATGCGCCGGGCCAGCCGGTTGGCGACGGCCGCACCGAGATCCCGCCGGACCAGGTGCAGGCAGAGGTCGAGCGCGGCGGTCATGCCCGCGCTGGTGAGTATGTCGTCGTCGTCGACGTAGAGCACCGAGCCGTCGACCTCGATACTCGGGTAGCGCTTGGCCAGCAGAGGTGCGTGTTCCCAGTGCGCGGTGACCCGGCGCCCGTGCAAGATCCCGGCGGCGGCGAGGGCGAACGTGCCGTCGCAGAGGGCGACTATGCGCGCGCCGCGGCGATGCGCTTCGACAAGGGCGTCGAGCAGTTCCCGCGGCAGTTCACGTTCGGCGGTGACGCAGTCCTGCGCGACCGAAGGGACGATGACCGTATCGGCCTCCAGCAGTTCCGCGAGCCCGTACTCCGGCCGCAGGAACGCGCCGAAACCCATCGGCTGCGCGTCCGTCGCCAAGGTCACCGAGCAGACCCGCAGGTCGTACCAAGGGTCGGCCAGATCGGGCTGCGGCGTGCCGAAGATCGAGGCCACCACGCCCAGCTCGTAGAGATCCCAGGGGTGCATGGCGCCGGGAGCGAGTGCCATCGCGACGGTTCGACCAGTCATACCACCAGCATGGCAGGAAACGTTTGATTATGGGCAGTCCTGCCACTCACTTCGCGCTGCCCGCAGCACCGAGACTGGTCTCCGGGCGCCCCACACACACCGAACTCACGAACCGACGGAGGAACCAATGAATGACAACCGGACTCCGGTGACCGTCCTCGGCTTGGGGCGCATCGGCGCGACGATCGCCGAGATCTTCCTGCGCAACGGACACCCGACCGTCGTGTGGAACCGGTCCGACAAGGGAAACCGGCTCGCGGAGCTGGGCGCGCGGCCTGCGGCGACGCCTGCTGAGGCGATCGCCGCCGGCAAGCTGGTCGTGGTCGCGGTGGCCGACACCGGCGGGGCCGCCGCCCTGCTCGGCTCGACCCCCGGCGGGCTGGACGGACGCACCATCCTGAACGTTGCCACCGGACGGCAGGATGAGGCGCGCGAACTGGCCGTCGCGCTCAGCGGCCGCGGCGGCTACTTCCTGGACGGCGGCATCCTCGGCGTGCCGCAGACCCTCGGCACGCCCGACACCCTGCTGATGTACAGCGGCTCCCCCATCGCGCAGGCCGAGCACGCCGACACCATCGCCGAACTCGGGAACGCGAAGTACCTCGGTGCGGACGCCGGCCTGGCAGGGCTGCACGACATGGCGGTGCTCGCGGGCATGTACGGCATGTTCGGCGGGTTCTTCCAGGCCGTCGCGATGGTGGGCAGCGAGAACTTCACTGCCGGCGAGTTCACCGACAACTTCCTGGTCCCCTGGTTCCGCGCACTGCTGGACATGCTGCCGGTGCTCGCCGCGGAGGTCGACTCCGGGGAGTTCCCGGTCAACTTCTCCGACCTGGTGGTCAACCAGGCGGGCCTGGCCACTATCCGGACTGCCAGCCGCACCCAGGGCGTGCCGACGGATCTGCTCGACCCGTTGCAGCGACTGTTCGACGCGGAAGTCGAACGCGGCAACGGTTCGGCGAGCTTCACCCGTGCCGTCGCCGGCCTGATCGGCAGCGGCGTGGCGAGCCGGAACTGACCTGGCAAAAACAGTGCGGGCACCCGCTCCACCACAGGTGGGTCGGGTGCCCGATTCCGTTCAGCCCGGCGCTGGGTACCCACCCAGCGCCGGAGTCGGCCGAGCACTATGCCTCGGCCCCGCAGCTCGGCGCCGAGACGGTTCGGCGCCGGGTCGGCTCAGCGCAACGCGCGAGCCAGGTTGGCGTCCAGCGCGCCGAGGAACTCCTCGGTGCTCAGGTAGCCCTGGTCCCCGCCGACGAGCAGCGCGAGGTCCTTGGTCATCTGGCCGCCCTCGACGGTCTTGATGACGACGTCCTCCAGGGTCTGCGCGAAGCCGATGACCTCAGGAGTGCTGTCCAGCTTGCCGCGGTGCTCGAGGCCGCGGGTCCAGGCGAAGATCGACGCGATCGGATTGGTCGAGGTCGGCTTGCCCTGCTGGTGCTGGCGGTAGTGCCGGGTGACGGTGCCGTGCGCGGCCTCGGCCTCACAGGTGCGGCCGTCCGGGGTCAGCAACACGGAGGTCATCAGGCCGAGCGAGCCGAAGCCCTGCGCGACGGTGTCGGACTGCACGTCGCCGTCGTAGTTCTTGCAGGCCCAGACGTAACCGCCCTCCCATTTCATGGACGAGGCGACCATGTCGTCGATCAGGCGGTGCTCGTAGGTGAGGCCGGCCGCGTCGAACTGGGTCTTGAACTCGGCGTCGAAGACCTCCTGGAAGGTGTCCTTGAACATACCGTCGTAGGCCTTCAGGATGGTGTTCTTCGTGGACATGTACACCGGATAGTTCTGCGCGAGCCCGTAGTTGAGCGAAGCGCGCGCGAAATCCTCGATGGACTTCTTGAAGTTGTACATGCCCATCACAACGCCGCCGTCCTCGGGCATCTTCACGACCTCGTGCACGATCGGCTCGCTGCCGTCGTCCGGGGTGAAGGTGAGGGTGACAGTTCCGCCTTGGAACACCTTGAAATCGGTGGCGCGATACTGATCGCCGAATGCGTGACGGCCGATGATGATCGGCTTGGTCCAGCCCGGCACCAGGCGCGGGACGTTGGAAATGATGATCGGGGCGCGGAAGATCGTGCCGCCGAGAATGTTGCGGATGGTGCCGTTGGGCGACCGCCACATCTTCTTCAGGCCGAACTCCTCGACGCGCGCCTCGTCCGGGGTGATGGTGGCGCACTTCACGCCGACGCCGTGCTGCTTGATGGCATTGGCGGCGTCGATCGTGACCTGGTCGTCTGTCTTGTCCCGGTACTCGATACCCAGGTCGTAATACTCCAGGTTCACGTCGAGATACGGGTGGATCAGTTTGTCCTTGATGAACTGCCAGATGATCCGGGTCATCTCGTCGCCGTCGAGTTCGACGACGGTGCCTTCAACCTTGATCTTGGACATGGATCTTCGTGTCCTCCTAGGATGGTGCCCTTATTGCACGGCCAGGCGAAGACGCTTGTGAGCGGACCCCAGCTGTTCCAACAGACAACGTATATGTCCCGCGTTGTCCGCGAGACTTCTGGTGCAAACAAGACAAGCGTACTGCTTCCGAAGATCTCACCACGCGGGCAGCCCCCGGGGTGAGCCGGGCCACGATGGTTACCGATTGGTAGGTCGGCGGCATCTTCACGGCGCGCAACGACCGCGGCCGTCGGCAACCCCTCGATACCGCGACGCACAGGAAACGACGAGGTCCGCGCATCGCCGGTGCGATACGCGGACCTCGTGCGACCGAATCAGACCGCGACCGGAACCCGGGCGTCCGAGGCACCTGCAGCGCCTTGTTCGGAGCCTTCGATCAGGCTCTCGGGCCGATCCCGGATCATGAGGGCGATGACCGGGATAGCCGCGAGGAAGAACCCGGCGCCGACGTAGAAGGCCACGTCGTAGCTGTGGATCGCGGCACGCGCGGCCAAGTTGTCGATGGCCGGATTGTTCGCCGCGAAGGTCTTGGCGACCTGCACCGAGATGGTGGTCAGCAACGCTGTGCCGACCGCGCCGCCGACCTGCTGCGCCGCGTTCAGCAGCGCGGAGGCCACACCCGAGTCCTCTTCCTCCACTTGATGCAGGGCAACGGTCTGCATGCCGACGAACAGCGGGCCCATGCCCAGCGCGATCAACACCTGAGCGGGCAGCACACCCGCGAGGTAACTGTCGCCGTAGCCCAGTTGCGCGAGCAGCACCAGGCCGATGACCCCGAGCACGGCGCCGCCCACCATCAGCGGACGCGGCCCGAGCTTCGGCAGCAACGCGCTGGTGACGCCCGCGGAGATCGCGATGCCCGCAGGGAAGGGCAGGAACGCGAAGCCTGCCTTCAGCGCGGAGTAGCCGAGCGTGATCTGGAAGTAGTAGCTCAGGAACAGGAACATCGCGAACATGGCGATCGGGATGAGCAGCGCGGCAAGGAACGCGCCACCCCGGTTGATCTCCCCAGGAATGTGCAGCGGCAACAGCGGGTTCGACGAGCGCCGTTCGATCGCGATGAAGGCGATGAGCAAGCCCAGCCCCACGATGAGCAGCGCGAGGGTGCTGCCCGCCAGCCAGCCGTCGTCGGCGGCGCGGCTGAAGCCGTACACAATGGCGATCAGACCCGTCGTCACGGTGACGGCGCCCGGCACGTCGTAACCTCCGCTGCGCGGCGTCGGCACGTCCTTCACCACCCAGGCCAGCGCGCCGAGCAGCGCAAGGAACGCGACCGGCGTGTTGACCAGCAGGCACCAGCGCCAGGAGGCGTACTCGGTGAGTGCGCCTCCCGCGATCAATCCGAGCGCCGCGCCGCCGGCGGAGACGCCGGCGAACAGGCCGAAGGCCTTGGCGCGCTCACCGGGTTCAGTGAAGGTCACCGACAGCAGCGAGAGCGCGGCCGGCGCGAGCAGTGCGGCGAACGCACCCTGGAGCGCACGCCCGGCAAACATCTCGGCGCCATTCTGCGCGAGACCGGCCAGGGCGGAGGCGCCTGCGAAGCCGACCAGCCCGATGAGGAAGATCCGGCGCCGCCCCAGGTAGTCGGCCAGCCGACCGCCCAGCAGCAGCAGGCCGCCGAAGATCAGTGTGTAGGCCGTGAGCATCCATTGCCGGTTGCCGTCACTGATGTCGAGATCGCGCTGGGCGAACGGCAGCGAGATGGTCACGATCGTGGCGTCCAGAACCACCATGAGCTGGGCCAATGCGATCACCCCCAGCGCAAGCCAGCGCGCCGAACTGCCCTGTCTTTCCGGAACGTCTACCGCTTTCGCAGTCTCGGTCACCGTCATCTCCTCGTTGGTCGAAGTAGTGGAGCCATCCTGTCATTTGGCGACATTTGTCGTCAAGAGAAAAAAGTCGTAATACGACATTTGGCTGTTCTAGACATGAAACTGTCAGATCGCGATACGATGTGCACATGCTCGAGTCATCAGCGCCGATCGGCGCGAGCGCAGCGGCGGACACCTCCGCGAGCCCACCAGCGAACCCGGGGCAGCCCGGCCTGCGCGAACGCAAGAAGCAGCAGACCAGGCTGCGCATCATCGAGGTCGGCCTCGACCTGTGTGACACCCAGGGCTTCGACGCGACAACGGTCGAGCAGATCGCCAACGCCGCCGATGTCTCGCCGCGCACGATCAACCGCTACTTCGACAGCAAAGAGGACATCGTCCTCGGCCCGGTGAAGGACTTCGGGCTCGCCGTCGCCGAGACTCTGCGCGACCTTCCGGTCGCAGGCAACGAACTCGAGGCGCTGCGCGAGGCGTTCTTGCACGTGGTGGGCCAGGCTGCCGACGAAGGCAACACGGGACCGATCTCGTTCCGGCAGTTCCAGCAGATGCAGCGGATTCTGCGCAGCAGCCCGTCGGTCAGCGCGCGCAGCCTCGAACATGCCGACGACAGGACCGCCGCGATCGCGGCCGTGGTGGCCGAGCGGCTCGGCACCGAACCCGACTCGCCCGCGGTGCGCCTGATCGTCGGAACCTGGCAGCTGATCGGCCACGTCGGCATGGAGTGCTCAGGCGAGGCGTTCGTTCAGGACGACCTTGCGACCGCGGCCGCGGCCGCGGCAGGACGCGCCGCGTTCATCGACACCTTCGACGAGTTCGTACGCACCTGCTGCGTCGCGCGAACCAGCGATGGCCAGTGAGTTCGCCGGAAGATTTCGAAGGCTGACCGCCTGCCAGCTATGATGCCGAAAAGGTCATGAGTGCCAGCGCCAAGCCCCGGCTCGCTGGTCGGCAACCCTCCAGCCGCGGTGGGGTGCTCCGGGTGATGACCTGGCTCCCGAAAGTCGGGAGCAAGCGCGCTCAGGAGGTCGCCGAAATGTGTTGTTGTTCACACGCACCCGGATAACCCTCCAGTACCGGCGAACACCTGCTTTGGAGCAAAACCATGAGTGATTTCACCGCACCCGCGACCGGAAACTACCTGCCGCAGGTGTCGTTCGACACTGAGCAGATTCACGTCGGACAGGTTCGTTCCGGCATGACGAGCGCTCGTACGCACAGGCAGCGACTGATCCCGACCGGGACGGTCGCCGCATTCGAGCGGCGCGGCGGCGCGGGCAAGAAGGCCGTCGGCGGGTCGGCCCCGCAGAGCCATGACCTCGGGAATGTGCGTTCTCTCGTGATTCAGCCCGCGTCTGTACAGATTGGACTGCGGACGCGTTCTCGCCTGACACCCGACGAGAAATCGACGTCAAGAGCCACCTACAGCCTGGTCCGCCCCGCAGTCGGTATCCAAGATATCGACACCGACCCTCGCGCCGGTTTCTCGGCGGCGGCGTCGTGACCGTGCGTATCGAACCGAATACCGGCCGTCCCTCCGGCGTAGTACTGCCGCCTCCGGACGGGCAGCTCGGCATCGTCGACATCGGGGACGCGCTACTGGAGAGCGGCGCGGTCGTTCCGGACGTCCACTTGGCCGTGCAGCGCTGGGGTGAGCTCTCTCCCGCGCTGGACAATGTCGTGCTTGTCGAACACGCGCTGACCGGCGATTCGCACGTCGTCGGCAGGCCCGATGGCATCCACCCGTTGCCCGGCTGGTGGGACGGGATGGTCGGTCCCGGCGCGCCGCTGGACACCGACGAATGGTGTGTGATCGCGACGAACGTGCTCGGCGGCTGTATGGGTAGCACCGGCCCGTCCACCCGCGCTCCGGACGGAAACCCTTGGGGCACACGGTTTCCGGAGATCTCCATCCGGGACCAGGTGACCGCGGAGGCGGCGCTGATGGATCTGCTCGGCATCCGGCGGCTCGCCGCCGTCGTCGGCGGGTCGATGGGCGGCATGCGGGTGCTGGAGTGGATGGTCGGCGCGCCGGAACGGGTCGCCTCCGCACTGGTGCTCGCGGTCGGCGCGCGCGCCACCGCCGACCAGATCGGCACTCAGACCACGCAGATCGCGGCGATCAAGGCCGACCCCGACTGGCAGGGCGGCGACTATCACGACACCGGCCGCGCCCCGATGGCAGGAATGGGCATCGCCCGACGCATCGCGCACCTGACCTACCGCACCGAGTCCGAGCTCGACCACCGGTTCCAGAACAAGCCCCAGGGCGACGAAGATCCGTCGCGCGGCGGCCGCTACGCGGTGCAGAGCTACCTGGACCACCAGGCCGAGAAGCTGTGCAAGCGCTTCGATCCCGCCACCTATGTACTGCTGACCGAAGCGATGAACCGCCATGACGTCGGCCGCGGGCGCGGCGGTGTCGCGGCGGCCCTCGCGGCCACACCGGTGCCCTGCGTGGTCGGCGGCGTCGACTCTGACCGGCTCTACCCGCTCTGGACCCAGCAGGAGCTGGCTGATCTGCTACCTGGCTGCGATGGGCTGGAGGTCGTACACTCGCGCGACGGGCACGACGGCTTCCTCACCGAGGCGGCCGCGGTATCGAAGCTGCTGACCGAGACCATGCGACTGGCGCGGATCGGCGTGCGCAGCGAACGGTGAACTGTGGACCTCGCCCCATGACGGGGCTTGTTGCCCGAATGTCAGCCGACACCGATCATCGCCGTGCTAGCCGACACCCATCGTGTTGATCGTGACCGCGAGGAACACGATGCTCGAGCCGAGCAGGGTCAGCGCACCCACGTCGAACGGCTTGCTACGCACCGCGAGCAGACCGACCCGCGCCGTCGGAAGGCACAGGCGGAAGGCCGCGGCCAGCAGCGTCGCACCTCCGAAGAACAACGCCCCCCGTCGCCACCGGTCGGAGGCGACGAACACCACGGCCACCATAATCACCAGCGTGACGACGACCATCGGCAGGTGGCAGCGCAGGAACTGCGCGCCCAGGCTGCTGGCGGACCGCCGCCCGGCGCTAGGAGTATCGGCATCGGTCACGGCCCGATTCTTCCAGACGCCTTCACACCGCGCCGCCGACGGGCATGCGGCTTCTGTTCAAACCTTCGCCCCTCGATGGCCTACCGGATCCGTTCGGTCGTGAAGCCGCTCGGTGCGCCTCGGATGTAGCGCATTCAATCGGATTCATTAATGCCAACCAACACTGACACGCGTGACAAGCTGATGCATTGTGTTCCACTTGATGTTCCACGAGCCCTGCATCCCGCCGAATACCGGCAACGCGATTCGGTTGATCGCGGGGACCGGGTGCCATCTGCATCTGATCGAGCCGCTCGGGTTCGATCTGTCCGAGCCGAAGTTGCGGCGAGCCGGGTTGGATTACCACGACCTGGCGTCGGTGACGGTGCACGCCGATTTGGCGGCGGCGTGGGAGGTGCTGCGCCCGGAGCGGATCTATGCGTTCACCACGCAGGCCACCACCAGGTTCACCGATGTGGCCTACCGCGAGAACGATGTGCTGCTGTTCGGGACCGAGCCCTCCGGGCTGCCGGAGGAGGTGCTCGCGGACCCTCGGATCACCGACCGGCTGCGGATCCCGATGCTGCCTGGACGCCGCTCGATGAATCTCTCGAACGCGGCGGCGGTGACAGTGTACGAGGCGTGGCGCCAGCTCGGGTTTCCCGGCGGGGTGTAGACCTCGTGCCGGGTCCCAGGTGAAAGGCATTGTCCGTCAGGGGAATCTGCGCTGTCAGAGGTCGATTTCGAATCGTTTGAAACGCGACGCGGCGCCCGCCACCAGCCGGACCGCGGACTTGGGCACACCGTAGTGCACGGCGAGCAGCTCGATCGCGGCCTTGTTGGCCTTGCCTTCGACGGCGGGAGCCCGCACGTACAGTTGCAGGCTCCCGTCGTCGAGGGTTTCCACCAGCGGGCCCTTACGGCTGTTCGGCTTGATCGTCGCCCTTACTACCGTCGGCACCCTTGTCTCCTGCGCTGGTTTCCGCGCCTTGCGAGGGTTCGGCGCTGGTCGAGGGCTCCGCGGGAGCCGGTGCCGATTCTCCCCCACCGCGCGCGGCCTTCCTGCGCCGCGGCACCAGCCGGGCGATGCCCCACACCAGGGCGGCGATCACCAGCAGGAAACCGAGCCACGGTATTGCCTTGCCGGTGAACACGACCGCGTCCTTCAGCCAGTCCACCAGCGAGTGCCAGCCGGAGACGACGCCGTCCCAGAAGCTGTCGGCGTCGTCGTCGGACTTCTTGTCTCCGGTGGTGATATCGATGGTCAGCGTGGACAGGGCGACCTGATCGTCGAGATGCCGCTTCTGCGCCGTGAGGCTGTCGAGCTCACCCTGGCGGCTGGTCATCGCCTTCTCCGCATTGAGCAGGTCGGCGGTGTTGGTGGCGCCCGCGATAAGCGCGCGCAGCCGGTCGATCGAAGCCTGCAGCGCCTTGATCCTGGCGTCCAGGTCCTCCCACTGCATGGTGACGTCGTCCCGATTGGTGCTGACCCCCGTGACGTGCCCGATGCCGCCGAGGGCATCGATGAAGGTGTCGGTCTTGTCGGCGGGCACCCGGACGGTGAGCGTGGCGCTCGGCTCGTCGTCGTCGGTGCCGGGCTGCTCGGTGCGGCTGTCGATCCGGCCGCCCACCTCGCGCACCCGATCGGCGATTGTGCCCGCCGCGGCGATGGGCGCGTCGGCGGTGATCTCGACGCTGCCGGTGACGACCTCTTTGCGCAGCGAAACCGTGTCACCGCCGGAGTTGTTGTCCCGCTTCGGGGGCGCCTGCTCACGTAGCCCAGGGGGCATGACTGCGGGGGCGGGGCCAGTGGCCATCGACGACGACCGGTCCAGTGCGGGCTTCGCCGCGTCGTCTCCGCAGCCGACGAGCAGTGTCAACCCCAGCAGCCCGATAGCGAGCACAGCAAGCTTCCTCATGGCTCGCACAGTAGCCGCCCGCACTGCGCGAACAGCCCCGAATAATCCTTCTCTAGAACGCTTCTAACCGTTCTCTAATCAGCGGAAGTCGCGCGATCTCGACTCCATCCGCAGATCCAAGCGCTGCAGGTGTTCGGCGACAACGCTGACCGCGCCTTCGGCATTCTGCACCCGGCCGCGGATGAGCAGGGCGGGAGCGCCCTGGGCGAGACGGCGGTAGCGGCTCCACAGACCCACCGAGCAGACGACGTTCACCATGCCGGTTTCATCCTCCAGGTTGAGGAAGGTGACGCCCGCGGCGGTGGCGGGGCGCTGCCGGTGCGTCACCGCGCCGCCCACCAGGACGCGCGAGCCGTCGGGGACGTCGAGCAGGCCGGAGGCCGGTGTGACGCCGAGGGCGTCGAGCCGAGGGCGTAGGAACTGGGTCGGATAGCTGTCCGGGGAGACACCCGTGGCCCAGACGTCGGCGGCGGCCATTTCCAGATCGCTCATACCGGGCAGAGCGGGCGCGGTGGTGGCCGCACCGGTGCCGGGCAGCCGGTCCGGACGTTCGCCTGCGGCGGCGCCCGCCGCCCACAGGGCTTCCCGGCGCGTGCTGCCGAGGCTGCCGAGCGCACCGGCCGTAGCGAGGGATTCCGCTTGGGCGACAGTGAGTTCCACTCGTCCGGTCAGGTCGAGGAAAGAGATGTAGGGCCGCTCACCCCTGGCGGCGACGATGCGTTCGGCGAGGTCAGTGCCGATATGGCGGACGGCAGCGAGGCCGAGGCGCACCTCGGTGCCCTTCGCTTCGAGGGTGGGTTCGGCGCGGCTGGCGTTGATGTCGGGGCCATGCACCGCGACGCCGTGCCTGCGGGCATCGGCGACCAGGGACTGTGGCGAGTAGAAGCCCATCGGCTGAGCGCGCAGCAGACCCGCGCAGAAGGCGGCGGGGTGATGCAGCTTGAACCAGGCCGAGTAGAACACGATCGAGGCGAAGCTCTGCGAATGACTTTCCGGGAAACCGAAATTCGCGAAAGCGTAGAGCTTCTCGTAGATGCGGTCGGCGACTTCGCCGGTGATGCCGTGCCGCTCGCGCATGCCCTGGTAGAGCCGTTCCCTCAGGCGGTTCATCCGTTCCGGAGACCGCTTGGAGCCCATGGCTCGGCGCAGCTGATCGGCCTCGACGGCGGTGAACCCGGCGACATCGACGGCCATCTGCATGAGCTGCTCCTGGAACAGCGGAACGCCGAGGGTGCGTTCCAGCGAATTCCGCAGCGCCGGATGGTCGTAGACGATCTCCTCCGCCCCGTTGCGACGCCGGATGTAGGGGTGCACCGAACCGCCCTGGATGGGACCCGGACGGATCAGCGCCACCTCGACCACCAGGTCGTAGAAGCTCCGCGGTTTCAGCCGGGGCAACGTGGCCATCTGCGCACGCGACTCGACCTGGAAGACACCCACCGAGTCCGCGCGCGACAGCATCTCGTAGACGGCGGGTTCGGCCAGATCCAACGTGTGCAGCTCGACGGTCTCGCCCTTGTGCTCGCGCACCATGTCGATCATGTAGTGCAGCGCGGAGAGCATGCCGAGTCCGAGCAGGTCGAACTTCACCAGATCGATGGCGGCGCAATCATCCTTGTCCCATTGCAATACGCTGCGGCCGGGCATGCGCGCCCACTCCACTGGGCAGACGTCGGCGATCGGCCGGTCGCAGATCACCATGCCGCCGGAGTGGATGCCCAGATGCCGCGGCAGCCCCTCGATGTCGGCGGCCAGCTCCAGCACCTCGGCGGGAATTTCGGTGTTCGACTCGGCGCCGACGCCCATCCAGCGGCTCACCTGCTTGCTCCACGCGTCCTGCTGGCCCGGCGAAAATCCCAGTGCCCGTGCGGCATCGCGCACCGCGGACTTGCCACGATAGGTGATCACGTTGGCCACCTGCGCGGCGTACTCGCGGCCGTACCGGGCGTAGACGTGCTGGATTGCCTCTTCGCGACGGTCGGATTCGATGTCGACGTCGATATCGGGTGGCCCGTCACGTTCCGGAGAGAGGAACCGCTCGAACAGCAGCTGGTTGCGCACCGGGTCGACATTGGTGATGCCGATCGCGTAGCAGACCGCGGAGTTGGCCGCCGAACCGCGCCCCTGGCAGAGGATGCCGTTGTCCTTGCAGAAGCCGACGATGTCGTGCACCACCAGGAAGTAGCCGGGGAACTCCAGGGCGTTGATCACCGCGAGTTCGTGCTCGATCTGCTCATACGCTTCTGGGTTGAGCTTCGGATCGCCGTAGCGCCGCGCGGCACCCGCCAGGGCGAGTTCGCGGAGCCAGGACTGCTCGTCGTGTCCGGAAGGCACGTCGAACGGCGGCAGTTTCGGGGCGATCAGCTTCAGGTCGAAAGCGCATTCGCGGGCCAGCGCCGCCGCGTTCGCCACCGCACGGGGACATTCAGCGAACAGCCGCACCATCTCCGCCCCGGAACGCAGATGCGCGCCGCCCGCGGGCGCAAGCCAGCCCGCCACCTCGTCCAGACTCTGCCGCGCCCGGATCGCCGCGAGCGCCATGGCTCGCCTGCGCTGCCCCGGCGCGGCGAAATGCGCTCCGGTACTGGCGAGCACGGGCAGGCCGAGGCGATCGGCCATGGCGAGGAGGTGGGCGTTGCGCTCATCGTCCTCCGGGATGCCGTGGTGGGTGAGTTCCACGCTCACCCGCTCGGTGCCGAAGCGTTCGGTCAGGTCACGCAGCGCGGCCTCCGCGTGCACGAGACGTGCGCTTCCGGTGCGTAAGTCGCGCTCCAGCGCCTGGCGGAGGTGCCCCTTTCGGCAGCCGGTCAGGATGTGCCAGTGCCCCTCGGCCGCGGCGGTGAGCGCGTCCAGGTCATAGCGCAGGATTCCTTTCTCCCCCGCGGCCAGGTGCGCGGCCGCGATCGCACGGGACAGTCGGCGGTAGCCCTCCTGGCCACGGGCCAGCACCAGCAGGTGCGGGCCGGCCGGATCCGGCGAGCCGGTACGCGCCGCCGAGTCGGCGACGTGCCCGCATTCCGTCGTGGAACCGCGCGGCTCGGGCTGGACGCCGAGTGACAGCTCGGCACCGAAGACCGTGGGTATCCCCCACTCCTTGGCCGCCTCGGCGAAGCGGACGGTGCCGTAGAAGCCGTCGTGGTCGGTGAGCGCGATCGCCTCCAGGCCGAGCCGCACCGCCTCCTCCACCAGTTCCTCCGGCTGGCTCGCCCCGTCCAGAAAGCTGTAGGCCGAATGCGCGTGCAGCTCCGCGTACGGCACCGACGGTTCGTCGGCGCGCTCGACCGGCTCGGGCCGGTACTCGGCGCGCTTGCGCGACCATGCCGGGCTGTCGCCACCGTCACCGGGCTGCATGGTGTCCGGGCCGGTCCGTCCAGGCCGCCCGGACAGCACCCGCTCCATTTCCGCCCAGCTCGGCGGTCCGTTGCCCCAGCCCATACCGCACCTCCTCGCGATCGAACATACATTCGAATAATGGCGCTGTACAGCAAGGTCAGGAGCCCGGGAGACGCTCCGTGGAACCGGCGGCGAGGACGGCTTCGACGCTACGGAGCCGACTCCGGATCAAAGCGCCGTAGGCGTCGGCGGCGAGGACGTCGAGATGCCCGCGAGCGATGGCCAGTTGCATCCGGGCGACCTCGAACTCACCGACGCGACGATGACTGTCGGCCAGGTTCAGATACAGCGAGGGAAGAAAACCGCGCAGGCCTTCATCGAGCGGAATACCGGGCCCGAACACCGCGGCAAGCGCCCGCTGATCCCAGCGCAGCGCGTCGGCGGCCTCGTCCTGCAGGTCGGCCAAGTGGTGCGCGATCACGCAGCGGTGCAACGCGTCCGCGTGTTCACCGAGTTCATTCCACAGCTTTTCCAGCGCCTGCCGCGCCGCCGTCGAGTCAACGCCACCGAGCCGCACCGCGGCAAAAACCTCCGCCATCCGATCGTCCGCCATGCGCCGAGTATCGCACATATGTTCGATTGATTCGAGAGCCGTTCGATCCGACTCGCCGCACCGGAACCCCTCATACATGGAGGATCTCGAACACGCCGCCCGCGCCGGCGCGACCCGCCATCACGGCGAAAGCGGCCGACCCCGGAACGTGACCAGGACCACTCGGCGAGTAAACTTACTTCGAAGTAAGTTAATGCCGACTCGACCCTGCAAAGGAGCAGCGATGTCCGAAACATCCGCTGAGACCGCCGGCTTTCGCGGGCAGATCCGGCGCCACCGCCGCAACCGAGACCTAGCCGAACGGCATGTCCTCATCACCGGAGCCTCGTCCGGGATCGGACGAGCCGCGGCGTCGGCCGTCGCACGCAAGGGCGCCACCGTGTTCCTGCTCGCGCGCCGCGGCGACGAACTCGCCACCCTGATCGATGAGATCAGGGCCGCGGGCGGCGTCGCTTACGCATACCCGTGCGACATCACCGATTCCGACTCCGTCGAGCACACCGTCAAGACCATCCTGGACGAGCACGGCCACGTCGACATGCTGGTGAACAATGCGGGCCGATCCATCCGCCGCGCCATCCATCGCTCCACCGACCGGCTGCACGATTTCGAACGCACCATGGCGGTCAACTACTTCGGCGCGCTGCGGCTGACACTGGCCCTGCTGCCACAGATGCGGGAACGCAAGTTCGGGCACATCGTCAACATCAGCAGCGCTGGCGTGCAGGTGGCCACGCCACGGTTCTCGGCATATCTGGCCAGCAAGGCGGCGCTGGACAAGTTCACCGAGGTGGCCGCGATCGAAACCATGGCCGACGGCGTCACTTTCACCACAATCCACATGCCGCTGGTGCGCACCCCGATGATCACCCCGAGCGGCGATCAGGGCCCCTCCGAGTCTCCCGAGTGGGCGGCAGCGACGATCGTGCGCGCACTGACCGAACGCCCCAAGCGCATCGACGTGCCGCTGGGCACCATCGCCGAATACAGCGCCCTGATCACCCCGAATATCCGCGACCGAATCCTGCACCGCTACTACCGTGCCATGCCGGACTCCCCCGCCGCCAAGGGCGAGCACACGGAACATGCCGAACCCGTAGCCCCCCGACCGGAGCCATGGCCACGGTCGACGGCCCTCCGCGTCACCAACACCGCCCTGCGTCGGGCGGCCCGCTGGGTTCCCGGCACGCACTGGTAATCACGGGCAGCAGCCGCACCGTGCTGCTGGAACCCGGACGCCGCACACTGTGTCAGCCCGCCAGGAATGGGCGGACCACCGCGGCGAACTCCTGGTAACGGTCGCGGTGGATGCTGTGGCCGCAGGTAAACGCCACCACAGTGCAGTCAGGGATACCGGCCTGCAGGGCGGGCAGCTTCTCCGGATCGACCATGCCGCCGGGACCGCCGTGCAGCACCAGCGTCGGCGCGGTGATGTCGGAGAGCCGGTCCCACCACTCCGGGTTCGGCTTGCGAAACTGCTCCAGCGCGGTCCTTGTCATGGACCGGTCGAACGTGAGCACCGCACGCGGGTGCCTGGCAAGACTCGACGTGGCATGCCACAGTTCGGGCACGGTCGGGAAGCGGCGGGTCAGCCGCATTTCCTCGGCACCGGACCGCAGTGGCAGCGGGCACTCCTCGATAACCAGCCTGCGCACCAGCTCCGGCCGCTCCTGCGCGACGCAGGACGTCGCGTAGCCGCCGAGCGAATGCCCGACCAGATCGACCGAGGTCAGTTCCAGCCGATCGCAGAGTCGTAGCAGGTCGGTGCCGAAGTCGTCGAAACGGTAGGAATCGGTGTGCGAGCTACGACCGTGTCCGCGTAGGTCGGGAATGACCACCCTGCGCCCGGACCGCACCAGGACACGGGCGAACCGGTCCCAGGTGTGCCCGTCGCCACCCATGCCGTGCACCAGCATCACGGGAACGTCGCTGACCGCGCCGACCCCCGAATCCCGGTAGGCGATCCGCACGTCTCCGAATGCCACCCGGTCCACCGTCAGATCCACGACTTTCGAGGATACTTGCCGTCATTCGTGAGTTGTAGCGCGGATCACTCGAATGTGCTGCGGTGCCGCCGAATCAGGCACGCCGAAAATCGAAGCGGGCCGAAGCTCCCGGTGGGCAACCTGTTTCGGCGGACAGCCCCACCACGCGCCCGGTCGGTAAATTCCTGGCGCGGAATCGAGCTCGGGAGAATACTTCGCCGCATGCCGTCCTTCGCCGATTTCGACCGTCGCCATTACCGCACCGTCGACGTGACCAGCGGGTACGACGGATGGGCGCCGACCTACGAGCAGACGGTACTGGACGAGATGGATCTCGCGCTGCTGGGGCGACTGCGGCGACTGGACCCCGGACGGGTGCGGCGGGCGGCCGACCTTGGCTGCGGCACCGGGCGGACCGGAGCCTGGCTGCGGAAACACGGGATCTCACACATCGACGGTGTCGACATGAGCCCGGGGATGCTGGAGCAGGCCATCCAACGCGGGGCCCACACCACGCTGACCGAAGGCGACGTGCGGGCCACGGGGCTGACCGAGGGCGCCTACGACCTGGTGATCGCCTCGCTGATCGACGAGCACCTGCCGGAACTGGCGCCGCTCTACGCGGAGGCGTGGCGGCTGGCCGCGCCGGGAGCGCTGTGCGTGCTGGTCAGCTACCATCCGCAATTCATCATGGTGTCCGGCATGCCGACGCACTACACAGGCGCCTCCGGGGAGCCGGTGGCGATCAGCACGCATCTGCATCTGTTCAGCGAGCACATGTCGGCCGGGTTGGCCGCCGGGTGGGTGCTCACCGAGGTCGCCGAGGCGCTGGTGGACGACGCGTTCCTGACGCGGAAGCCGAAATGGGCCGACCTGCGCGGACATCCGTTCACCATGGCGACGGTTTGGTCTCGCCCTGGGTTTCAGCCGTAAAGTCCTTCGGCACACCAGGTTTCGTCGTAGTAGACCAGCAGCAACACTCGGACGTCGGAGGGCTCGCCGTCGAGCTGGACCTGTGCGCGGGCAATGCATTCGGCGGGGGTGTCGTCCGAATCCAGCGCCCACCAGCGTTCGTCCACCGGCCACGGCCCCGCCCAACCGGTCAGCCGCCACTGTCGACTTCCCCAGCGCAGCAGCGCGGGGTCGGCGTCGAACATGGCGCGGTCGGTGACTTTGACGGGGGTGCCGTCGGCGGCTTCCAGACGCACCAGCGGACGGTTCAGCAGGATCACGGCGGGTGCGGGCTCGGGCAGGCGGCCAGGCCAGGGCTGCGCGGGATCGGCCGCGGGGACGAGTTCGTCACCCAGTGCGACCATGGTGATGCGCTCGGCGGGCCCGCGTCCGCCGCTGAGCACGCCGACCCGCACCGCTTCCCCGCCGAGCAGACCCTGCACCCGGATCAACGCGCGGCGGGCCCGCTCGTCCTCCTCGCCGACCCCGCCCCACAACCCGAGTTGCAGCGCGCCCGCCGCGACCACTTCGACGGGTTCCAGCCGCAGGATGGTGATCGACGCGGTGGGCCGTCCACCGTCCCGCCGGGTGAGCCAGCCGTCCAGCTGCCAGCGCACCCGGTCCGCAGTGCCCTCCGGGGTCAACGGCTCGGCACACCGCCAGGTACGCGAAAGCTCCTCCCCAGCCTCGGTTTCCGCGAACACCGACAGCCTGGTGCAGGCCAGCCCGGCATCCGCGAGCGCGGTGTGCAGGCGGGTGGCGAGCAGGCGACCGGCGAAGGCGGCAGCATCGACCCGCTCGATCGGCGGATCGCAGCGGTGCTCCACCACCAGATCCGGCGATGGCCGCCGCGCGGACGGCGGACGTTCCGGCTCGGCCCGCGCACAGCGATGCGCGCGCTCGGCGTCGGCGCCGAACCGGGAGGCGACCTCGGTCGTGGACAGTGCGGCGAAATCACCGACTCGGCGTAAACCCAAGCGGTGCAACAGATCGACCAGGTCGGCGCGCTCCGGCGCGGCCAGGCTCGGCTCGACCGCGAGTTCGCCCACCGGCAGCGGCGCGAGAAACCGCGCCCCCGCACCGGCGGGCACGATCGCGGCACGGCGGGCCGCGATCACCGCCGTGGACAGCTCGTCGGCGATTCCGATCTGCGTCTCCACCCCGACCGCGGCCGCCGCGTCGATGAGACGCTCGGCCGCCGCCTCCTCGGACCCGAAGAACCGCGCAGCACCGCGCGCACCGAGCACGAGCAGCCCGGGGCGAAGCACCTCCACTCCGGGCACCGTCGCGGCCACGGCCGCAACCACCGGCTCGAACAGTCGCGCGTCCCGATCCGGATCCGCTTGCGCGAGAAACAGCTCGGGGCATCGTGCCTGCGCCTCCCTCCGCCGCAGCCCCCGGCGCACGCCCTCCGCCCGCGCAATCGCCGAACACGCCACCACCCGGTTGGCGAACAGCACCGCCACCGGCCGCGTCGTGGGGAGTTCCGCCATCGCCGCGGCGGCGACCGCGGGCCAATCCGGACACCACAGGGCAAGCACCCGCTTCGAGCTCGGCCGAATCACGGTCCCGCACCGCATTCGTCGATCGCCGCACCGTTGCCCGCGCCACCTACGCTCGCACCATCGGCACCACCCCAGCCCGCGCCGCCCACATCCCCGCCCGCGCCGGTGACACCGAAAAACCGGTTGCCGCGTAGGGGTCGGCTCAGGGAACTCATGACACCGCCTCGCGCGCCGGGGCCGTTTCGACTGTTCGAGCGGACTTTTCGTGCAGCACCCATTCCACGCGTCCCGCGTTCGGGCACAACTCGAGCAGCCCGCGCCGCGGCGGCCCCGCCTTGCCGCGCACCTCGACCGCGAGGCCGAGCGACCGCAGCCGCCCGCGACCGTGGCCGAGACCGACGTAGCCCGCGATACGGGCATCGAGCCGGAGAGACGCTCCGGGCCAGCGGCCGTCGGCGACCACGAGGGTGGCACCCTTGTTGCGGGCGCGGGCCGCGATGACCCGGGTGCGGGCGGGCGGGACGGCGGTGCCGCCGAGCCCGAGCACGATCAGGTCGAGCCCGTCGAGCAGCACCGCGGCCACCTCCACCGGGTCCGGGCCGGGATCGGCGACCACGGCCAGCCGCCGCAGCTGAGCCCCCATCTCCACCGCGGCGAGCAGCCCGAGCCGCGGCATCCCGACCACCGCGGCATGACAGCCGCCCTCGGTCACGGCAGCGAGCAGACCCGCCAGCAGCGAACTGGCCCCCGTATACGCCACGACCGAGCCCTTGACCAAGCCACCACCGGGCAACAGCGGTGCGAGCGCAGACGGCACCGGCAGCACCTCCTTGCGCAGTTCAGCGCCGAGCGGGACCCGCTCCGCCGCCAATTCGCCGCGACCGGGTACCGCAGCGATGCGTCTGCGCAGTTCAGAAAGCGAAGGCAGGTCTTCACGCCGGTTTCCGCGCGGCATCGCGCCACCGCTTATCCCCTCCTGCGATGTCGCATCCGAACCCATCTCTACCACCCACTTCCCACGATGGACCCGAGGCGAAGCATGCGGAGCGACCCCTGCGATCCGAGAGGCCAGCACCGATTCAGCTATCGATCTGTATCGAATATACGTTCGATATCGACCCAGTAGAAACCGACCCCCAGGTTTCGTCAAGAGCCGACCACGCCCACGATTTCGCAACGAGCCCGTTATCCCCAGGCGCCGATCGAGGCCGAGGGTGGCACCGCCACGCCGTACGCGGTCAGGTCGGCGAGAAGTGCGCATGCCTCTTCGGCGCCGACGACCACACACGATTCGATCGCCGACCGCGCGGGCATTCGCCGCTACCCGATGCGGTGCGAATCCGGCACGTGCCCGGCTACGACACCCACCGACTATTCATCGGTACGGTGAATGGCACGCATCCGAACCGGTTGCCCCAAGGGTGGCCGTGGCAAGCCCACAGTGCCTCACGTCTCGTCCCGGCGTGGGCACGAATCAGGCCCGCTGGCCTCATTTTCCGCTACCCTCGCACCCGTGACAGAACGCGCTCGTCCCACTGTCGGCCCCGATTACCTCGTCGCAGGCCGTTATCGTCTGCAGTCGAAGCTCGGCGGCGGCGGCATGGGCGCGGTCTGGCTGGCGCACGACCGCCTACTCGACCGGGATGTCGCGATCAAACAGGTCCTCACCACGGCCGGGCTCGACGAGGAAGAAGCCAACGCGGTCCGCAACCAGATCATGCACGAGGGCCGGGTCGCGGCCAAGCTCTCGCATGGGCACGCCATCGCCGTGTACGACGTGGTGCTCGAGGCCGGTGAGCCCTGGCTGGTGATGGAACACCTGCCCTCGCGCAACGTTGCGAGAGCGCTGGCGTTGGTCGACACGCTGCCGCCGATCGAGGTCGCGCAGATCGGCGCGCAGGTCGCCGATGCACTGGCCACCGCACACGCCGCAGGCATCGTGCACCGAGATATCAAACCGGGCAACATTCTTGTGGCCGACCGGGGTCCCGTTGTCGGCATGGCCAAACTCAGCGATTTCGGGATCTCCCGCGGCGCGGGCGATCTGTCCGACGAACCGGACGGCGTGATCACCGGCACCCCCTCCTACCTACCACCGGAGGTGGCGCGCGGCGCGCGACCGACCAAGGCGAGCGATGTGTTCTCGCTCGGCGCCACGCTCTACACCGCGATCGAGGGGCAGCCGCCGTTCGGTTTCGACGAGAACAGCGACGTCATCGTGCAGCGCGCCGCTATGGCGCAGATCATCCCGCCGAGCCGCAGCGGGGTGCTCACCCAGGCATTGCTGCACATGATGGAGCCCGCGCCGCAGCGACGTCCAACCATGGCCGAGGCGAGGGATGAAATCCTCACTGCCGCTTTCGGTCCCGGCACCGGACCGTACATCCTCGGTGCTCCGGTACGAACCGAAGACGGAACCATCCCCGCCTGGGCAGCACGCAATTCCGCATCCGGCCTGCGCAGCCCCCACTCCGCTCCGCTCCCCCGCCCGCACCGCAATCCCGTGGGGGCCACCGCGGCCGCACCACCCCAACGCGCCAAAACCGCCCAGCCGAGCAATGCCCCGCTCGCCATCGCCGTAGGCCTCCTCATCGGCCTGATCATCATGATCGCCGTCATCGTCGCCGTCATGTAGCCCGCGGGGCCGCAGCCGCCCTGCATGCGTTCGAGACGGACTCTTCGCACTCCCGGTAGGTCCTCCCCCACGCCCCGTGGCGCATGCGGGGAGTTGTGCCGGCTTGTGAACGGTTCAGTCGATGCGGCGGCGGTGGGCCCAGCGGGTCAGGGCGTTGCGATTGGACTGCTGGGTTTTGCGGAGCACGTTAGAGGCGTGGGTCTCCACGGTTTTGACTGATATGAAGAGAGATTCGGCGATTTCACGATAGGTGTAGCCGCGGGCAAGCAGGCGCAGGACTTCCAGTTCACGGGGCGTCAGGGAGTCCAGTTCGGGGTCGAGCGGTGGCTCGGGCACCGGGGACTTTCCGGTGAACGAGTCGAGCACGAAGCCGGCCAGCCGGGGGCTGAAGACCGCGTCGCCGCCAGCCACCCGGCGAATGCCGTCCGCCAATTCGGATCCCGAAATCGTCTTGGTCACATACCCTCTGGCTCCGGCTCGGATCACCGCGATCACATCCTCGGCGGCGTCGGACACGCTCAGCGCCAGGCATACCGGCCCCGGTTCGATGCTCGACAGCACCGCGACCCCACCCCCGTCGGGCATGTGCACGTCGAGCAGGACGACATCCGGTCGCGCCGCGTTGATCCCCGCGACCGCGTCGGCCACCCCACCGGCCTCGCCGACCACCTCCATGTCGGTTTCCCGGCTCAGCTCCGCACGCACACCCGACCGGAACACGGCGTGATCATCAACGAGAAAGACCCGCACACTCTCCCACCTCTCCGCGTCTTTTGGCCGTACTAGTTGGGTGACCCGGGATTTGCGTTCAGGTCCTACGTTGGGTACCACCCGTGTTCTGGGAGTACCCGGTGAGTTACCCATGTCCGCGCGAAATCAGTTGTCCGGTTTGCCTTGCTACCTTAGCCGTCCGCGGGACCTCGTTACCTTGCGGGCACACCGGTTGTCCTGGCATCGGCGTCTACACCGGTTCAGTCATCGCCGTGGCGGACACCGGAGAATCCTGGGATGCGGCGGTGGCATTCGGTTCGCCATCCTGACCGTCGGAATCGCTGCGCGGCATGATTATGCGAACCTCGGTGCCACGGCCCGGTGTCGACAAGATTTCCACCTGGCCGCCGCGGCGCTCGATTCGGCCGTGGACGGATTTGGCCAGGCCCTGGCGGTCCTGGGGCACGGACGTGAGGTCGAATCCGGCGCCGCGGTCGCGAACGAAGATGCTCACCTGGTGGAGTTCGGTCTCGGCGAACAGGTCGATTTCCGGGACGCCCGCGTGTTTCGCAGCGTTGACCAGCGCCTCCCTGCTCGCGCCGAGCAGCGCGGTGAAGTGCTCCTTCGGGAGGCCGGACCCGCTGCCGTCGGTGTCCATCGAGACGTCTCCCACGGTGACCGGCGTCACCTTCACACCGTGCTGGTCCTCCACCTCGCCCGCGATGGTGCGCAGGGCGGCCGCCAGACTCGACTGGGCCGGAGCGGAGTCCTCGAACAGCCACTTGCGCAGTTCCCGCTCCTGGCTGCGGGCCAGCCGCACCACCTCCTGCGAGTCGTCGGCCTGCCGCTGGATGAGAGCGAGGGTCTGCAAGACCGAATCATGCAGGTGGGAAGCGATCTCCTCACGTTCCTCGTTGCGGATGCGGGCGGCGCGCTCAGCGTTCAGTGCACGCATCATGCGCAGCCACAGCGGGACGGTCAGCAGTCCGGCGCCGACCAGCGTGACCGCCACCGCGATCAGCGCGGACCCGAGCGAACTCAGATCGATCCTGGCCAGCACCACCACACCGAGACCAACCACCACCAGGGTCGCGCCGGCGACGATGCGCGACCAGGTCACCACCGAAGGCCGCGCGGGCAGACCGAGCAACGAGCGTGGCCCGTCGACGTCGTATTCCCGCCACACCAGCGCCGCGCCGATCGCGACCACGATGACCGGCGCGATCACCTTCGCCGCCGTCCCGCTGAACATCCAGGACACGGCGACCGCGAGACCGAGCCCGAGCATGGCGAGCCCGATGGCCTGGCGCCGCTCCGCGCCGGAGGGCTTCACCAGGTCCGAGCCACCCGGCGTGAAGATCCACAGCAGCCCGTACGCGACGATGCCCGCCCCCGCCAGCGCGGAAAGCAGCACGAACGCCATCCGCACCTTGAACACGTCGACACCGAGATGATCAGCGATACCGCCTGCCACCCCGCCGACGATCCGGCCACCCGACCGGCGCACCATCCGCACCGGCGGCTCCTGCCCCAGGACCAGCGCGGGCGCGGGGCCGAGCCCGCGCACAGCGTCGAACCCCCGAATGTCGAACGCGGGAACGGACGGGTACATACCTTCGATACTGGCACGAGCACCCGACCGCCGACATCGGGATTCACCCTGATCCCGCCATATCACCCATGCCGACCCGTGCCTGAACGCGCGGGGTCGCGCGGGGTTCGATGCCTCGATCACGTCGTAGCCGAACAGTTGCGTGTTCAGTTGACAGTCCAAAGGGATCCGGAGATTTTTCAGGGTTCCCCCCGATGTGCCGGTGCGCGAATCGGGCCCACCATGAGAAACATGACGAAAACGAGCTTCGGCGATCAGCTCCAGCAGATATGGCACACGCGGCCCGTGCGGTTGCCGCGGCAGGGCCCGATCGCGGGCGTCGCGGCGGGGTTCGGTCAGCGCTATGACGTGGACCCGGTGCTGGTCCGGGTCGCTTTCGTGGTGTCGACGATCTTCGGTGGCGCGGGCATCGTGCTCTACCTGCTGGCCTGGCTGCTGCTGAGCGAGTCGGGCTACCAGGCGTCGGCGGCCGAGTCGCTGCTCGGCAAGGGGCAGAGCTCGCAATCCCAGACCAAGACCATCGTGCTGATCGTTGCGCTGGCCATCGCGGTCAGCACCATGGGCCCGGTCGGAGTGGGCCTCGGCGGATCCGGCCTGATCAGCCTCGCGTTGATGCTGGCAGGCTGGTGGATGCTGCATATGCGCACCCCTGAGCCGCCGGGTACGACCACCGTGTTCGGAGAGTTCGCCCCGGACGGCGGGATCACCGCCACCGGCTACCCCGGCGCCGTCTTCCCCCAGGGATCGCCCCGGACCGCCGGTGCCATATACACGCCGCCGACCAGCGTTTACACGCCTTACACAAAGCTGCCGGATGCATACATCCCGGAAACGCCGGTGCCCGAAGCACAACCCGCGGACGGCGACGCCGAGACTTCGCTGCTGGACAAGCGCGATACCGAGGACGCATCCGGCACGCATGCGGAAGCGCGCAGTGACGCCGAAACCGTGCTGCTCGACAAGTCGGCAGCACGCACGACCTCGATAGCTGCCGAAACCGAGCGCTCCGGCCCGACAACCGCATCGTCACCGACGACCGGCTCCCTTTCGCTCGGAAAAGAGGCCGGGGACTCCTCGGCAGCCGGCAACAAACCCGCCCCCATCCGGGGCACGAACCGCCCCGCAGCGGTCGCAGGCTCCGCATTCATCGGCGGCCCCACCCCACCCTCCTGGGACCCCCTCGGTGTAGCGCCGCTCGCCTGGGACCTCCCGGAACCCCCACCCGCCGACACCCTCGTCGCCCCGGCGCCGAAACGGCCCCGCTCCCGGATGACCCCGGTGGTGATCGGCCTGGCCATCCTCGCGGCGGCCGGCGCGGGCGCGGCGGCGGCCTCGGGCGTGGAATGGATGACGCCGGGCCGGATCGGAGCGGCGGCGCTGGCGGTGATCGCCCTCGGCCTCGTGCTCGGCGCGTTCCTGCGCCGCGGCTACGGTCTCCTGGTGCTCACCGCCCCGCTCGCCGGGTTCGTGCTGCTCGCCTCCGCGATCGGCCCGGTCGAGTTCGACCGCGGCGCGATGGGCGAGCACACTTGGGCGCCGGCCTCGGTCACCGACCTGGCGTCGAACTACAAGGTGACCATGGGCTCGGGCACGCTCGACCTGCGTGCGCTGAACCTGACCGAGAACCGCACCGTGGACGTCGACGTCCAGATGGGCGACGTCCACGTGCTGGTGCCCCCGGGCATGACGGTGCGCACCAACTGCACGGCGACCATGGGTGAAGCGCGGTGCGTCAACGGGATCAGCGGCCCGAACACCCCTGGTGCGCTGGTGCTCGACCTGAACGTCGATGTCCGTGCCGGAAGCGTGGAGGTGCAGCGTGGTTGAGACAGAGAACACCGAATCGACCACCGAGCGTCCCCGTGGCCCGTCCGCCTCGCTGCTCATCGTCGGGCTGCTGGCCCTCGCGGTGAGCGTGTGGGCGTTCGTCGGCCCCGCGACCTGGCCCGCGGCCAGCATGATTCCGATCGGCTGGATCGTGGTGCTCGCCGCGATCATCATCGGCATCGTGCTGGTCATCTCCCCACGAAAACAGCCATGAGCAGCCGACGATGTGAACCCGATGGCCCGTCCACACGACGGGCCATCGTCATTGCACCCCAGGAGAGCCCGAATGGAACACGAGCGCACCGAGCACACGAAGACCACGATGAACACGGGCCCGTCCTCGTGATCTCCGGAGGAGCACACTTCATGGATTCGGGTCCGGTCAGCGATGGGGGGAGGTCGGTGGCGCCGTCGTTTTCCCGGGCTGTACCCATCTCTGAAGTGCATCGATCGTGGTCTCCGGGGACGTGTTGAAGCAGAACCGGATTCCGGGGGCTATGTCGGTGAGCAAGTTCATCAGTCGCTCGAACAGCAGGGTGTGTTCCGGGGCCACCCGGACCCCGGCACCGATCATCGCGACGCGGAAGGGACCGGCTGCGGCGCATTCACGGATCTTGGCCTCGGCCTGGTCGGGGGCGGCGGGTATCGGGCAGGCAACGATATCGAAGCCGGCTTCGCGAAGGGCAGCATCACCGGCCTCTATTCGGGCGGTCAATGTGGCCTCATCGAGATCAGGGTAGCGGCTGTAGTCGATCGCGCTGGGGTGTAGTCCAATGGAGAGCACCGTGGTGGTCTCAGCCGTTGTCCGGTCGTTCATGTTGTCCTCCGATGTTGATCTCGAAATCCACAAGAGTGCGGCCGGAGCCGAAATCACCAGTATGGCAATGGCGGCCGCAGTGATACGCGGTGCGCGGAAGCGCCGGACATGCTCTGTGCCTGTCACCAGCGAACGCTTCCGTTCCGGTCGAAGAATCCGCCAGTCGGCCCCTCGGCGTCGATGCACGCCAGTTTCACGATCGCGTCGGTTCCCTCGCTCACAGATTGAAACCCGGCATGATTGGTGAGATCGGTAGCGGTGAATCCCGGGTCGACGGCATTGATGCGAATGCCATCGAGCGCACGCGCGTACTGCATGGTGATCATGTTGAGAGCGGCTTTCGCCGCCGGATAGCCCAGTGACGGCGCCACCATTCCACTGAAACGCGGGTCTTCGGTCACGGCGAAGGACCCCATTCCGCTCGAGACCATGACGATCCGCGGTTGCTCGGCTGCCTGCAGCAGCGGAAGGAAAGCGTGTGTGACCCGCACGGGACCGAGTACGTTGACCTCGAACACCTTTCGGAGATCTGCAGCGCTAGCGTCGGGCGGGGCGATGGGTCCTTCGCCGATACCGGCGTTGTTGACCAGTACATCCAGGTGCCGGATGCGTTCTCCCACGGTGTCGGCCGCTGCCCTCACCGAGTCGTCGGATGTGACGTCGAGTGCGATGAATTCCACATCCAGCCCGGTCGCGGCCAGTTCTGCCGCCGCCTTCGTACCGCGGCTCGTGTCGCGGGCGGTGAGGAAGACCTTCCAGCCCAAAATCGCCAGTCGCCGCACCGTTTCTTGCCCGAGGCCCTTGTTCGCGCCGGTAACCAACGCAGTCGTTGTCGTCATGGCGTAAGAGTCACAAGGACCGAGCACCGCCGCCAGGGCCGTCGAGGCATGGGGTCGGCGGTACCACCCCTGGGAACTCATCTTGCGGCACTATGGGGATGTGGACAGAGCGGAACTAGCTACCGTGTTGCGAACAGCGCGGTCACGGGTCAAGCCAGCGGATGTCGGCTTGCCCGGGTTAATTCGCCGACAAGTTCCCGGCTTGCGTCGCGAGGAGGTCGCCCTGTTGGCGGGGGTCGGCGTGGACTACATCGTTCGCCTCGAGCAAGGCCGCGCACCGAAGCCCTCGCAACAGGTGCTCGCTGCGCTGGCCAGAGCACTGCGGTTGACCGAGGAGGACCGTGATCTGGTGTTCCGTCTCGCTGGGGCCGAGCCGCCGCAGATCGGGCGGGTTCCGATGCTGGTCCGTCCGAGCGTGTTCCGGCTCCTGGACCGCATGGCCGATCTCCCCACCCTCGTGCTGTCGGCGAAATCCGATGTGTTGGCCTGGAATCCGCTTGCCGCCGCCTTATTGGGCGATTTCTCCGAATGGCCACCGACGCAACGCAACATCATTCGGCAACGGTTCCTCGGCCCCGGCCTGGGCCGAATGTCGCTGACGCCGGAAGAGGAGGACGTCACGGGGCCACACTGCGTGGGTTGTCTGCGCGCTGCGCAGGCGCGTTACCCGACCGATCCCGAACTCGCCCAGCTCATAGACGACTTGCGTTCGGGCAGTGCACGTTTCGACAGCATGTGGCAGGCTGGACGGTCCGGGCAACTGCGCGCTGTCTCGACGACCATCGACCACCCGGACTACGGGCCACTCGCCCTCGACTGCGACGTACTGCTGGTTCCCGAAGCGGATCAGACTGTCGTCGTCTACTCCGCCGCACCGGGCACGCCCACGGCATCAGCATTGGATCTGCTCCGCATCACCGGCCTCGAGCGTTTCGCGAACTGAACACCCAGACCGGTCGTGCGTGTTCTGCTCGATGGCAATCTGGGTTTGGGCTCGCTAAAACTATCCATATGGATAGCTTCCGTCTCGGCCGCCCAGCATCCACGGCAACAACCGTGCGGTGCCGGTCTGCCACGCGATGACCTCCTGTGCCCCGCCTTTACGGGTCACCACAGCACACCGGTTCGCCGTAACCAGATCGGGCGCGTCCCAGCATCAGCACCCCCTCGGCGCGCGCCCAGCACAATGTTCGGGTCGGTCACGCTCGGCCGCTACGCGGGGAAGGCGGTAGGTCGCCTCGAGTCCGTCACCGATGGCAGCGCGAAGGGCTCTCAGCCTGATGAGGCAACGATCCCCTCAGCCGATGCGAACCCGACCTGGATGGCCATCACCGGCGCCGCCATCGCGCTCAAACCCTTCTGGAACGCAGTACCGCGCCGAACTCGATCGCCGCTGGGCTACCAGGAACTCCGAGGCATCGCTTTCGCCAACAGTTGGGCGACCCAGACCGCTCAGTCCGATGATCATCGAGGATTACGGTGAGTAAAGGCGGAGCAGGCTACGGCAGCGGAGTCGACGACGAACACCATCCGCCTCCGTCCGCGTAACAGTTGCCACCTACCGGAATGGATACGCACATGCAGATTCAGATCAACACCGACAGCAACATCGACAGCGGCGAAAAACTGATCCGGCACGTCGAGGAGGAGATCGCTTCGACGCTCGAGCGCTTCAGCGACCAGATCACCAGCGTCGAAGCCCACCTCAGTGACCAGAACGCGGGTAAAGGCGGACCGGACGACAAGCGATGCGTGCTGCAGGCTCGTCCAACCGGTCAGCAGCCGGTCGCGGTGACCCGCAACGCCGCGACGATCGATGACGCCTGCCGGGGCGCGGCCGAGAGCATGGCACATCTGCTCGCCAGCCTGTTCGGCCGGCTGCACGAGACAAAGGGTGGCGACTCCATCAGGCACCCGCACAAGAACCACCCGCACACGAACTGAGTCAGCAGCACCGGGTTGTTCGGTACTGAAAACAGCTACGCCGCCGGAACTCGCACCGGGCGCCACTCCTACGAGCGGGCCGCGAACACGCCACGCCGAAGGCGCGGCAAATCGAACACAGCTCACTCCCACTCGATGGTGCCCGGCGGCTTGCTGGTCACGTCGAGGACCACGCGGTTGATTTCCGGGACCTCGTTGGTGATCCGAGTGGAGATTCGTTCCAGGACGTCGTATGGGAGGCGAGTCCAGTCGGCGGTCATCGCGTCTTCGCTGGAGACCGGGCGCAGCACGATGGGGTGGCCGTAGGTTCGGCCGTCGCCCTGCACACCGACGCTGCGGACATCCGCGAGCAGCACCACGGGGCACTGCCAGATCTGACGGTCCAAACCGGCCGCGGTCAGCTCCTCGCGGGCGATCGCGTCGGCTTGGCGCAATGTGTCCAAGCGATCCGCGGTGACCTCACCGACGATCCGGATGGCGAGACCAGGACCGGGGAACGGTTGGCGGGCAACGATTTCCTCCGGCAGCCCGAGTTCGCGGCCCACCGCACGGACCTCGTCCTTGAACAGCAGCCGCAGCGGTTCGACGAGCTCGAACTCCAGATCGTCCGGCAGACCGCCGACATTGTGGTGGCTCTTGATGTTCGCGGTGCCACTGCCGCCGCCGGACTCCACGACGTCCGGATACAGCGTGCCCTGCACCAGGAACTCGACCTTCGGCGTCGCATGGTCGGTGCCCTGCTCGAGCACCACATCGCCCACGGCGTCCTCGAAGGTGCGGATGAACTCCCGCCCGATGATCTTGCGCTTCTCCTCGGGATCGGTGACGCCCTTCAGTTCACCGAGGAATTTGTCGACCGCGTCCACGGTCACCAGGTTGGCGCCGGTCGCGGCGACGAAGTCCTGCTGCACCTGCTCACGCTCGCCCGCCCGCAGCAAGCCGTGGTCGACGAACACACAGGTCAGTCGATCGCCGATGGCGCGCTGCACCAGTGCCGCGGCGACCGCGCTGTCCACACCGCCGGACAGGGCACAGATCGCGTGCCCGGCACCGACCTGCTCGCGTACCGAGGCGACCAGCACGTCGGCGATACCGGCGGGGGTCCAGGTGGCCGGAATGCCCGCGAGGTCGTGCAGGAAGCGGCTGAGGATCTGCTGTCCGTGCGGCGAGTGCAGCACTTCGGGGTGGTACTGCACACCAGCGAGGCGGCGGGCGCGGTCCTCGAACGCGGCGACCGGGGCGCCCGCGGTAGTGCCGGTGACCTCGAAGCCCTCTGGTGCGTCGGTGACCGCGTCGCCGTGGCTCATCCACACCGGCTGGATGGTGGGCAGGCCGCCGTGCAGCAAACCGCCGTCGATGTTGAGCTCGGTGCGGCCGTACTCCCTGGTGCCGGTGTGCGCGACCGTGCCGCCGAGCGCCTGTGCCATCGCCTGAAAGCCATAGCAGATGCCGAAGACCGGCAGACCGAGGTCAAACAGCCGCGCATCCAGCTTCGGTGCGCCCTCGGCGTATACGCTGGCTGGGCCGCCGGACAGGATCACAGCGAGTGGCTGCTTCTCCGCGATCTCCTCCACCGTCATGGTATGCGGAATCACCTCGGAGAATACGCTCGATTCGCGGACCCGCCGTGCGATCAGCTGGGCGTACTGTGCTCCGAAGTCCACGACGAGGACCGGTCTCTGGGTTTCTGCCACCAGCACAGCTTAGTGAGCGGGCCGATCGAGCGAATCATCGGCACAGCGGCCGCGCGAACGGCGGACCGACCGCCCCAAATCTTCCCGCGCACCCCCGCGCCGCTGGCTATCCTCAAGCACGTGCCATTCGCCCGCGCGATCGATGCCGACATCCATTACGAGGACAGCGGCGGCAGCGGTCCGGTGGTGATGCTAGCGCACGAGTTCTTCATGGACCGCACCATGTTCGCCGCCCAGATGGCCGCGCTGGCACCGGAATTCCGGATCGTCTCCTGGGATGCGCGCGGCCACGGCCGCACCAGGGACGAAGGTCTGCCGTTCACTTACTGGACCGCCGCGCGCGACGCGCTGACGGTGCTCGATCACCTCGGCGCCGAACGGGCTGTTATAGGCGGAACCGCGCAGGGCGGCTGCACCGCGTTGCGCACCGCGCTGATCGCGCCCGAACGCGTCTCCGCGCTGATCCTGATCAGCACCGACGCACACGGCCCTACCCCCGAGCAGTCCGCCGCCACCCAGAAGTTCCTGGCCGAGTGGTACGACAACGGTTCCCGCGAGCGGGCCGTGCACCAGCTGGCCTCCTGGCTGATCGGCGACGACGAGTGGTATCGCTCGATCTGGACCAAACGCTGGCTGGTGCGCGACCGGCGCGGGATCGAGGTCGCGGCGGGGTGTCTGCTCAGCCGGGATTCGGTGCTCGAGCGGCTCGACGAAATCACCTGCCCTGCCTTGGTGATGCACGCCACCGACAGCGGCATCGCCCGCGAGCGCGCCCAGCAACTGGCCCGCGGGCTCTCCGGCGCGACGTTCGTCGAAATCGCCAACGCGCGACTCGCAGTGACGATGACCCATCCCGAGCCGGTGAACCATGCGATCCGGCAGTTCCTGCGAGCCAAGACGACACCGACCCGGGTGCGCTGAACCTGTGTTGATTTGCAGCGCCTGCGGCGCTGCATGTTCGCGGCCCGGCTCGCGTTTGAGCGGGCGAGACTCGCACCTCCAGCGTCTGCCAAGTGGCAGGTAGGTAGCGCAGATAGGTAGCAAAGGCGTGCCACGTAGTTCGCTCACCGCAGACAGTCGTTGAGCATGCTTCATCCCCTCAGGCGTGAACGCTGAGCCCGACCCTCTGGAACTCCTTCAGATCCGAGTACCCGGCCTTGGCCATCGAACGCCGCAGACCGCCAACGAGATTCAGCGACCCGAACGGTTCATCCGACGGACCGTAGAGTACCCGCTCCAGGCTCGGGCGCACGGAAGCGCCGTCCTCGCCACCGAGATCCCACGGGTCGTCCACGTGCAGCAGCGAACCCCGCGGCACCGACGGGTGCGCGGCGGCCGACGGCCAGTACCAGCCGCGGCCCGGCGCCTCCGCGGCGACGGCAAGCGGCACGCCGAGCACAGCGGCGTCGGCTCCGCACGCGATCGCCTTCGCCAGCTGGCCCGAGGTGGCGATGTCACCGTCCGCGATAACGTGCACGTAGCGGCCGCCGGTCTCGTCCAGGTAGTCGCGCCGCGCGGCGGCGGCGTCGGCGATCGCGGTAGCCATCGGCACCCCGATGCCGAGCACCTCGCCGGTGGTTGTCGCGCCGGGGTAGGAGCCGTAGCCGACGATCACACCCGCGGCGCCGGTGCGCATCAGATGCAGCGCGGTACGGTGATCGCTCACACCGCCCGCGACCACCGGCACATCCAGTTCGGCGATGAAGGTCTTGAGATTCAGCGGCTCACCATCGCTGACGTGTTCGGCGGAGATGATCGTGCCGTGCACCACGAGCAGGTCGATGCCGGCCTGCAGCAGCGCGGGAGTAAGCGTGCGCGCGTTCTGCGGGCTCACCCGCACCGCGACCGTGACACCGGCCGCGCGGACCTGCGCGACCGCGGAGCCGAGTAGATCCGGCTGCATCGGCGCGGCATGCAATTCCTGCAGCAGCGACACGGCTCGTTCATAGCCGCCCTTACCGACGAGCTCGACCAGTTGGTCGATCTTCGCGGACACATCCGCGTGCCGCGCCCACAAGCCCTCACCGTTGATAACACCGAGACCGCCGAGGCGGCCGAGCTCGATGGCGAACTCCGGCGACACCAGCGCGTCGGTCGGATGCGCGAGACACGGGATCTCGAAGCGGTAGGCATCCAGCTGCCACGACAGCGACACCTGCTTCGACGAGCGGGTCCGGCGCGAGGGGACGATGTCGACATCGTCCAACTCGTAGGTACGCCGAGCGGTCCGGCCCATGCCGATCTCCACCATGTCGCGCACGCGAAATCTCCTTAATATTGGCCGCGGCTGTGTTTGTTTGGCAGCGCCTGCGGCGCTGCGTGTTCGCGGCCCCTTGGTGGCTCGCGTCCGAGCGACCGAGACTCGCGCCTTCGGCGCATGCGCTTCGGTCACTCGGACGCGAGCCGGGCCGCGAACGGCGCTCGTAAGACTCGCGCCTCCAGTGGTCACCAGGTGGGCAAGCAGGACAGCACGAGACAGCACTACATGCCACGTAGTTCGCTCACCGCCACAGCCGGTGAGCATGCTCAATCATGCACGGACCGATCGGTCCTGTACATGAACCTAGCGGGCTAGCCGCGGCCGGTGTAGTTAGGGGCCTCGACGGTCATCGTGATGTCGTGTGGGTGGCTCTCCTTGAGACCGGCCGCGGTGATCTGCACGAACTGCGCCTCCTGCAGGTGCGCGATCGACTGTGAACCGGTGTAGCCCATGGCCGCGCGCAGGCCGCCGACGAGCTGGTGGATCACCTGGTTGACCGGACCGCGGAACGGCACCCTGCCCTCGATACCCTCGGGCACCAGCTTGTCCTCGGCCAGCACGTCGTCCTGGAAGTAGCGGTCCTTGGAGAACGATTTAGCCTGCCCGCGTCCCTGCATCGCGCCGAGCGAGCCCATACCGCGGTAGCTCTTGAACTGCTTGCCGCCGACCAGGATCAGCTCGCCAGGCGATTCGGCGGTGCCTGCGAGCAGCGAGCCGAGCATCACGGTGGACGCGCCCGCCGCGATGGCCTTGGCGATGTCGCCGGAGAACTGGATGCCGCCGTCGGCGATCACCGGGACACCGACGGGCTTGCACGCGGCGACCGCCTCCATGATCGCGGTGATCTGCGGCGCTCCGACGCCGGCGACCACGCGGGTGGTGCAGATGGAGCCGGGACCGACGCCTACCTTCACCGCGTCCGCGCCCGCCTCGACCAGTGCGGCCGCGCCCTCTCGGGTGGCCACATTGCCGCCGACGACCTGGATCCGGTCGCCGACCTCGGCCTTCACCTTGGCGACCATCTGCAGCACCTGCACCTGATGACCGTGCGCGGTGTCCACCACAAGCACGTCGACGCCGGCGTCGGCCAGCGTCATGGCACGCGACCAGGCGTCCTCGCCGACGCCGACCGCGGCGCCGACCAGCAGGCGGCCGTCGCGGTCCTTGGTGGCGTTCGGGTACTGATCGGTCTTGACGAAGTCCTTGACGGTGATGAGACCGCGCAGCCGTCCGTTCCCGTCGACGATCGGCAGCTTCTCCACCTTGTGGCGGCGCAGCAGGCCGAGAGCGGCCTCCGCGGTCACGCCCTCCTGCGCGGTGATCAGCGGAGCCTTGGTCATCACATCGGCGACCCGGCGACTCTGATCCACCTCGAAACGCATGTCACGGTTGGTGATAATGCCCACAAGCGCACCGGTCTCGTCCACCACCGGAAGGCCCGAGATACGGAACCTGGCACACATCGCGTCGACCTCGGCGAGGGTGTCGGTCGGACGACAGGTGACCGGGTCGGTCACCATGCCGGCCTCGGACCGCTTGACCGTCTCCACCTGAGCGGCTTGATCGGATGCCGAAAGGTTGCGATGCAATACGCCCATGCCGCCCGCGCGGGCCATCGAGATGGCCATCCTGGCCTCGGTCACCGTGTCCATGGCCGAGCTGACCAGCGGGGTGCGCAGGCGGGTCTCCCTGGTCAGCCAGCTGGATGTCTCCACAGAGCTGGGGATGAGATCCGAGGCGGCAGGCAGCAGCAGCACATCGTCGAACGTGAGACCGAGCATGGCGATCTTGTTCGGATCGTCGCCACCCGTAGGAGGGCGGACTGCGATTCGTTCGCCCGGTACGGGATTACTCATTCGGATCGACCCCTCCTGGACGTCGATTAGCGACCGATGCCGGACGAACCGGCGTCGTGGCGGCTGATGGAATGGACGTTGGCGGTCGGCGGAAATGGTGTTCGGACCGCCGTCGCCTGCCACCCATGGTATCTGTCCGCGAAGCCGCCCCCGACTGCGCCTCGCTGACGCTCGGCTCCGTCGTGCGCGACGGCGCCTGCGCCCATGGTTCACTCGCTACGCTCACTCACAAGACCGCGCCTCGCCGACACTCGGCCCCATCGTGCACGACGGCGCCTGCGCCCATCGTCCACTCGCTACGCTCACTCACAAGACCGCGCCTCGCCGACACTCGGCCCCATCGTGCACGACGGCGCCTGCACCCATCGTCCACTCGCTGCGGTCACGCACGGAAGTGAGCCCACCGCCGAAACTTGCACGCCGCATAGCTGGCGCAGACCACCCTGTTCTGCGTACCGTGGGGATGTGCGCGACCATCTACCACCTGGCTTGCCGCCGGATCCGTTTGCCGGAGACCCCTCCGACCCGTCCGCCGCGCTCGACGCCATCGAGCCCGGCGAGCCGCTGGATCCCCACGAGCGCCTTGCGGTCGAGGAGGATCTCGCCGATCTGGCGGTGTACGAGGCACTGTTGGCCCACCGTGGCATCCGCGGACTCGTGGTCAGCTGCGAAGACTGCAGGCAGGACCACTACCACGACTGGGACATGCTGCGCGCCAACCTGCTTCAACTGCTGGTCGACGGCACGGTCCGCCCGCACGAGCCCGCCTACGATCCGACGCCGGAAGCGTACGTCACCTGGGATTACTGCCGGGGCTACGCGGACGCCTCGATGAACGAGGCATTCCACGGCGACGGGTTCGACGGATTCGATAGCTGAACGAGTCCCACCGGTTCCTACGCGATCCGTTCGAGGCTCGCGTAATTCGACGCGCCGCTGTGATCTTCGACGCACACGATCACGGCGGCAGCGCAGGAAAGACAGAAAACCGACCGCCAGAGGGGCGATCGGTCATGTCTTGTTCGAGGTTCTTGTCAGCGACCGGGCTGGGATGATCCCGGGACACCCGGCAGGCCTGGTATGACGATGGTCGGCGGTTGATAGTCCTGGGTTGGTTGGACCTGAGTCGGTACCCGTGTGATCGGCGGCGGCACTGTCGGCGGACCGGTATCGCCGGTGGGAACCACATCCGTCGGTTTGCCCCCGGTGTCGGGCGCAGTCGGCGGCGGCTGCACCTGCGTGGTCGGTTCGACAGGGGGCTGCTGCGGCGTGGTCACCACCGGCGGCGACGTGGTCGTCGGCTTGCTGCCGTTGGACGTGGTCGCACCGGTGGAGTCCGACGGCTTCCCGGATGGCTCCGAGGGCTTTCCGGACGGCTCGGCCGGCTGCTGCAAGATCGTCGGCGCGGTGCTTTGGCTAGTCGGCTTCGAGGTCGCGTGGGTATCGGAGGTCGGCCTCGGTTCACCGGGCTTCGGCACCGTCGCGTCGAGCTGGTCGGCCAGCTCCGGCGATATCTTGCGCAGTTCGACGAGTAGACGGTCCCACTCGGTCATCACTTCGTTGCGCTTCTGCGGATCGTTGATCTGCGCGGCATTCTCCTTGGCCCGCTCCAGGCGCGCCTTCGCCTGCACCGGGTCCTGGGCGACCAGCGTCGACGCCTCGGTCAGATCGTTGTCGGCACGCTGCACGACGGTGGTCTGGGCCTGTTCACTGAACACGACCTCCTTGACCCGCCACAGCGGATCGCCCGGCTCGGCGTTGTACGAGAACGCCGTCATGCCGCCGATGACCAGGGCCAGTGCGGCCGCGGTCCCCGCGATCGGACGAAGTAGCCGTAGCCGCCCTCCACCGTGTGCGCCGATGCGGACCTGACGCGCGCCGATCTCCTGATTGACCGCGGCCACGATCGCGTCCAGGTCCGGGTCCGCGGACATCGGCGGAGCGAGCAGTTCCGCCCGCCAATCCGCGAGCAGCGTCGCGAGCTGATACTCCTCGGCGCTGTCGGTGCTCACCGGACCATCGCTGGCGATGGCATCGATCAGAGCATCGTCACGGCGTACCGCTGCGATGTCGACCGGGCCGGTATCACCGGACGCCTCGGCGTAGGGACCGCTGTTTCGCGATCCAAGCCGCGCCTTCCAGTCACCCCGACCGCGCCCGCCATCCCTAGCCATACATTTCACCTGCCCTCGCCACTTGTGACTTGAGTTTCGCGAGTGCCCTGTGTTGGGCCACCCGCACCGCGCCCGCCGTACTGCCCACGGCGACTGCGGTTTCTTCTGCCGACAAACCCATGACCAAGCGCAGGATCAAGATCTCCCGATGCTTCTCAGGAAGCGTCGCGAGCAGACGGTTCATCTGTCTGCTCGTCTCGGACTCGAGAGCTCGTTGTTCCGGTCCCTGGTCGGTGGATATGACATCTGGTACTTCGGCCATCGCGTCCGCCTTGTTACGGGCGGCGTTGCGATGCGCGTCAGCGACCTTGTGCGAAGCGATTCCGTAAACGAAGGCCATGAAGGGCCTGCCCTGGTCCTGATACCTGGGCAAGGCGGTCATCACAGCCAGACAAACCTCCTGCGCAACGTCGTCCGCGGAGAGCTGCCCACGCTCCGCGGCTCCGATCCGCGCGCGGCAGTAGCGCACCACCAGCGGGCGGACCATCTCGAGTACCTGAGCTAAAGCGGATCTGTCGCCCTGCGCAGCGGCAGTGACGGCGAGGTCCAACTCTTCGCCCGTGTTCGTCATCGTCAGAGATATTCCTGGCGTTACAAGTGGCACCGTCCGGTGACGACCAGTGCTTCCACCGAAGGGGCGGAACGGATCTAACAATAGCGACCCGTTGCCGGGAACCAGGCAACACGGTCATCTCCGCGATCACCTACCGACCACCCATGGGACGGAATGCCCCGCCCCGGCGAGCGATGGCCGCGGCGCACTCGGACGCCTCCGCCGCCGCGCCCTCGACCCCCAGCCCGGCGCGCAACATGGCGCTCGCCCACCGCAGTGGTAGCAGCCCGTGCTCGCGACACTGCTCGGCGACTTCTTCGGCCAGGGCCCTGGACCGGTCGTGCTCACCTCCCGCCGCGGCGGCCGCGGCGAGCAGCAGGCGGGATTTGACCCGGTGCCGCACCGACGGCGCGCTCTCGGCCAACTCCATCGCTGCCTCAGCGTGCCGGGTCGCAGGCCCTGAATTGCTTGCGACCAGCGCGTTTTCCGCGGAGACCCAGTGCAACCTGAGCGCGGAGCGCCAGCCCATCTCCGCAGGCGCTATCGCCGCTCGACTGCGCCGCAGAAGCCGGTCGGCCAGGGCGAGCCGCCCGGCGCCGAGCGCGTCAGCGGCGAGTCCGGTCAGCGCGTCGGAGAGGGCTTCGGCACGGTCGGGGCGGTATTCGTCGGACCGCTTCCGAATGGTCTCGGTCGCGGCGGCGTCGGTCGCGAGGATCAGGGCGGCGGCCCGTCCGTCGAATGCCGCGGCGCGTGTATGCCAGCCGAGTTGGCGCAACAGTGAACCCTCCACACTTCCCGCCAGTGAGAGGAGTATCGGGTCGGTGCTGTAATTGCATACATTTCGCAGTTCGACCCGAGCTGCGGCGTAACGCCCCTGGCCGCCGAGTACCACCGCGCGATACCAGGAGCCGAGGGCGTCCGGAGCGGGTGGCAGCTCGACAACGGCGCGACCGGGGTCGATGCCGAAGGCGGCCTCGGCGAGGACCGCGAGGTGAGGATCTCCGAGCGGAGCGGGCGCGAACACGGGCGCACTCTATCCTGTGGTGCGCGCGGGCCCGGCCCGCAGAAAGGAGGCCGCGGCACACCGGCAACTTCTCAGCATTTCCGCCGTCGACCGATGTTTCCATCAGGTAAATCTCGTTCCGGCAATCCCCGAACGTGCGCGATCGGAATTCACCCACGTTTCGAGCAATTAACCTGAGCGCCCCGTTTCCGCCATCTCGGATCTACACACCGCGAGCGCCGCCGACGACCACCGCCACCAACCAGCCGATCGGGCCCACTGCGGGACCCGGACTAGAAACATGCCTCTACCTGCGCAAATAATGGAGCCACTCGCGCAGGGCGGAGCCACGAACCGATAGCCAACCGAACAGTATCGCCGGAACCGATGCGAAAAGTAAATAGCTCTGAGGTTAAATTTCCCAGCCTAGAATTCAGAGAACGGTTGCGTCGAACTATTGACGGAATTTCACGGCTGGACCTAACGTAGTTCATCGCCACGGACGGCGCCGCGCGAAATTGCAGCGACCGCGAAGGGCGAAGCCCAAGGGCACTCTCGCCGACCCGGCGCCGTGACCTATAACTGTTGCAGAACAACTGCTCGACAATGCTGACGAGCTCGCGCTATGAGGAGTTCACCATGCCCATGCCGACCCACCTCCCCGGACCGAACGCCGATGTCTGGGATTGGCAGATGCGAGGGTCCTGCCGCGGGCAGGACTCCGCGGTGTTCTTCCATCCCGACGGCGAGCGAGGCAGAGCACGCACTGCGCGCGAGATGCGCGCCAAGGAGGTTTGCCGCAGCTGCCCGGTGCTCATGCAGTGCCGCAGTCACGCGCTGAAAGTCAGCGAGCCCTATGGCATCTGGGGCGGCATGTCGGAGACCGAGCGCGAGATGCACGCGCGGCGCAACCGCCGCCGCATGGCCGTATAGACGAATTTCTTCCCATCCACACGCCACCGGGCGCCGAATGCCTAGCAAACAACGGGCCACTGCAATTGGCCTCGGCAGAGCCGGTCACGTCAACACGGTGATCGGTTCCGCACCGAGGATCGGCGCGCGGGCTCCGATCGGTCACCACCGATCCGCCGGCCGCCGCAGCGCGCAGCTACCGGTCCGGCGTTTTGCGACATCGCGCGGCGTGTTACGGCGTGTCCGCTCCTGAGCCGCCTGCGTGTCGGCGCTGTTAGCAAAGCCGCTGGCCTACAGCCGGATTGTCGGCACCCCACCGGAAGGGAGGTCATAGCGACACGCTACGGTAGTGACTGATGACACAGAATGGAGCGTTGTGACAACGCGGCCGCCAGCCGCAGAGGGCGACTCGTTCCGAAGAGAAGCTTTCCCACCCACGGTGGATTCTGCGGTTACGGCACGCGCAGCCGAAAGTATCGAGCTCGCCGCGCTTTTGCATCGATGCGGCCAGTCCGACCATGAAGCATTCGCCGAGCTATACGACCGGACGTGCGCGCGCGTCTTCGGTCTGGTGTTGCGTGTCCTACACGATCCTGGATATGCGGAGGAGACCACGCAGGAGGTCTATCTGCAGATTTGGCGGATGGCAGCGAGTTTCGACCCGGCGAAGGGCACGGCAGTGACGTGGTTGATGACCCTCGCGCACCGGCGCGCCGTCGACCGGGTCCGCGCCGAGCAGGCCCACACCCAACGTGAAGTCGCCTATGGGATACGAGTTCTCGGCAACGAATTCGACGAGGTCACCGAAGAGGTCGAGCGTAGGCTCGAACAACAGGCCGTCCTGGGGGGTCTCGCCACACTGACGGAGACCCAGCGGGAAGCCATCTCGCTCGCCTACTACGGCGGGCGAACCTATGCGGAGGTAGCACTCTACCTCGGTATAGGGTTACCGACCGTTAAATCCCGGATTCGGGATGGATTGACACGACTGAAAAGAAGTTTGGGGGTGACGTGAGATGAACGAACACCAGATCGATCTCGCGCACACCGTCGCGCTCGGATCGATCGACGACGAAGACCATCACGACGTGCAGGAACTGCTCGACAGCGAGGACCCCGTGCTACGCGCGGCGTTCAGCCAGGAAGTACGAGATACGAACGAAGCTCTTTCCCTTCTTGCCGCAGCGACGGCGGCCACGCCGTCGCCCTCGCTGCGCGCTCGCTTACTCGCGGCCATCGCCGCGGAACAGCCACCGGTCGCCAGCTGAATCCGGCTCCCCACCACGGCTTTCCCGCTCCGCGCGTCCAGAACCGTAGCAGTCGGACGGTCCCGCGGCCCTTGTCCGGCCCGCGGTCGACAGTGTGTCGAGCTTCGGAATACCTGGTACTCACCGAGTCACAGGTCGAGGTCGTGTCGCGTGCACAGACAAGGGCCCCCGGACCGAGATGCGGTCCGAGGGCCTTGTCGTCCTGCGTTATCCGAGCGGCGACGGACTCAGTGCGCGTGCCCGTGATGACTATGATCGCGCTGCTCTTCGGCAGGCTTGTCGACCACAGCGCTCTCGGTGGTGAGCACCATCCTGGCGACCGACGCCGCGTTCACGACGGCCGAGCGGGTTACCTTCACCGGGTCGACGACGCCGTCGGTGAGCAGGTCACCGTAGCTGAGCGTGGCGGCGTTGAAGCCCTCTTTGCCCTCGGTTACCCTGTTGACCACCACAGCCCCGTCCAGGCCCGCGTTGGTGGCGATCCAGTACAGCGGCGCATGGAGCGCGGTGCGCACCACCTCGACGCCGACGGCCTCGTCGCCGGACAGCGAGTCGCGCAGCTCGACCAGCTTGGCGCTCGCCTGCACCAGCGCGGTGCCGCCACCGGGCACGATGCCCTCCTCGACGGCGGCCTTGGCCGCGCTCACCGCGTCCTCGACGCGGTACTTGCGCTCCTTGAGCGCCGTCTCGGTGGCCGCGCCGACCTTGATCACCGCGACGCCGCCGGACAGCTTGGCCAGCCGCTCCTCGAGCTTCTCCCGGTCCCAGTCGGAATCGGTGGCCTCGATCTCGCTGCGCAGTTGCGCGGTACGCGCTGCGATGTCCTCCGCGGTGCCCGCACCATCGATGATGGTGGTGTCGTCCTTGGTGACGACCACGCGCCGAGCCTTACCCAGCACGTCGAGGCCCGCGTCGCGCAGTGCGATGCCGAGATCGGGGTTGATCACGGTGCCCGCGGTGACCACGGCGAGGTCGTCGAGGAACGCCTTACGGCGGTCGCCGAAGAACGGCGCCTTCACCGCGACGGCCTTGATCGTCTTGCGGATCGCGTTGACCACCAAGGTGGACAGCGCCTCGCCCTCGACGTCCTCGGCGATGATCAGGACGGCCTTGCCGCTCTCGGCAATCTTCTCCAGTAGCGGGAGGAAGTCCGGAAGCGAGCTGATCTTCTCGCGGTGCAGCAGGACGAACGCGTCCTCCAAGACGGCCTGCTGGCTGTCGGCGTCGGTGACGAAGTAGGGCGAGAGGTAGCCCTTGTCGAACTGGACGCCCTCGGTGACGACCAGCTCGGTCTGCAACGTCGAGGACTCCTCGACGGTGACGACACCGTCCTTGCCGACGGCGGAAAGCGCCTTGCCGACCATCTCGCCGAGCTGCTCATCCCGGGACGCCACTGTTGCGACCTGCGCGATCGCCTGCTCGCCGGAGACCGGGGTCGCCTGCGCGAGCAGCGCCTCGGAGACGGCGTCGGCGGCCTTCGCGATGCCGGAGCCGATCGAGATCGGATTCGCGCCCGCCGCGACATTCTTCAGCCCGGCGCGGATCAGCGCCTGAGCCAGCACGGTGGCGGTGGTCGTCCCATCGCCCGCGACGTCGTTGGTCTTGGTGGCGACGCTCTTGACCAGCTGCGCGCCGAGGTTCTCGAACGGGTCGTCCAGCTCGATGTCGCGCGCGATGGTGACGCCGTCGTTGGTCACGGTCGGGCCGCCGAAGGCCTTCGCGAGCACGACGTGGCGTCCGCGCGGGCCGAGCGTGACCTTCACGGCATCGGCGAGCTTGTCGACACCGCGTTCCAGAGCTCGACGAGCCTTCTCGTCGAACTCGATCTGCTTTGCCATGTGTTTTGCTCCTGTATCGGGTTCACGGCGCTCCGGGTGGTTACCGAAACCACGCCAGGCAATACGCCGAAGGCGCCGGCCAACGCACTCCGCCCCGGGTCGAGAGAGACACCGGGGCGGAGCGCATACGTGCCTGATCGGCTACTTGGTGACGACGGCCAACACGTCGCGCGCCGACAGGATGAGGTATTCCTCGCCCTGGTACTTGATCTCGGTGCCGCCGTACTTGCTGTAGATAACGGTGTCACCCTCCTTGACATCGACCGGGATGCGGTCGCCCTTGTCGGTGACGCGTCCCTCGCCGACGGCGATGACGGTGCCCTCCTGCGGCTTCTCCTTCGCCGTGTCGGGGATGACCAGGCCGGAGGCCGTCGTCGTCTCGGCCTCGTTGGCCTGGACGAGGATCTTGTCCTCGAGCGGCTTGATGTTCACGCTCGCCACGTTGAGCCCTCCACTTTCAGGGGATTTCGGTCGTCCGGAACTGTTGTTCCGGACTCGTCGGTTCGGTCACGATGCTGACCCTGCGCATAGCCCCGTCGTCGCGGGTGCCGGGACCCCTGCTCAGTAGTCAAACTGCTGGCACAAGCACTACATACAGTGCCGACTAGCACTCTATACATGAGAGTGCCAGCGCTCAAGGTCAGGCGGTGCCAAGTTTGCGGACGGCTCGCCCATGGCAGTCGGGGACTTCCTATCGGCTCAGGAAATCTGTAACGTTCGGATAACGGATTGTGGCACTATTGACGACGGTCGCTGTCCGGCCGCCTCGGCGTCACCCATCGGTGACGCCGAGGCTACGCAGGGGTACCGCGGCGTCATCGAAATAGGCAGCGTCACAGAACAGCAGCGTCACAGAACAGCAGCGTCACAGAACAATCGTTCCACCACCAGCTTCACCAGAGAGCAAGCCAGACGTGAATCATGGCCGGTCCCCGAGACCCACCCGGACAAGGGGCCTGACCGATCCCCGGTTCGGGTCGTGCGTCATCCACACGGCGATCCGGCAGTTCATTCGAGATGGTCGACGACACCACGACCATCCGCTCGAAGGGAGGTGAACATGCGAACATCCCTGGGCATTTCGGCCGGGGCCGAGGTCGTGTGCTCGGCGCTGGTCACTACCGCGCCGAACGGCGCGCAGAGCTTCGACTACCGCGTCGTCTCCGCCGACGCGGCCAATTCCGATCTCGGCGACCTGGTGGCGTCCTCGATCGAGCTGATGACCACTCAACTGCCGACCACCCAGCCTCCGCGCGAGGTCGTCCATCCGCTCGGGGCACACAGCGCGGGCACGCAGCGCGACCTCGCGTCCGTCACCAGGCGCCCGCCCACCAGCGTGGCCGTCGCCTACCGCACGAGGGAGCAAGCCCAGGCCATCCGCTCGGCGACCGGTAAGCAGCGCGAGCTACGGCTGATCCCGGAGGGCACCGCAGCGCTGACCTATCTGCGGCACACCGGCCTGCTCGACCGCTACGACACCGTCGCCATCGTCGACCTCGGTGCGTCCGGGCTCACCGTCACCGTCGCCGACCTGGCCGACGACGCCATGCTCCGGTCCGATCGCACCGCGACCATCAGCGGCAAAGCCATCGACGACCTCATCTACCACCATCTGGTGGACCAGCACTTCGCCCGGCGCGGCACCCGCCCGAACCGCGGCATGCTGACCAACCGGGGCCGCGCGGCCAAGGAGCACCTCTCGATCGCGCCCGCCGTCACCATCGACCACGTCGCCGGACGTCCACTGAAGCTGACCAAGGCCGACTTCGAGGTGCTGATCGCCGACCTACTGCGCGACATGGCCGTGTTCGTCGCGGCGGTGTGCGCGCGGGCACCGAAGTTCCCGCAGGCCGTCGCGGTGATCGGCGGCGGAGCCAACATCCCCGCCGCGCTGAACACGCTTACCGCTACGCTGAACATGCCGGTGTTCACCGTGCCCGATCCGGAGGCCGTGACCGCCAAAGGCGCGGCGCTGGTGGCCGATTCGGTACAGCCCTCGGTGTTCCCGGTCGGCACACTCGGCAGCGATGCACCCGCCGGCACGTTCGCCAAGGTGGTCGGCACGCTGGTGGGCGCGATCGTGGTCGTCGGCCTGATCATAGGCTACGGCGTGAAGACGTTCGCGCCCACGTCGGACGACGAGGTCTCCCCCGCAGGAACGACGAGTACGGCCCCCCAGCAGCCGACGCCGCCGATACTGCCGCCGAACGGAGCGGGCCCCGTCCCCGGCGGCCGGAACCAGGAGAGCACCCGGCCCGGCGACGGCGCCGTTCCGACCCCGGATAGCGGGCAGCCGAGCCCGACCGGCATTCCGTCCACAACGCAGGCGGCCACACCGACACAGCCCACGCTGCGCCCGGATCCGAACCTCCCGCCGATTCCGTTCCCCGAACTGCTCGGCCCGCTGTTCGGCCATCCGAGTGCGGCGCAGGGAGGTTCGTCCGGCCAGTAGCAGAGCCGCACACCAACCCCGCCCGACCCGCTCATCTCATTCGGGCCGCGAACGCAGAGCGCAGCCGCCTCCCCACGCAACTGCGCCGGCCGCACTCCCATTTCCGAGCGCAGCCAGACCGTTTTCCCTTGCCCGTTCGCGGCCCGGCTCGCGTCCGAGCAGCCGACCGCGTCCGCGACGAAGTCGCCAGTGGCAGTCGCTCCGGATACGGGCCATGCAGGGGCCGCAATCACCCAGCGCGAAGAGCGAACAGTCAATGCCACACTCGCCCACCGACGAAACGGCATCGGCCCCACTCCCGCTTCCGAGCGCAGCGAGACCGAGCATTGCTCGTTCGCGGCCCGGCTCGCGTCCGAGCGGCCGCCGCGTCCGCGACGAAGTCGCCAGCGGCGGTCGCTCGGACGCGAGCCAAGAGGGGGCCGCGAACACGCAGCGCCGCAGGCGCTGCAAAACAAACAGAGGTCAGCGGACCGAGCTGACCGACACCGGCAGACCCGGATCGGTGGCCACCGTCAGCGGCGACGGCTCCGCGCCGCCGGCGATCACATGGGCGCCGAGCGCGGCGATCATCACCCCGTTGTCGGTGCACAGCCGAGGCGTGGGTACACGAAGAGTCAAACCGGCCGCCGCGCAACGCTCCTCGGCCATCGAGCGGATCCGCGAGTTGGCCGTCGCGCCGCCACCGAGTACCAGCGTGCCGACACCGACGTCCTCGGCCGCACGCACGGCCTTCATGGTGAGCACGTCCGCGACCGACTCCTGGAATGATGCCGCGATGTCAGAGATCGGCAGATCCTCGGCGGCGATGCCGTCGCGCTGCGCTGCCTCCACGTAGCGGGCGACCGCGGTCTTGAGACCGGAGAAGGAGAAGTCGTAGCGCGGATCACGCGGTCCGGTCATGCCGCGCGGGAACGTGATCGCGCGCGAATCACCGGTCCCCGCGGCGGCATCGAGTGCGGGACCACCGGGGAAGCCGAGCCCGAGCAGGCGCGCCACCTTGTCGAACGCCTCGCCGGCCGCGTCGTCGACGGTGCTGCCCAGTTCAACGATCGGCTCGGCCAGGTCCGTGACGTGCAGCAAATGCGTATGCCCACCGGACACCAGCAGCGCAACGCATGGCGGCATCGGACCGTGTTCGAGGGTGTCCACCGCGACATGCCCACCGAGGTGGTTGAGCGCGTAGAACGGCACATCCCACGCCGCCGCATACGCTTTCGCCGCCGCGACACCGACAAGTAGCGCACCGGCCAGACCCGGCCCGATCGTCACGGCCAGTGCGTCCGGCTTCGCGATACCCGCCGCGGACAGCGCGCGCCGCATGGCGGGCACAATCGCCTCGAGATGTGCGCGCGAGGCGATTTCGGGCACAACGCCGCCGAAGCGCGCGTGCTGGTCGACGCTGGAGGCGACCTCGTCCGCGAGAAGTTCGCAGGTGCCGTCAGGGTTCCTTCGCACGATGCCGACACCGGTTTCGTCGCAGGAACTCTCGATCCCCATGATGATCACGAGAGCACCTCGTCCGGCTTGCTCGCTCGCCACTCCCGGTCCTCGGCGGTCAGCGCAGGGCGGCGCATCGTGTACGCGTCCGCGCCGCTGGGGTGGTAGTAGTTCTTGCGCAACCCGATGATGTGGAAGCCGTGCTTGGCATACAGCGCGATCGCGGGCGCGTTGTCGGTGCGAACCTCGAGGAACACCGGTCCGCCGCGGCTGCCCGCCTCGGCGAGCAGCGCCTCGAGCAGCAACGTGCCGATGCCCGCGCGATGACAGCCTGGGTCGACGCCGATGGTATGCACCTCGGCCTCGGGGTGTTCGGCATCACCCAGCAGGGCTATGCCCGCATAGCCGACCATTCGCCCGTCGTCGTCCCGAGCGGTGATGTAGCGGTTGTGCGGGCCGACCAGCTCCGAATGGAACGCTACCGCGTGCCATGGGTCGTCCTCGGGGAACAGCAGCTGCTCGAGTTCGACACAGCGCTCGATGTCCGCGGCCACCATCGGCTCGATCCGGAAACCCACCGGCATCACGCTCCCGTCCGGTCGAGGGTGCGGTAGGCGTTCTCGACGGCGTCCGGCCTGCGCAGATACAGCGGGACCAACGGCTCGGGCACGCTGCGGGCGAGCACCTCTGCCGCCGCGACGCGCACCAGCCCGACGGGCGAGGGCGTCTCGGCCGGAAGCACGGGGAGATCGAAGAAGTCGACATGCGACGCGGATCCGGCGATCGCCGTGGCCTGCACTGCGTCGAGGTCGGCGGGCTTGCACACCTCGGGCCCCGCCACGCGGGCGCCTTCGCGATACCGCGCCCAATACACCTCGCGTCGGCGGGCGTCGGTCACTACCAGCAGCTCGCTGGTCGGCGGGAGCACGGCCGCCTCGGGACGCTGGGCGAGATCGATCGCCGCGTCCGCGGCGATCGCGTCGAGACTGCATACGCCGTAGACCGGAATGCCGAGCGCGTCACCGAATGCGGCCGCCGTCGCCATGCCGACTCGAAGGCCGGTGAACGGCCCAGGACCGACGCCGACCACGAGCGCGGCGATGTCGGTCCTGGAACGGCCTGCCTCGGTAAGGCATTCGAGGATCTGCGGGGTGAGCACCTCGGCATGCGCGCGCGGGTCGACCCGCACCCGGGAGGCGACAGTGCGCGTCTGGGCAGGGATGGCCGGATCGGCGCCTTGCTCCAGTTCCACCAGTCCCGCTGTGACGGCGGGTGTCGCGGTGTCGACGGCTAGTACAAGCATGATTGGCCTAACGATACCGCTTGGCAGTTGCCACCGACGCGTAGCTACCTGACGGTTAATCCACCCATTCCCAGATCGCAGTGCGCACATCCGAATCCGGTTCGCGCGACAGCAGCACGCGCAGGTGCCGATCCGTGAGGTGCTCCACCACCCCGCGGCCCCACTCCACAACGACCACCGCCTGATGCAGATCGGTGTCCAGATCGAGCGCGTCCAGCTCGTCCAGGTCGCCGCCGAGCCGATACGCGTCCACGTGCACCATCGGCACCGCGGGCGCCCCCTCACGGTGCCCGGCGCGGTGCTGGCGGGCGATGATGAACGTCGGCGAGCTGACCCGGCCCTGCACGCCGAGGCCTGCGGCGATGCCACGGGTGAGTGCGGTCTTGCCCGCACCGAGCGGGCCGTCCAACACCACCAGGTCACCGGCACGCAGGTCCATGGCCAGTTCGCGGCCGAGGGCCTCGGTGTCGTCGACGGTGGGCAGAATCCGCTGCCGCCGTTCAGCCACCGGCCACCTCCGGTGCGCTCCGCGGCGGCGATTCGATCGCGCCCGCCCGCACGAGCAACCGGTCGAGTGCGGCGTTGACGATCTCCGGATACTGCAGCTGCGGCAGGTGCGCCGCACCCGGAAGTAGGACGAGTTCGCTGTTCGGCAGCGCGTCGGCGAGAGCGCGGGAATTGCGCCACGGGATCACCAGATCGTGCGCACCGCCGAGTACCAGGACCGGCGTGTCCGCCAACGTGGGCAGCGCCGCCGATTCGTCGTGCAGCTCGATCGCCTCGAGGAAGCTCACGATGGTCTCGACCGGCGTCTGATCGATCATCATCGTCGAGAAGCGCGACAAGGTCGGACTCACCTGGCCGTGAAACGCGCTGACGTGCAAGATCGGTGTAATCACGTGGCGCGCGGTGGTGCGGCCCGCCTGCACGAGTGTGGGCGCGGTGCGCACGGCCAGCCGGAAGCCGTCGATCGCGGGGTTGCGCAACAGCTGTCCGATGCCCGCCGAAGTGACTTCGGCGGCGGCGGTGCAGAGCAAAGCGATCCCGATCACCCTGGCCGCGAACAACTCCGGGAACCGCGCGGCCGCGGCGAGCACCGCCATCCCGCCCAGCGAATGCCCGACCAGCACGACGGGTCCGGTCGCGGCGGTGGACTCCAGCACAGTGACGACGTCGCGCCCGAGTTGGGCGACGGTGCAGCTCGCAGTGCTCGGCGTGCCGGAGCGGCCGTGTCCGCGCAAATCGAACAGCACCATGCGAACTTGTGCTCCCCAGCGCCTTTCCAGGTCGCGGCGCTGGAAGTGGAAAGACTCCATGCTGTTGCAGAAGCCGTGCACGAAAATAACCGTGACCGGCGCATCCGGCGGACCGCATTCGCGGGTGGCCAGTCGAACGCCGTCCTCGGCAAGCACCGCGCCGGGGCGGTCCTCGTCCAGGAGCGCGAAATTCTCGTCGCGGTATTCGTCACGACGCGCGGGCCACAGCACCCGCGCACCGGCACGGCGCAAGGCGTGCGCGCCGGCCAATGCGCCGACCAAGCCGATGGTGGCCAGCCCGCCGCGCACCGGGGTGATCAGTTGGCGTTTCATCGGGTACCGCCGGTGAAACGTCTGGCGACCCGGCCACGGGGCGAACACACCACCTCGTAGTGGATGGTGTCGAGCAGGTCCGCCCACTCCTGGGCGTGCGGTTCCGCGCCGAACAGGACCGCGGTGTCGCCTTCCCGAACGCCCGCGGCGTTGTCGCCGAGATCGACGACGAACTGGTCCATGCACACCCGGCCGACGTTCCTGCGGCGGGCGCCGCCGAGCCAGACGTCGAAACGTCCGCTCAAGGGTCGGAACACGCCGTCGGCGTAGCCCGCGGGGATCAGCGCCACGGTGGTGTCGCGCGGTGCGATCCACTGGTGCCCGTACGAGACGCCCTCCCCCGCCGCCACCTCCTTGACCAGGGCGACACTGGCCTGGAATGTCATCGCCGGACGCAGACCGAAGTCGCCGAGGTCGGGTACCGGTGACAGGCCGTAGATGGAGATGCCCGGACGAACCATGTCGAAGGCCAGGTCGGGGCGGGTCAGGGTGGCAGCCGAGTTGGCGAGATGCACCAGCTCGGGTTCGAGCCCGTGCTCCTTGGCCGCGGCGATCGCCCCCAGGAACCGGGCGCGCTGCACGTCGTTGTTGCGATGCTCCGGTTCGTCGGCGTGCGCGAGATGCGAGAAGATCGCGCGGAAGCGCACCGCCTGCTCGTCGACCAGAGCGCGCAGGGCAGTCAGGACCTGCGGGTATTCGATCGGCGATACACCGTTACGGTTCAGACCGGTGTCCACTTTCACGGTGACGGTGGCGGTGCGGCCCGTGCTGCGAGCCGCCGCCTCGACCGCGCGCAGATGGGCGAGTGAGGAAACGCCGATCTCGATATCGGCGGCGATCGCGTCCGCGAAATCCGCATCGGAGTTGTTGAGCCAGCACAGGATCGGGGCGGTGATCCCGGCCGTGCGCAACCGCACCGCCTCATCCACCGTGGTGACCCCCAGCTCGACAGCCCCCGCCGCCAGTGCAGCGCGTGCGACCTCGACCGCGCCATGGTTGTAGCCGTCCGCCTTCACCACCGCCATCACCGCGGCATCGCCTGCGTGTTCCCGCAGGATCCGCACGTTGTGGGCTATGGCATCCAGATCGATGACCGTCTCCACTTGCGCTCCGCTCCCCCGCCTCTCCGGGTCTTCAGGCCGTACCAGTCGGGTGACGCAGGATTTTCGTTCAGGTCCTGCGTTTGGTGCCACTTCAGTTCTGGACGTACCCGACGAGTTACCCATGTGCTTTCGAATCAGTTGTTGCGTTGGTTTCGGTCGAGTGTATTGGCGCGTTGGGTTCTGGTCGCAGTCGGTTCGTACGGCGGCCCCAGACAACCATGGTGGGGCGGTAAGGCCCGCGATGGGGCGGTAAGGCCCGTGGTGGGGCGGTGTGACCAGCCGATTGGCGGTCACCGGTCCACAGACGGGATCAGCTCGATCATGTGGACTCTCGACCTGCCGTCCTTGACCTGGGGTGCTGACCCGACTCACGCTTGCGGACGAGCGAGGGCGCGGAGGACGCGGATGGCCGGACGGACGTGGTCGAGCAGCGGCATCGCCGAGGTGGGGGCGCCGGCCGGGTGGTCCTCGTGGGCGGCGAGGTCGGCGGCGAGAGAGTGGGCACGTGCCGCGGCGGCGGCGGACCAGGCGGGGTCACGGCCCGCGGCGAGGAGAGCGCCGATGATGCCCGAGAGCACGTCGCCCGCGCCCGCGGTGGCGGCCCAGGAGCCGCCCGCCTCGTTGACCAGAACGGCATGCCCCGAGGTAGCGACCAGCGTGGCACGGCCCTTCAGCAGCACAGTGACCCGCCAGGAGTCGGCGAGGTCGCGGACGGCGGCAACCCGGTCCTTGCCCACCTCATGACCGGTGAGGCGGGCGAACTCCCCCGCGTGCGGCGTCAGCACGGTCGGGGCCCTGCGATCGCGAACCAGCGTCGGCTCGGCGGCGAGCAAAGTCAGGCCGTCGGCGTCGACGACGACCGGGAGTTCGGTGGACAGGACTTCGGCGAGGCGCTTCCGTGCGTCGCTGTCGGTGCCGGCACCGGGACCGAAGACCCAGGACTGGACCCGGCCTGCCTCGGAAACCCGCTGGGTCGCGATCACTTCCGGGAAGGGACGCAGCACCTCAGCCGCCGCGGTTCCGGCATAACGGACCATGCCAGAGGTCGCGGCGACGGCCGCCCCCGTACACAGCACCGCCGCGCCCGGATACGTCGCGCTGCCCGCGCAGACGCCGGTGACGCCCTGCGTGTACTTGTCGTCAGCCGGACCCGGTACCGGCCACGCGGCGCCGATCGTTGCGGGCTCCAGCACGGCGAGATTCGGTTCCTCGAGGCGTAAACCGATGGGGACCAGCTCGATTCGGCCGCAATGCGGCGCGGCGAGTGCGTGCACCGGTTTATAGGCGCCGAAAGCGACCGTGACCTCGGCGCGCACGGCGGGGCCTTCGACCGCGCCGGTGTCCGGGTCGACACCGCTGGGCAGATCGGCCGAGATGATCGGAGCATCCAGCGCCGCAACGAGTTCCGCGGCTCGCGGGCGTAGCGGACCGTGACCGGAGATGCCGACGATACCGTCGATCACCAGGTCCGGATCGCCGCTTTCGTCCCGCACCCGGCCACCGGTCTTGCGCAGCGCGGCAAGCCCTTTCGCATGCGCCCGCTCCGGGTTCAACAGCACCGCGGTCACCGCGACACCCCGGCGGCGCAGCATCGAACCGGCCCACAGCACGTCGCCACCGTTGTCGCCGGAACCGACCAGGAGCGTCACCGCCCGTCCCGCGATACCGCCGGTACGCGACCGCAGTTCCGCCGCGACGACGGTGGCCAAACCATGCGCCGCGCGCCGCATGGGGACACCGTCCGGAACACGGGTGAACAGCTCGGCCTCGGCCGCGCGCACTTCGTCGGCGGTGAAGTACCCCAGCTGCGTGGACATGCCACTCCCTCCGTCGGTCTTGCCAGTGCCGAGCCGATGGTCGTCACGGGCCGATTCGTTGTCATAGGGCACTGCCTGTCACACCTGGCACCCACCGGCCCGGCGGCGCCGAGCCGATCGGAGTGCCGCCGCGCCACCATACGGACTCGCCACGGCGGCGGACTACGCTTGGCCATCATGCCAATCGTCCGCCGTCGCACCAGGCCCGCGTGGGTTGTCACGGGATTCGTTATCGGTGCGCTGGTGCTGTCCGGATGCGGTGGCGGCGATTCCGGCTCGGCCACCACAACCACGAAGAGACCTCCGCACGGGGCAACCACGACCTCCCAGCAAGCAGGCGCGCAGCAGGCCGCGGCCGCCACCGTCGTGGTCGATGACATGAAGTTCTTGCCCGCCGAGGTCACCGTCAAGGTCGGCGACACGGTCACCTGGAAGTTCGACGACAAGGTCCCGCACACCGTGCAGGGCATCGGCGACAAGGCGATGGGCATCAACAGCCCCATCTTCGACAAGGGCGAGTGGAGCTACACCTTCACTTCCCCCGGCACGTTCCGCTATCTCTGTTCGCTGCACCCGGAGATGCGCGGCACGGTCACCGTCGAGTAAGGGCTCGAGTTCGACCGAGCGGCCAGGCATAGTTCAGGCATTGCGTTGTAGTGGGTGGGTTATTCGACCGTGACGGACTTTGCGAGGTTGCGGGGTTTGTCGACGTCGTAGCCTCGGGCTTGGGCCACTTCGGCGGCGAAAATCTGCAGCGGAACCGTCGACAGAAGTGGCTGGAACAAGGTTGGGGCCGTGGGGATTTCGATGAGGTCGTCGGCGAACGGACGGACCGTGTCGTCGCCTTCCTCCGCGATCACGATGGTGCGCGCGCCACGGGCCTGGATCTCGCGAATGTTGCTCAGCAGCTTGGAGTGCAGCACCGCGCGCCCCTTCGGGGAAGGCATCACCACGATCACCGGCAGCCCGTCCTCGATCAGCGCGATCGGGCCGTGCTTGAGCTCACCCGCCGCGAAACCCTCGGCGTGCATGTACGCGAGCTCCTTGAGCTTGAGCGCACCCTCCAGTGCCACCGGGTAGCCGACATGACGACCAAGGAACAGCACGGTCGGCACGTGCGCCAGCTCGCGCGCGATGGTCCGCACCTGCGGCGCCGTCTCCAGCACCCGCTCCACCAGCCGCGGCATCGCCTCGAGTTCGGCGAACTCGCGCGCGACCTCATCCGGGTATTTGGTGCCGCGCGCCTGCGCCAAGGCGAGCCCGACCAGGTAGTTCGCCGTCACCTGAGCCAGGAACGCCTTGGTGGAGGCGACGCCGATCTCCGGCCCGGCCCTGGTGTAGAGGACCGCGTCGGACTCGCGGGGAATCTGCGCGCCGTTGGTGTTGCAGATCGCGAGGACGCGCGCTTTCTGCTCCTTGGCGTGACGCACGGCCTCCAGCGTGTCGGCGGTCTCGCCGGACTGGGAAATCGCCACCACCAGCGTGGAACGGTCCAGAACCGGATCGCGGTATCGGAATTCGCTGGCCAGCTCGACTTCGACGGGCAGCCGGGTCCAATGCTCGATCGCGTACTTGGCCAGCAGACCGGAGTGATAGGCACTGCCGCAGGCGACGACGAACACCTTGTCGAAGTCGCGCAGCTCTTGGTCGGCGAGGCGCTGCTCGTCCAGCACGATCCGGCCGGAACCATCCTGATCGGTGCTGAAATGTCCGATCAGGGTGTCGGCGACAGCGGCGGGCTGCTCCTCGATCTCCTTGAGCATGAAGTAGTCGTGTCCGCCCTTCTCGGCGGCCGCCAGATCCCAGTCGATCGTGAACGGGCGGGTGCGGTGGCCCGCGTCGTTGCCCGCGAAGTCGGTGACCCGGTAGCTCTCCGAGGTGATCACCACTGCTTGGTCCTGGCCGAGCTCGACCGCCTCGCGGGTGTGCTCGATGAACGCCGTGACATCGGAGGCGATGAACATCTCGCCCTTGCCGACACCCACCACCAGTGGTGTGGAGCGCCGCGCTGCCACGATCGTGCCCGGGTGGTCGGCATGCGTGAAGACCAGGGTGAACGCACCCTCCAGCCGACGGAGTACATCCAGCGCGCTTGCGGCGAAATCGCCCGCGGTCGGGCCCGCGGCGTAGGCGCGAGCCACCAGATGCACGGCGACCTCGGTGTCGGTGTCGCTGCGCAGTTCGACCCCGGCGTCCTCCAGCTCATGACGCAGCGGTGCGAAGTTCTCGATGATGCCGTTGTGCACCACTGCGACCTTGCCGCTGTCGTCGCGGTGCGGATGCGCGTTGCGGTCGGTCGGCGCGCCGTGCGTCGCCCAGCGGGTGTGTCCCATGCCGGTGGCGCCAACGAAGCGGTCAGCTCCGGCTTCCGACAGCTCGGCCTCCAAATTGGCCAGTCGACCAGCTTTGCGTTCCACCGCCAGCGCGCCCGCGCCGTCCAGGATTGCCACACCCGCGGAGTCGTATCCGCGATATTCCATGCGGCGCAACGCGTCAACGACGACGCCGAGCGCGTCTCGGTACCCGACGTACCCCACGATTCCGCACATGGCTCCCCACACTACTTATCGGATAACGTTCACGTCGTGTCGGCGTCTGTGAAATCGCTTCTGAGCACCCTGACCGGCCGCGGCCCGCACCGGGTGCTGCGCGGTAATCTGGCCATCGCAGGCCAGCCAGGGGTGGTGTTCACGCCCGAGTCCGGGCTGAACCTGCCTGCTGTCGCGTTCGGACACGGCTGGCTGACCGGTGTCGCCCAGTATCGTGGCCTGCTCGAACATCTCGCTTCCTGGGGGATTGTGGTCGCCGCCCCGGACACCGAGCGCGGACCGATCCCGTCACATCTCGGCCTAGCCGCCGATCTGCTCACCACGCTCGACATCTGCACCGGCGTCCGGCTCGGGGACGGCGATATCAGCGTGCACCCCGAACGCCTCGCCCTGGTCGGGCACGGCATGGGCGCGGGTGCCGCCGTCATCGCCGCCGCCCAGCGTCAGGTCGCCGCCGTCGCTGCTCTCTTCCCGGCGCCGACGGCGCCGTCCGCCGAAACCCTCGCGCCCGACCTCGACATCCCGGCGCTGATCCTGGCGGGCGCCACCGATATCACCTCGGTCAGCTCCAACGCCATCCCGCTGGCCACCTCGTGGGGCGGCACGGCGATCCTGCGTGTCATCGACGAGGCTTCGCACAACGGCATCATCGAAGGCCGCCGCGTTCTCGCGGCGGTCGGCGCGGGCAAGCACGAACCGAAGACCGCCCGCACCACCCGCGCGTTGCTGGCCGGCTACCTGCTCGCCACGCTGGCGGGCGACAAGACATACCGGCCCTTCGCCGACCCCGAAGAGACCATTCCGCACACCAAGGTCATAGACCCCGACGCGCCCCGCGAGGAGGAACCGCCGAAGCTGAAGGTCGGCCAGTTGGCCGCGCTGCTCCGTCGGTGATCAGCGCGGGTCAGATCAGCCAACTCTTGCGCTGATAGAACTTCGCCTCTTCATCCTCGTCGTCGACCGGCCCGACCGTCTGGTTCGCCCTACGGGCGGTCATCGACCGCGCGATGGCTTCGCGGTGTTCGCGTGCCTCGGCCTCCAGCCGCTCTTTCGCCTCGTCCTCGGCACGGGATTGCTCCAGCTCGGCGGCGTGCTCCTCCCAGAACCGGTCCATGTCGACCGCCAGGTTCTCGGCGAATTCGCGGCCCTTCGCCGCGGTCCGCTCGTTGATCTCCTGAAGTTCGTCGATCAGGATCGCCATCCGTCGCTGGTTCTCCTCGGCCAGCCGCCTCGCCTCCTCGGCGTAGTTCACCATGCGGCTTGTCCTCGCTCACCCTGCACGACCGCGCCTCCCGGGTCCTGGCTCACAGTGGTCCTGCCTCGGCCAATTCTGCGCCACTGTCGAATGGGGTCTCGGGTTTCGGTTCGCCCTGCTCCGGGGTGGGTTTCGGCCGATGCTCGCCGTCTTCTTCACGTCGCGTGGTCGGAGGAGTTCCGGTCGGCACGCCCGGCTGGCCGGTATTCGGTTCAGGGACCGGTGTGGTGTCGACCGGCTTGTCCTTCTCCGGAGTTTCGGGAGCCCGGGTATCGGTGGGAGGCGCGGGTTCTTTCGGCTCGTGCATCGAGATGACCGGTATCCCATGCTCGTCCAACTCGAGATCGAACTCCTGCTGCTTGCCCTCCGCGTCGGACAGCACGAGTTTCAACTGGCCGTCCGGCCCCATCTCGAACTTCACATGTTTTCCGGCGATGTCGAACTCGGCCTTCGGCCTGTCATCCTTGTCCTTCTTGTCCGCGCCGTCTGTGTCGGCGTTCTTCGGATCGATGCTCTCTTCGAGCTTTTCGATCGCGCCGTCGATTCCACTCTTGATGGTTCCGCTCAGTGCGGTGACACCTTGGTCGACCAACTGGGTGAGACCCGTTGTCAGCGGCGACAATTCCTTCGCCAGTTGGTTGAGTGCGGCCAGGCCGTCCAGTGACGGCATCTTCGGGGCCGACGTTGTCGGAGTGTTCAGCGTGGTTGGTTCGGTCGGAGTAGTGCTCGCGGGGACTGTGCTCGGCGTGGTGCCGACCGGGACCGTGGGGGTCGATGGTGTGCCGGAAGGGCCGGGGGACGCAGAGGAATCGGGTTGGTTCTGGTTGTCCGGCTTGCCTGAAGACGGCGTCGACGGCCCCTCCGGGCGCGGGTAGGCGTGGTCGGACACCGCCGCCAACGCACCGGCCAGGTTCTGGTACTGCAGCTTGAAGTGACCATCGGTCTGTGTACAGACGTCGACGTAGCGCGTCAGTTTGTCATCGAAGTCCCGTTTGAAAGGGTTCTGCAGCCAATCGTCGACGGCATGGCGAATCTTTTCGCCGTAGGCGCCGGTCAGCGTCTGTTTGCGGTTGGTCTGGTAGTCGGGCACGGCGAGAGTGGGGAAGATCCGGCCGAGGTCGCGCACCTGGTCTCCACTGATCCACTCGTGCGCATTGTGCACCTCGACAATGACTTTCACATCTTCCGGAGTCTTGCCGTCGATCTTCACGACCCTGCTTCCGCTCCCCGAATCCTCCAACAGCCCAAGTGTGGCCTCGGCTTTCGCGCCGACGGATTGCCGCAGCGAGTTCGCCATCGGGTCGATCGTCTTCCACGCCTCCTGTGCGTGCTGTCGATCCTCGGCGGCCGAGACGGACTGCTTGCTGAGCATGTCGAGCGCGGCGGTAGCCGCCGTTCCCTGCCACAGATCGGGGAGACGACTTGTGCAACTCCGCTGCGCGTCCCACTGGCGATCCACCTCGGCCAGTGCGGTTTTCAATGCTTCCCCCGCCTGCTCCAGCTTTTCCACCCGCATTCCGCGTTGCTCGTCGTACATCGCCAACAGCTTGGCGAGATCCCCCCGGCCGCCGTTGCCGCCGAACGCGGCCTCGTACAGCGGCATGAATTTTATCCAGTACTGCAGCCCGTAGCTGCCTTCATCCAGGATGGCGTCGATCGTCTTACCCTGCCAGGCAACGGCCATGATCCCGACTCCTCGAATGTGTGGTGTCGTCAGTGGAAACACGTGTCATTCGGCGGCCTCATATCTTGTTCGTCTCTGCCGCGCGCTGACTGTCGGTCTCCGCGTACGTCACCACCGCCGCACCGAGCGCGTCGGCGGTCGCGGTGGTGGCGTCGCTCCAGTTCTTCAGCCACGCACTGATCCGCTCCAGCCCCTGATGCACCGCGATGCCCTGCTGAGCGTAGTTCCGGCCCGCCTCGGCGCCGTCGCCGAACAGATGGTCGGCAACCCGTTCGGCCTGGTCGCGGACCGCATCCGCCGACCTCCGATAGTCGCTGCCCAGCGCACCGAGCTCCCCCGTCCGAACCCCGACCATCTCCGACCCGCCCATGAACGCCCCTCCCTCCTCGTAGTGTCAAACCGCCGGGCGCCGAATCCGCTTCGCGCCGACTGCCGCCATACTTTCTTCGACGCAACCCACCGACATTCGGTTCCCCGGCTTCCGATCGACTCGATGCCCCGAGAAACCTACTGTCCGCGCCCAGCGGCCACAACCAGCACAGATCAGTGGTCGTCGATCGGAGAGACCTCGGTACGCTGAACCTGGTCGTTGCCTGGCGAGAGGCCACCTTTCTAGACCGAGATCCCTTCCAACACGCTCAATTTCACGGTGAACCCGATCACTGTCCCGCTCGGCGCGGTGCACCGGACGACGATCCTGTCGGCCGCGGTGACGACCTGCGGAACCAGCCAGCCTGACGGCACGGCCCCGCCGTTGGTCCCGGCGGAGCTGACAACCCGGGTGGTGTCCGACCATCCGGTGCCGCCGCTGAACCCCTGTTCCAACGTCCACAGCGCGGCTTGGCCGTTCGGGCCGGTGGCGAGTACCTCTGCCCGGCATCGCACTGTCCCGGTCGGTAGCGCCACCGTGGCCAGGTCGACCGACGCGCCCGCCGCAGGGGTGGTGGTCGCCTGCCGTTCCCGCTCGACGGCGCGCGGGGTGCCGGTGGCGGCGTCGACGGCGAACACCCAGTCCCTGGTGCCCTGCCATTGGGTCAGCCCGGTGTCGGTGCTGGACACGCAGCCACCGACGAAAGACAGCCGCTGGCGGTGTCGCGGCTGGGTCCACGGGATGTTCGGGTTGCTGGTCCGGTTGCCGATCATCCGCACCGGGAACGGCGCGGTCGCGCCGGAGAAGATGATGTTCGCCGGGGCCAACGCGCCGGGTTCGAACCCACAGTTGACGAAGGTCGAATTACCGTAGGAGATAATTCCGTTGGTGGTTATTTCGGAGTAGTCGATGACAACCGGCGGGCACGGCCGCCCGGTCGACTTGACCGCCTCGAATATCGAGGATTCGAAGGTGACCTCACCCATGTTCGCGGTCATCACGCTGGCGTCCCGGACATGCTTGTCCGGGGTCACCCGACTGAGGTCTTCGTCGGTGATCGCGATCCCGGTGCCGTGGAAGTAGCTGCGGCGTTCACCGTTCAGCAGGATCGGCACGATCGACTTCGTACCCGCGCCGATGTACCAGTCCCGCGCGACTACCCCGACCTGGCCGGTGGCGGTGAATTCGTACTGGGCGGCTCTGGAGGTGTACCGCTTGACGTTCATCAGCCCGGTTTGGTCCAGCCCGATTCCGATTCGCCGTGCGCCGATCGCCACGTATTCCAGGCCGGTGAGGTAGCTGAAATTGCGCAGCCGGATTCCGTCCCTGGCGTCCATGATCTGCACATGCTCGATCTGTGAACCCGCGGCCACCTGGCCTTGGATGCCGATGCCGAGGGACTGGACGGTGAGGTCTCGTATCTGTGCCGCACACCACCCGGCTTGGTCGTCGCGCAGATACAGCAAGTAGACCGGCATCGCGCTGTCGTGCTGGTACCAGCTGTATCCGACGGTGAACACGTCGACGTCCCGGTCGAAGTTGATGAGCAGCCGGGTGCGGCCCCGGTTGCTCGCGTCATCGGTGGGGAATTTCGCGGTCGGCGCGGTGAATTCGGGGCCGGTGATGGTGGCCCGGTCGGAAATGCGGATCGAGTCGATGCGCCCGGTGAAGGACTTGAAGAACGGCGAGAAGGCCGGCCAGCTGTTGCCGCTGTAGATACCGAGGTATACGCCTTCCTCGATGGCCTGGGTCAGCGTTGTGTTGGCTGCCGATTCGGGTGTCGCGGTGTGCGGGGTGATGGTGGCACCCGGGTCGCCGACATACAGCGACAACGTCGTTCCGTTCCACACCAGCCCGAGATAGGTGGTGCGTCCGAGCGGGATGGGCGTGTTGTGCACCACCGTCACCTCCTCGGTGCCGATCCGTACGGTGGCCGACACGGTGAACCCACCCGGCGCCTCGACCAGGAACAGCCGGAACGCGCTGTGCTGTGGCTCGCTGGGCAGCCGCTTGCCGGAGCTGGTGAGCACCGCGCAGGCGCCTACGACAGCGTCGGGCGCCACCGTGCATTCGATGGCGAACTCGCTGGCACCATCGAGGTCGACGACGGCGGTGTCGCGCAGGTCGAGGGTGCGGGCATTGCCGGCGTCGAGCACGCCCGCCTTACCCGGCCCGGTCAGCAGCGCGTCGCCGGTGGGCAGGTGCCCGCCGATCGGTGCCGACAGGCAGATCGCGGGACCGTGTCCGCCGACGAACCGGATGTCGGTCAGGTCCTTGTCCGCACCACGCAGCTCGATCCCGTTCTGATTGCCCAAGTAGATCGGTCGACTGGTCCGATAGGTGCCCGCAGGAAAGTACAGTGTGCCGCTGGTCAACGACCGCCGCGCCGCGTCGATGGCGGGCCAGTCGTCGCCGGACTGGTCGCCCCTGGCACCGAAGTCGCGCACATTGGCGAAGGTGTGGGTTATCCGGATGGTCAGCCTCCCGGCCGCGTCGCACTGTCCGACGACGAAATCCTCGTCGGACACCGGGTTGCGCCGTGCGCACCGCCCCGTCTCGTCGACGATGACCGCGCCCGCAAGCCCCGCCCCGAGCCCGGTCGTCGCGGCAGGAACCGCGGTGGCGGCGGTGTAGTACTCCACCACCGCTCCGGCGGCCGCCGGAGCGACCGCGATGCCCACCGGCACGGTACCCGCCACCAACGCCGCGCGCACGGCCTTGGTCACCGCACTCGGATCAGTGGTGGACAAGGCCGGACACAACACATCACCTGCTGCGACATCAACGGTGACAACTGCTTTCGATACAGCCATGGGTGCAACTCCTCGCTGGCGGGATTTCTTTCGCAGCCAGCATCCGACGTCGACGTTTCACCCATCTCTCACCTAAATCTCACCGCCACCACGGTGTCACTGATTTCGGCGAATCCGTGCGGTCAACCCGCCAGCGCGATACCCACTGCTTCCCCGGGGCTTTCGGCGACTTTCGACGCGATGACGGGATTGCCGTCTCCGTCCACTAGCTGCCACCCGCCGAGGGAGACGACCGGCACACCACCGCGCCGATTGGCCAGTGCGAGTTCGGACAGGGTGCCCCATGAACCGCCGATAACGATCACGGCGTCGGCCGACCAGATCAGAATGGCGTTCCTGGCCTCACCCATATTCGTGTACAGCACCGCGGAGAGGCCATCGCAAATCGCGTCCCGGTTGGTATCGGGTCGCACACCGATGACCAAACCTTTCGCCGCGGCGGCACCAGCGGCGACCGCGGCCATTACGCCGATTCCACCACCGCACAGCACAGTTGCGCCTGCCTCGGCCAGCAACCGTCCCACCTCTCGAGCGTTCGCTTCATCGGTATCGGTGCAATGCCGAGGACCACAGACGGCGACCTGTACGGGCGGCACGGTTACTCCTTGCTGTGGGTCTGCGCGGTGTGGTGGTGAACAGGTTAATTCGATCTTCTACTCGAGCTCGGCGGGTCGCATCTATGGTCGGGTCCATGAACGACGAGGTGTCGGTCCGGCTCGGAACCGCCGACAACGCGCGACAGCATCTCGACGCGATCTGCGCGCTGTACGACGAGGCGTTCTCGGCACCCCCGTTCATCTGGCCGTCGACCGAGTCGCAGCGACATCGGGAGATGCTCAACAGCATGATCACCCGGCCGAGCTTCGGCATCGCTCTCGCCGAATCCCGTGGCACTCTGATTGGTTTCGTCTACGGGAACGCACTGACTGCCAACACCGGATGGTGGGACGGGTTCCAACAGCCGGTGCCTCCGGACGTCACGCGCGAGTGGCCTGGCAGGACCTTCGCGGTGATCGATCTCGCCGTCCAGGCATCGACGCGCCGACAAGGCATCGGCCGCCGACTACTCGACACTCTGCTCGACAGCCGACCCGAGCAGCGCGCGACGCTGGCGGTCCAGCCGCAGGCTGAAGCTTCGCACGCCTTCTACAAGGCGATCGGTGGATGGCGCCTCGTCGGGCGGCAAGACACACCGGCGTTCGTGTCACCGGAATTCGACATCTACATCCAGGAATTGAGAAGTCCGTAGTCAGCGAGTAGCTGATCTCGCTCACGCACGCACACTCGGGTGCGCGACTACCACGACCTGAATCGAACGAGTGCAGTGCTTCGTCCTGGACGAGGCGGGCTCGAGCAATGCGACCCATGTAGGTCGATATTCCAGACACGAACAGCAGTAGACGCCCGGTATCGAACCGGAATGCTTCATCTACTGAGCGTGTTCGGTCACGGGCTCGAGTCGACAATCAGAACGTCGAATTGGGGCGCCCCCTCCCAGGACGGGAGAAGAGTGCCGATGCGGCGCGCTCCCCAGTGCCGATAGATCGCGTAAGCGTTCTCGTTTGCTGGGTTGACCAACCAGGTGACCCGTCGCTCTGGTCGATCTTCTAGTAGGCCGCGGTACAGGACACCGGCGATGCCCTGGCCGACACGTTTCTTGTCGACCATGAGCTCGCTGAGTGCGAAGGTCCTTGTCCCGTTCTCGGAGGTGAACTCCTCCTGGGGCTGTCCAGGGTCCAGCACGAGCCCTGTCCACCATGTGGTGTCGACACCCAGCGGCCAGCCGAACGCTTGGCCGACGGGTTCTCCGTCAACAGTCGCGAGAACCATCGAAAAGCCTGGTATGGCCGAGTAGACCTCGAACCGCTCCATGAATGCTTCGGTGGACTCGAAGGGATTACCGGTTGCTATGGCATCGACATACCCGCGGGCCTGGACGTCCGCGATCGTATCGCCGATCATGCGTGCCGCATCACCAGAAAGTGACTGTAGGACAACATCTTTCGCCATCGACACCCACCTCATACTCGGACCGAGAATTGATCGTATCGTTCTTGGAAGTCTTCGTGGCGAGGATTGGTTGCGGCTGCGCGGACTGGTTCCAGCACGCGTAGCGTGCGGCTGGAGGAGATTCCGTCGGCGAGGTTGGCGATGACGTCGGTGGCCACGGTGATGGCGTCGTCGATGTCGCCGACTTCTGCCAGCGAGGATGCGAGCCAGGCGCGATAGGTGGCGGAGTTACGTTGCCCGGCGCGCTCAGTAGCAACTTGTTCGAATAGCTCGGTCGCCCTGGAAGCCTCACCGAGGTAGCTGTAGCCGCACGCTTCGTGGTACCGGACTTCGTTGTGGCACATGAATTTCAGCCAGTCAGGGCACCGTTCGAACGGTTCGTGGTCGTATGCCAGGTCCATCTCCCGCCATGCGGTAGCAACGGCCCGGGTGAAGGCCGACCGATCACCGAGGCACGCGTATGCAGTTGCCTGCCTTGACGCGATCAGTGCATGGATTCGGCCGGAGGATTGTCGTCGTGTGAGGTCGGCGGCCCGCAGCGTGGACCGTAAGGCGTATTGCGGGTGTGCTTCACCACGCCGGGCTTGGGCGATGGTCTGGAGGGCGACGTTCAGGCATGTGTGAGCGGCCAACTCGTCGTCCCCGACGTGGTTGGCCAACGCCATCGCGTCGCTGTAGCAGCGAGTGGCCGCACGTTGGTCGTCGGCATCGTAGAACAACCATCCAGCTGTGACCGCCATATTTCCAGCTGCCGAGGTAAACACCGGTGCCGCGACGCTGTCGATTTCGCTGGTCGCCAGCACCATCTTGGCGTGTTCGAGGTCGGTTCGGGCAGCTGTGGCCAGCGCACCACCCCCGACCTTCTGTTCAATGGTGACGTAGCCGTCTACTCTCTCCGCTAGGCGTTCGGCGTCGGACATGCCGATGCGGGCAGGAAAGTGTTGGTGGGCAAGTACGGTGAGACCGGCCGCGGTCCCACCGACGAGCAGTTGTCGCCGTTTCATGTCGTCGTCCTTCTCTGCTACATGTTCCCAGCCGACTTGGTGGGTGACGTCGGATTCGATGGCGCCCGGCCGATCCCGTTTCGTAACGGGCATTCCACCGTCGACGCCGCCAGTTGATCCCACGCCCAGCAGCGCCTCGATAACAGTGGCCTCGAAGCGAGCCAACTGCGCCGCGTCGAGGCTTGCCAGCTGGGTGTCCATCGCAGCTGCGGACTGCCCTCGGAGCGGGCGCGACGCAGGAGTGCGCTCCCACTTTCGGACCGTCGGAGGCTGAAAGCCCAAGACTTCGGCGAACTCTTCCTGGGTCATCCGACACGCGGCCGTGCGGAGGGCTCTGACCTCCACGCCTGTCCACTTGCTGACAATCATTGCCGCCCCTGTCCGTGCCTGCAATGCCGTATGCCGGAAGCGTATTACTTCCGTGCGGTTTTGTGCCTGGGATCGGACCAGCCGACCAGCGACTCTCAGAAGTGCACCCGACGCCGGGTTGATGCCGCCTCGCAGCGGCACACCGATGGCCGTGAGCGGTCCGTCGGTGGCGCTTGCTCCTCGGCGTCGGGTGCACCTCACACGACGAGCAAGGAGATACGGGGATGGGGTTGGACGACACACGGGTTTCGCCGCTGGTGCAGGCCGATACGCCGACGACGCGGTGCCGGTTCTATCGGCAGAGTTGTGGGCTACCGGCCATTGTTCAGCCGGAGCTGGGCGGGCGCATCATCGTGCCTGCGGGCAGTGTCGGCGCGATCACCATGCCGATGCGGCTCGGCGGTGCGGTGAAGAGCCGTATGCAGAGTCAGGGGGTGCGGTTGGGGCCGATTGTCTCGCATCCGCGTTCGAAACGGTGGACGTTCATCGTGGTGCCGGACGTACCCGACGAGACGACGTTGTTCGCCGAGTTGTTTCGGCTCAATGTCTCCGTCTCCCGCGTGGGCGCGCAGATCGCGTTGCCGTCGCCGGTCGCCCGCAGCGCCGGATTCCGGGTCTGGGTAACGCCACCTCGCGACGAGTTCCGCCCGTCGGGAATGGCGGTGGTCGAAGCGATTCGCAACTGCGACGGACCGGCATCCCGGAGAGCGGCAGTGCATGCCTGAGGCAGCGCCTGGGCCGTCGATTCGGTTGTCGGCCTGTGTGGGTGCGGTTTTCGACGCTGACGTCCTCGTCTTCGTTGGGTGCTCACGCTGCGTCGGTGTGGCTCCCGTAGCCGATGGCGTAATCGGCGAGCACACCGGACTGGCGGGCAACGGCTGCTCCTACACCGGCGCCCGTGTAATCGATGACCTGTTCAATCCCGGGCTGGCGACCGACGAGATCGGATGCGGTGATCGGTGATGGATGCCGATCCGGTGCTGGCATCTCTCGATGACTCACGGCGAGCGCAGGACGACCGACAGCGCCACGACAATCCGCATTGGCCGGTGCGGAGCCGACACGATGCCGTGGCCGCGATACACCAGCATCGGGAGTGCGCCGACAAGCCCGGCGAACAGATCGCATGCGCGACATTCGTGGCCGCTGTCATCGTGACACGCAACGACTTCGATTTCTTCCGAGATCGGGGCCGGTGAAGATCGTGAGCGTCGACGCATCCCCGCGGCCGGAAGAGCCGGACGTACACCTGAGCATTCATCTACATGGCGTGCGCATGGACTTCGTCGCTTGCCTGACCGCTGCATTCCGGTTCGCGCAGGACTGGCACATCCGCCAGGGTCACGGCGCGGTGACTGTGATTCCCGGCGATACGGATGGGCTTCGGCGCCTGCCGAATGAGCGGCTCTATCTGCTATGACCGGGACAGCGCAGCGTAGACCTCTTTGTCGGAGCCCTCGCGGATACCCCAGGTGCGCAGCAGGTGTCCGGCTTTGTCCCGGCGGGCGTAGCGGGAGGCGGACAGGGTTTTTCCGATTCCTGCTGCGCCGTAGCAGATTCCGATGGTGCGGTCGCGTTTGACGGTGTCGGCGAACTCGACGAACCGGCGGTGTTCCTTTGTGTGTCATGTATTCTTCCATTCAAATATTTGAATGGAGCAAAAAATGCGGGTTCTGATAGTTGGTGACGGCGCGCTCGGCCAGGTTTTCGGAATGCGGCTCGGGTTCGGTGGCGCGTCCATGAGTTATCTGGTCAAGCCCGGACGGACTGGATGGGCCAACACGGGCCGCACGCTGTATCAGCTGCGCAGGCTCGGAAAACCGGTCACCCAACAGCTCCGGCCCGAGGGGGTGCACGCCGAGATCCCGGACGGGACGTGGGATATGGTCTGGCTGTGCGTGTCCTCGACCGCGCTGCGCGGGTCGTGGTTGTCCGACCTGCGGAACGCGATCGGCGCCGCGACCGTGGTGAGCATCGGTCAAGATCTTCACGACCGCGCCGTACTGGAGGAAGTCTGGCCTGCTGAGCAGGTCGTGCAGGTCGTGCCGTCCATGCTCGCCTACTCCGCACCGTTGACCGCTGAGGTTCCGGCACCGGGAATCGCGTATTGGATGCCCCCCGGCTCGACTCTGAAGGTTCTCGGTGACCGGGCCGACCGGACCCGGGTCGAGGCGGTGGCGACCGCCCTGCGGGCCGGTGGCCTGCGTGCCCGGCCCTCCACTCAGGCCGGTGCCAGCGAGGGCATCGCTGCACTGACCATGCCCTACATCGCAGCCTTGGAAGTGGCGAGCTGGTCGCTTCCCGCTCTGCTCTCCGACGTCGGTCCGGCGGCCGAAGCCAGCGCTGAAGCGTCGGCGATCGTGGCCGCGCAGACCGGAGGACGCCAGAGCCGCGCGCCGAAATTGGTGGTGAAGATGGCGCTGCGGTTGTTGCCTGTTCTGACCCCGTTCGACCTGGCTCGGTACCTTGAAGCCCATTTCACCAAGGTGGCCGATCAGACCAGACTGATGCTCGCTGGCTGGATCGCCGAGGGCGAGGCTCATGCGTTGCCGGTGACCCGGCTGCGCGAGCTCCGAAGCAGTCTCTCGGATCGGGCGACGATGTGACCGCCGCCCAGGGCATTCTGGCCAAGTTCACCGAATGCCAGCCGTTGTTCACCGCACTCGGAGACGACCGACGCCAGGCGATCATCGCCCTGCTGCTGAAAGCCGGGGAAAAGTCCAGCGTGGGAGAGATCGCCGCGCAGCTCGCCCTCTCCCAACCAGCGGTCTCGCATCACCTGAAGATTCTGCGAGCAGCGCGACTGCTCACCGTCGAACGCCAAGGCACGCTTCGGCTGTACGCCCTGAACGGCGACGAACTCGCCGACATCCTGGCCCCGCTGCGCGAGCTCGTGGACCAGATCACCTCCTGCTCAGACACCGGTGCATGCGAGTGACTTCTTTTACGCTCAGCCGCTATTGGCGCGGTTCCACGACTCGATGACGTTGAGCCCTTCCTCGATCCGGATGGGCTTCGGCGCCTGCCGAATGAGCGGCTCTATCTGCTATGACCGGGACACGGCGCAGCGCGTGTGTCGGGTCAGTTGCCGATCTTGCCCTTGTCCGTGCGGAGCCACTCCGAGGTGCCGTCGGGGTGGCGGTGGAACTCCCAGGCGGCGTAGTCGCCGTCTTTCTCCACTACGGTGACGTGGTCGGCGAAGCCGTCGTGGTCGTAGTCGGTCCAGACCTGCATCGCCTCGTCACCGGTGGTGGTGACGGAATCGAGGGTGCCGTCACCGTCGATGTCCTGGGTGGGGTGGTGCAGTTCGACCGCACCCAGGCCGTCGAGTGGCGAGGACGCGTCGACGCCGGGTAGATCCAGACCGGGGAATTCGCCCGAGGTGACCAAGACTCCTCCTCAGCGGGACTCATGCGGTGCCGCGAGCGGCATCGCCCCATCCTGTCATCCCGCACAGGCTCGAGTCACTTTTTGGGCATCAGCAGCCACAGCACCAGGTAGATGACGAACTGCGGGCCGGGCAGCAGGCACGACACCACGAACAGCAGACGGACGACGTTGGCGTTCCAGCCGAGATAGTCGGCGATGCCACCGCAGACACCTGCGATCCACTTGTCGTGGGCGGAACGGACGAAACGACGGGTGGGGGCGGTCATTGGTCTTCCTTCTCTGGTGGTGATCGCTACGAACTCCACTCTGCCGGGCGACGCGCGCCGCGACATCGGCCCGGCGACCGATACCGACCCTGATTTCTCCAGGGCCCGCTCTCAGGGTTCAACCCCGAGCACGGCAGACTCGTCCAGGTGAGCACCACTCTGCATGCCCGCGGGCTGTCCGCGGGTCACGGCGAACGCACGCTGTTCGCCGACCTCGACCTCACCCTCGCGCCAGGTAATGTGATCGGTCTGGTCGGCGTGAACGGTGCGGGCAAGTCGACACTGCTGCGCATGCTCGCCGATCGACACGCGCCGACCGGCAGCATCACATTGAGCCCGCCGGACGCCACAGTGGGCTACCTGGCGCAGGAGCCGGAGCGGGTGCCGGGCGAGACAGTGCTCGAATTCCTCGGTCGCCGAACGGGAGTCACCGCGGCGCAACAGATAATGGACGCGGCCGCCGAACGACTCACCGAGGGCGGCGCGGACGAATACTCCCCCGCGCTGGAGCGCTGGCTCGCACTCGGCGGCGCGGACCTCGACCAGCGCGCCCACGAGGTGGCGGCCGATCTCGGCCTGGCCGACAGTCTGCCGAACGGCCTCGATACGCCGATGACCGGCCTGTCCGGTGGCCAGGCCGCCCGCGCCGGATTGGCGTCGGTCCTGCTGTCGCGCTTCGATATCCTGCTGCTGGACGAGCCGACCAACGATTTGGATCTGGACGGCCTCGCCCGGCTGGAACAGTTCGTCACCGGCGTGCGTGTTCCGCTGGTGGTGATAAGCCACGACCGGGAGTTCTTGGCGCGCACCGTCAATCGGATCGTGGAGCTGGACCTGGTGCAGCAGCAGGTGGGCATGTACGACGGCGGCTACGAGTCATACCTGATGGAGCGGGAGATCGCCCGTCAGCACACGCGGGAGACCTACGAAGAGTTCGCGGACACCAAGGCGGGCCTGGAGTCTCGCGCGCAGATGCAGCGCAACTGGCTCGAACACGGCGTTCGCAACGCCCGCCGCAAGGCGCGCGACCCCAGGAAGGTGGACTCGGACAAGGCAGGCCGCAAGATGCGCGCCGAATCCACCGAGAAACAGGCCGCCAAAGCCAGGCAGACCCAGCGCCGCATCGAACGGCTGGAGGTGGTGGAGGAACCGCGCAAGGAGTGGGAGTTGCGTATGAGCATCGCCGCCGCCCCGCGCAGCGGCTCGGTGGTGGCCACGCTCTCGAACGCGACCGTCACGCGCGGCGATTTCACCCTCGGGCCGATTACCACCCAGATCGACTGGGCCGATCGCATTGTGCTGACCGGCGCGAACGGCTCCGGCAAGTCCACGTTGCTCGCCTTGCTGCTCGGAAGGATTTCGCCGGACAGCGGTGCCGCGAGCCTCGGCTCCGGCGTCGAGATCGGCGAAGTCGACCAGGCGCGCGGCCTGTTCCGCGGGACCATCGCGCTGGCCGACACCTTCGGCGCCGAGATGCCGGACTGGCCGGACGCCGAGATCCGCACGCTACTGGCCAAATTCGGCCTGCGCGGCCCGCATGTACTGCGCCCCTGCGACACCCTTTCTCCCGGCGAACGCACCCGCGCCGCCCTCGCCCTGCTCCAGGCCCGCGGCGTCAACCTGCTCGTGCTCGACGAACCGACCAACCACCTCGACCTCCCCGCCATCGAACAACTGGAGCAGGCAGTCGAATCCTTCACCGGCACACTGCTGCTGGTCACCCACGACCGCCGCATGCTCGACACTATCCACGCGACCCGCCGTTGGCACATGGAAGCGGGCACCCTCACCGAGACGCTCTGATCGGAATCCGGCGCAGTCGGCGCAGGTAGGCGTCCCGTCGGGCGTCAGCCCATTATCTGTGGCAACCCTGGTTCTGTTGATCAGTGCTATCTGACGCGCGATTACGGCATGGGCGGATATTCATGTTGCCATGGTCTGTGGGATCCACCGTTGCGTTGCCGTGGCGGGACGCTGGCGGCGGTATTGGTTCGGGGGGATGCCGTATTCGCGCTTGAATGCTTTGGAGAAGGCGTATTCGGAACGGTATCCGCTGCGTTGGGCGATGGTGTGGATGGGGGTGTCGGTGTTGTGCAGTAGCCGGGCAGCGGTGGTCATCCGCCACCAGGTGAGGTAGGTCAGGGGTGGCTGGCCGACGGCGGCGGTGAAGCGTTTGGCGAAGGTGGCGCGGGAGATACCGGCTCGTTTGGCCAGTTCTTCGACGGTCCAAGGTTTTTCGAATTGGTGGTGGATGTGGTGCAGGGTGGTGGCGATCGCTGGGTCGGTGAGTGCGGTGGCCCATCCGGTGGTGTGGTCGGCGTGTTCGTCGAGCCAGGCCCGTAACACGTGAAGCAGCAGCATGTCGATGAGGGCGGGCAGGATGGCGTTGGTACCGGAGCGTGGTTGGTGTAGCTCGGTGCCGAGCATGTCGACGGTTGTGCGCAACGCGCTGTGGTTGCCGACTCGGGCGGGGAGGTGGATCTCCGGCGGCAGGGTGTCGAGCAGCGGGTGCGGCCGTGCAAGGTCGAAGGTGTAGCAGACGCACAGCATTTCGGTGGTGGCACCGCGGCCGGGGATGTTCAGTTCCACGACGGAGTAGCCGCTACCGCGGTTGGGCTGGAAGTCGACGGCCGGACTGTCGGGTTGGTCGGACAGCGTGTGAGCGTGTTGGGGCCCGGTGAACAGGATGTCTCCGACGCCCATAGGCACCGGGGCGCCGCCGGCCGGGATGAGGCTGCAGCCGCCTTGCAGGACGATGTGACAGCAGGCCGCGTCGCTAGCGGGGAACCGCACACCCCACGGGGCGCTGCAGGTACTGCGACCGGCGTACGGCTGGCCCGCCCGCATGGCGGCGAGCACGTCGCTGAGAACGTCCACGCAGATATCCTACCGTCGGCTTATCCAGACGATCAGACAAAAAATCAAGACGTCAGGCCATTCATCATCCGGTCTTTGGTTCATACGGTCATGTCATGGGTGAATCCAAGATCGTCGACGGCGGCGCGCGGTCGACCAGTCGAGGGGCACGATCGATCATCGCCACGGCCGATCCAGATCGGGCTGCGGTGTCAGTTGGTGTGGTGGCCGGGGATCGGTGGGCTGCGGCATGGGCGACGTCGTTGCAGCGGCCGAGTGCCGGCTTCGACCCGAATTGGTCCGAGGAGGGTTTCACTGATCAGACGCTGCGCCAGGTGCTACGGCTCAGCGTGGGCGGTGACAGGTTGCGTGTTCGATTGTCGAACGCCTTCGGTGGCACGCCGCTGGTGGTCACCGCGGCGACCGTTGCCGTCAGCCGTGGCGGCGGCGCGGTCGAGCCGGGCACCGTGCGGCACCTGAGCGTCGATGGGGCACCGAGGTTCGCGATCCCTGTTGGCACCGAAGTCGCGAGCGACCCGGTGGCTTTCCGGTCGGCGCCGCTGGATTCGATTGCCGTGACGATGTACCTGGCCGCGCCGACCGGCCGCGCCACCTTTCACGCTCAGGCCTTGGCTACCAGTTATCGCGCTGCGGGCGGCCACTGCGCCGACAGCGATGGCGGAGTGTTCACCGAGACCTCGCAGTCCTGGTATTACCTGAGCGGAGTGGACGTGGCCGGCGGTCCGGCTCGGTCTGCCGGCGTGGTGGTTTTCGGTGACTCCCTGACCGACGGAACGTTCAGCACCCCGGACGCCAACCGCCGGTTTCCGGACATGCTGGCCGAGCGTCTGGCGAACACAGGTCGGCCGCGCGCGGTGTTGAATCACGGCATCGGCGGCAATCGGCTCACCGTCGATTCCGCGTGGCTCGGTGCGAAGGCGACCTCCCGATTCCGCCGCGACGTCCTGTCACAGCCTGGCATCGGCACCGTCGTCATCCTGTTGGGTATCAACGACATCGGCCTCAGCGAGGTCTCCGAGACCGCCCCGCTGCCGATCTTCGAGCCGTACACCGCGGTGTCCTGCGACGAGGTCATCGCCGGACACCGCGATCTGATCCGCCAAGCCCGCGCCGCCGGCCTGCGGGTGGTCGCCGCCACGCTGTCGCCCGCGAAACCGTCGCCGTTGTCCACCGCTCGTAGCGAGGACAAACGCGCCGCGATCAATGCGTGGATCCGAACCTGCGGCGAGTACGACGCGATCATCGACCTCGACGCCGCCCTGCGCGGACCCACCGACCCGGACCGGCTGCATGCGGCTTACGACTCCGGAGACCACCTGCACCCCAACGACACCGGCTACCGGGCTATGGCCGCAGCGATCGACCCCGCCGCCTTCGATTGAGTCGGTTCGAAACCATCACTTTCCCAATTGAATTCGACCAGAAGGAACGAACTGATGACTGCCGTAAAACGTGAGCAAGTCGAAGTCGCCCACCGCACCGTCGACGTCGACGGACTTCGGATGCACATCGCAGAGGCCGGAACCGGGCCGCTGGTGCTGCTGCTGCACGGCTGGCCCGAGTCGTGGTATTCGTGGCGGCACCAGATTCCCGCGTTGGCCACAGCCGGCTATCACGTCGTCGCCCCCGACCAACGCGGCTACGGCGACACCGACGTGCCCGAGCGCGTGCAGGACTACACCATCAAGCATCTCGTCGGTGATGTCACCAGACTCATCGACGTGCTCGGCAAACAGCGGGCGACGGTGATCGGCCACGACTGGGGCGCCATCGTCGCCTGGGAGATGGCAAAGATGTATCCGCAGCGGGTAACCGGCGTGGCCGGGCTGAGCATTCCCGACCGGTTCGCCGAACCTCGAGGTGGCGCGGCCACACCCATTGCCGATGTGCGTGCCACTCTCGGTGAGGCCTTTTACATCGTGCACTTCCAGCAGCCCGGCGTCGCCGACGCGGCATTGGCATCGGCCCTGGAACACGACCCGGAGGGGTTGTTCCGGCGGATCTTCCGCACTGCCTCCGGTGACGGACCGGGGTGGAGCGGAATGGTTCCCGGCGGCGGCACGATCGTCGACTCCCTAGCCGATGAAACGCCGACACTACTGGACTGGGAGGGCGAGCAGGACGCGAAAACCTATGCGGCCCAATTCCAGAAGTCCGGTTTCACCGGCGGCATCAACTGGTACCGAAACCTCGACCGCAACTGGGAACTGTCCGCGGCGTGGCGGGACAACCGAGTCCACGCACCGGCGCTGTATCTCATCGGTGGCCGCGACGGCGCACTGGCTCTGCCCCAATCCCAGCAACTGATGTCGGGCGGCAGCGGCTTCCTCAACCTACGCGAGACCGTCGTGCTGCCAGGGGTCGGCCACGCCATTCAGCAAGAACGACCGGACCGGGTGAACGAGGTGCTCATCCGGTTCCTGCAGTCGTTGTGAACCTTCCGAAACTCGCCACTGATACCCGCAGAGGAAACCCCGGATGACCTCTCCCACGCAGCCACGGCACGCATTCACCCTTGTGCTGCTAGCTTTTGCCCAGTTCATCATCGCCATCGACTACAACATCGTCTACGTCGCCCTCCCCGGCATCGGCCACGACCTCGGCTTCTCCACCCAATCCCTGCAATGGGTGGTCAGCGCCTACGCCGTCGGACTCGGCGGACTGCTGCTGCTGGGCGGACGCGCGGTCGACCGGCTCGGCCGGCGCCGCCTGTTCATGCTCGGCCTGACCGTCTACGGCGCGTCCTCGCTGCTCGGCGGTCTGGCGGTCGCACCAGGCATGCTGATCGGCGCCCGCGCGATCCAGGGATTCGGCGGCGCACTGCTCACCCCGGCCACCCTTGCACTGATCGCCACCGTCTTCGCTGAAGGACCGCAACGCAACCGAGCGATGGCCGTCTGGGGTACGGCGGGCGGCGCCGGCCTCGCCGCCGGTTCCCTGCTGGGCGGTGTGCTCGCCGACACCCTGGGCTGGCAATGGGTGTTCTTCGTCAATATTCCATTGACGGCGGTCGCGGCGCTGGCGGCGCAGCGCCTGCTGCCCGCCGATCCGTCGCCACGTATCCGCGACGGATTCGACCTGCCCGGAGCCTTGGTCGCCACCCTCGGCGCCTCCCTGCTGGTCTTCGGGTTGGCAAGCGGGCCAGAGGCCGGCTGGACGAGCCCGCACGGTGCCGGGGCCATTGCCGCCGGCGCTGGTCTGCTGACGCTCTTCGTACTTATCGAGCGAAGGGCCCGCGATCCGTTGATGCCGCTGCAACTGCTGCGCATCCGCAGCCTCACTACGGCAATGGCGGTCATGTTCATCTTCATGGGCACACTCAGCGGCCAGTACTACGTCTTCACCGTCTACCTGCAAAACGTGCTCGGCTTCGACGCATTGCATGCGGGCCTGGCGTTCCTCCCTTTGACCCTGATCGCCATCGTATCCACCGAGCGATTGGTGGCCCCGCTGCTGCAACGCTGGGGCCTGCGCACCACGCTGTGGGTCGGCCTGCTTGTCAACGCGATCGGCATGCTCGCATTCACTGCCGCGATAAGCGCCGGCAGCTCCTACTGGGCACTGCTGCCGGGCATCGTCATCTGGGGCGCAGGCTCTTTCACCTACGCGACCATGTTCGTCGCCGCCGCAACCGACATCGTCCCCGCCCAACAGGGCATCGCCTCCGGACTCGCCAACACCACCCTGCAGATCGGCGGCGCCGTCGGCTTGGCCGTCCTGGTAGCCGTCACCAACACCACCAGCGACCCGGAAACCGCAGAAGGCATCACTGCAGGCCTGCGCGCTGCCGGATGGACAGCCGCGGCGGCCCTGCTGTGTGCGGCCGCGATCGCAGCCACGCTCGAACCATCGGTATCGGTGGCTCCGACACACAGCGATCAGCACGAACACGTTCAGCCATAGGACACGAAATTCGACACCTGTCGACGCCCGTTGCGGTTAGCCGGCAAGAGTGCGCTGCAAATCAAACAGAGCTGACTCGTTTGGCGAGGTCGTCCGCCAGTTGCCGTGCCTGCGCCAGGTCGGTGGCCTCCACCATCACTCGCACCAGTTCCTCGGTTCCGCTGGGCCGCAGCAGAACTCGCCCGGAATCGCCGAGAATCCGTTCCGCCTCCAGGACCGCGTCGCGCACCTCGGGTGCGGTGGCGACCACGGACTTGTCGCTCACCGACACGTTCACCAATATCTGCGGCACGGTCTGCAAAACGCCGGCCAGATCGGCGAGAGTGCGCGCGGTCTCCGTCATCCGGGCCATCAGACGCAGTCCGGTCAGGATTCCGTCCCCGGTGGTGCCGTAGCGGGGGAACACCACATGTCCCGACTGCTCGCCGCCCAGCGTGTACCCGCCGCGCCGCAGTTCCTCTAGCACGTAGCGGTCACCGACCGCGGTGGTGCGCACGGTGATTCCGGCCGAGCGCATGGCGATGTGCAGGCCGAGGTTGCTCATGACGGTGGCGACCAGGGTATTGGCCGCCAGCTCGCCCGCCTCGTGCATGGCCAGCGCCAAAATCGCCAGGATCGCGTCGCCGTCGACCACGTTGCCTTCGGCGTCGACGGCCAGACAGCGGTCGGCGTCACCGTCGTGTGCGAGGCCGAGATCGGCGCCGTGCGTCAGCACAGCCGCACGGACTTGGTCGAGGTGTGTCGAGCCGCAGCCGTCGTTGATGTTCAGCCCGTCGGGCTCGGCGTTGATGGCGATCACCGTCGCCCCGGCCTCGCGGTATGCGGCGGGCCCGACTTCCGCGGCGGCACCGTGTGCGCAGTCGACCACCACGGTCAGCCCGGACAGGTCCTGTCCGGTCGCCTCCACCAGGTGCTCGACGTAGCGCTCGTGCGTGCCCGCGACACTGTACAGATCCGGGATGACCAGCCCGTGGTCGCGCGCACCGGAGGCATTGCGCACCCGCCCGATACCATCGCCGGTCGGCCGGAACGGCGCGTTTTCGGTGATGAGCGCCTCGATCCGATCCTCGATCGCGTCGTCGAGTTTGTGCCCGCCCGCGGCGAAGATCTTGATCCCGTTGTCCGGCATGGGGTTGTGCGAGGCGGAGATCATGACGCCGAGGCAGGCGTCGTAGAGACCGGTGAGGTAGGCGACGGCGGGCGTTGGCAGCACCCCCAACGAGAGCACATCCACTCCCGCCGCGGTCAGTCCGGCGGTCACGGCGGCCTCCAGCATCTCCCCGCTGGCCCGCGGATCACGGCCGACCACCGCGAGAGCACGCTTCTTGCCGCGACTCAGAATCTGCGCGGCCGCGCCCGAAACGCGCAGCGCGAGTTCCGGACTCAGCGACTCATTGGCAAGCCCACGGACCCCGTCGGTGCCGAACAACCGTCCCATACCTCGCCCCTAATCGGTGGATCTGCGGCGTGAGCGACAGGCCCGGAGGCGGCAGCCCGTGTAACTACGAAGGGGCCCCGCGAACGCCGCAAGTACATACAGCAAGAGCAGGCAACCAGCCGTTCGCCGGAAGCCTGCTCTCGTACAGCTGCCACGTCGACCGTACCCAGCGTGAGCGGTCCTCATGGTTACGCAGGCTACCGCCTCCGGCCTGACCACTCCCGCAGACTCCGGCACCGCCAGGGTGGTGGATGCCGGAGGTCGACGACGCCGAAATCAGCGCTTCGAGTACTGCGGCGCCTTGCGCGCCTTCTTCAGACCGTACTTCTTGCGCTCGGTGGCACGCGGGTCACGGGTCAGGAAGCCTGCCCGCTTCAGCGCGGGACGATCGTCCGGGGTGACCTCGATCAGCGCGCGGGCGATGGCCAGACGCAGGGCGCCTGCCTGGCCCGACGGGCCGCCGCCGACCAGGCGGGCGTGCACGTCGAAGGACTCGGTGCGCTCGACGGTCACCAGCGGCGACTTGACCAGCTGCTGGTGCACTTTGTTCGGGAAGTAGTCCTCGATGGTGCGACCGTTGAGCACGAAGTTGCCGGAGCCGGGGAGTAGCCGGACGCGGACGACGGCCTCCTTGCGGCGGCCGACGGTCTGCACCGGACGGTCGATCACGATCGGAGCGAAGGTCGCCGAGACCTCAGAGTCCTCGTAGCCCGCGCCGTCCTCGACGGCCTCGACAGCGTCGAATTCCTCGACGGCGTCTTCGTTGAATTCCTCAGGAGCGGTCACTGGGCCACCTGCTTGATCTCGAACGGAATGGGCTGCTGGGCGGCGTGCGGATGCGTCGGGCCCGCGTAGACCTTCAGCTTGCCCGCGATCGCGTTGCCGAGCTTGTTCTTCGGGATCATGCCCTTGACGGCCTTCTCGACGAGCCGATCGGGACGGGCCTCCAACACCTGACCGACAGTGCGCGACTTGAGGCCGCCCGGGTGCCCGGAGTGGTGGTGGATCAGCTTGTCCTGCCGCTTGTTGCCACTGATGGCAACCTTGTCGGCGTTGATGATGATGACGAAATCGCCACCATCGACGTGCGGGGCGTAGGTCGGCTTCGTCTTGCCACGCAGCAGATTCGCTGCTTGGACGGCGAGACGGCCGAGCACTACGTCAGTGGCGTCGATGACGTACCACTTACGGGTCACGTCACCCGCCTTGGGGCTGTACGTAGGCACAGTGCTTCCCTGTCTGTCGTTGGTGTTGCCAGCCGAGCGTGTGGTCGAGATGTTTTTCCGGCGGCCGGTGGAGACCCGGGACTCGATGGACGACCGGACCGATCCGAACGCAATCGACCGAGCGTTCCACACGCCAACGAGCGACGATACCAGCGGTGCCCGGCCGGAAAGAAATCGCGTCAGATCTCGAACGGCGGACCGGGGTCGATGGCTCCGGGCGGGCCGGGCACCACGTAGCGCAGGGTGTCGATGCCGGGCCGTCCGCATTCCGGGACGCCGCTCTCGTCGGCCTGCGCTCCCGACTGGCTGCCCCTGGCGGTGGCGATCCCCGGCTTCGGCTGGTTGATGGCGTGCGGGGTCAGCTCGCACATGATCGGCTCCGTCCCGCCCGGCGCCACCTCGTTGTCCAGGGCGACTGAGCCCACATGGCCGGCTACTGCTCGCAGGTCGCTCGAGATAGCACCGCTGGCTTCCGCGGCAAGCTCGACCCGATCACCGCCGGAGGGCAACGCGATCATGGCGAGCGCCACCGCGCCGACCACGGTGTTGGCTCCGAACAAGTTGCCCTTCATCTTGTTCCAGCGCTTTCCCTTGCGGGACCGGTCCTCGTCGTCGGACTCCCTGCCGGGTTCCTGCTGGTGCCCGCCGCGCTGCTGCGCCTGCGCACCCTGGTACGGCTCCTGTGCTCCCTGGTACGGCAGTTGCTGGTCCGGCGCGCCCTGGTATGAGGGCCGCGGGCCGAGCGGCGGCACCGGGCCACCGGGAAGCGGCCCCTGCGGCGGGCCGCCGAGATCGCCTTGCCGGCGCCTCTGCTGCTCGTCGGGGTGCTGGCTCGGTGGACGTGTGAAGCGGCTGCCCAGCTCGGCGAGGTTGGGCGGGAGGCCGTGCGGCACCTGCTCGCGCCCGATCGGGGTGGTCGGGTCCTCCTGCTGGCTGGGATACCCGGGGCCGTACTGGACGCCGGGGACCGATCGGAACGGCGGCTGCTCCGTTCCGCGCTGCCCGGTGTCCGGCTGCTGCGGCGGCCGTTCCTCCGGCCGCCGCGATCCGGTCTCGGTTCGACGGTGCCCCGCGTCGGCTTGCTGCTGAGCGGCGGCTTGCTGCTGAGCGTATTCGGCCTGCTGCCTGGCGGTATCCACCGGGGACCCAGGGCCGGGCGCTGGTTCGGCCTGCCTGTCCGCCGACACCGGCTCACCCGACTCGGTGTCGGTCACCAGCAAGTGCGCGGCACCGAGCACGAGCGCGTGCATCGGATGGTCGGCCACCTGCAGCCGATGTCCGAGATGATTCTGGAAGGCCAGGCGCAGCGCGTCGTTGAAGCACACATTGCCGGACAGCAGGACCGTAGAGGTATCCGCGCCGATCGAGCGGGCCGCGGCCATCACCTCGATCACCACGTTGTCGGCCGATCGCGCGTCGCGCATGGCCTCGGCGTCGACCGGGACATCAACCGACTCGGTGGGCTGCTCGTCGTCGCCATGCACGGCGACCACCAGCATGGTCCTGCCGTCGGAGTACACGCCCGTCGCGCCGATGCCGTGCGGCCTGGCCTGGTCCGGCGGATGCACCAGCCCGAGCGCGCGCACGTAGCCCGACAGCGCGACGCTCTCCGGCAGCGGCTCGACGGTGACGTCGAGTTGTTCCACCAGCGTGGCGTAGACATCGACCTTGTCGTCCGGCCAGCCGTCCGGGAAGGGTAGCGCCACCAGGTCCGGCTTGCCACGCACGTGCTTGCCGATCTCCGCGAGCGGGTTGTACAACCGCGCGCGGAACACCAGCTCGGCGGGCCATGTCGCGCCCGCCACCACGATCTGCGGATGGCCGAGGATGTCGCGCACGTCGGCGATCGCCATCCCCAGATCAGGCCTCCTCCGTTCCGCACCCGCGGTGTACAACCGACCCGACGAATCCGCCAGCACATAAGCCGGCGGTGTCCACATACCCTCCACCTGCACCGGGCGGATGGGGGTGCCCCCACCGCCCGCGGCCACGGACACCACATCCCATCCGAGATGTACTGCCCCTACTCGCACCGTCACAGGCATAAGTGTGCCCGCTTCCCGGCCGAGATGCTGAACCTCGTGGTCAGCCCCGGTTCGTCGCCGCTTTCGCCCGGCGGAGCCGGGTCACTCGCTGTCGGTTCGGGAAGCGTCACGCCGCCGACTTCTTCAGTCGCAACCGGCGCCACGTGATGATCGCCAGCACCGCGGTGATCACCAGCAGGATCCCGACGTCCAGCGCCCAGATCTCCGGCTTCTGCTGCCACAGCGTGTCGGGCTGTGCGCTGAGGAACACCTCGCGGATATTCACCGTCGACGCACCGGATGCGTAACCCCAACGGGCCGGGAACAGCCAGGACACCTGCTCGAGCGCTACCCGGCCGGTGACCGGGATGAGACCGCCGGCCATCACCAGCTGGCACATGATCGCCACCACCAGCAGCGGCATCACCTGCTCGTTCGACTTCGCCAGCGAGGAGAGCAACAGACCGAGAACCACACAGCAGACCGCGGTCAACGCGATATCGATGTACAGCTCCGCGCTGCCGGAAGCCAGCACCGCACCCTCACCGGGCTGCTTCTTGCCCGCGAGCACGATCCCCACCAGCACCGCCGACTGCAGCAGCGCGGTGCAGCTGAACACCGCGATCTTCGCCATCAGATATGCCGAAGGCAGCAGGCCCACCGCGCGTTCCCGCTGGAAGATCGTCCGCTCGCCGACCAGGTCGCGCACCGTCAATGTGGAGCCCATGAAGCAGGCACCGAGGATCAGCACCACCAGCAGCTGTTGTGTCTCGCCGCCGCCTTCCGGCACGAACGTGCCGTCCGGTAGCGCCTTCAACGCACCGCGCTGGAAGCCGTTCTTACCGGGAACCACCAGGGAGAGCCCGCCGAGGATGAACGGCAGGACCACCAGGAACACCAGATAGCCGCGGTCGGCGAGGATCAGCCGGAACTGTCTGCGTGCCAGGGTCGAGAACTGCTTGCCACCGCTGGACTGTGGCGGACTGCCCGCCGACCCGTACGGCTGCGGCGGTGGCGGAGGCGACGGCGCGAACGCCTGCCGGGAGCGGTAGGCCGCGAACGCCTGATCCGGGTTTGCCGCGACGTTGGCGAAGATCTCCGCCCAGTCGCTGGTGCCGAGGGTCGCGCCGACTCCGGCCGGGTTGCCGCAATAGGCGGTCTTGCCGCCGGGCGCGAGCAGCAGCACCTGATCGCACATGTCCAGGTGCGCCACCGAGTGGGTCACCACGATCACCACGCGGCCCGCGTCGGCCAGCTCGCGCAGCATCACCATGACTTGCCGGTCCAGCGCCGGGTCCAGGCCCGACGTCGGCTCGTCCAGAATGAGCAGCGAAGGGCCTGTCAGCAATTCCAGCGCCACCGAGGCGCGCTTGCGCTGGCCGCCGGAGAGCCGGTCGACCCTGGTGTCGGCGTGCTCGGTGAGCGAAAGCTCCTTCAGCACACCGTCGATCACCGCCTGGCGGTCTTCCCTGCTGTTGTCCCGGGGCAGCCGCAGTTCGGCCGCGTAGCCGAGCGCCTGGCGCACGGTGAGCTGACGGTGCAGCACGTCGTCCTGCGGCACCATGCCGATGCGGGAACGCAGCGCCTCGTATTCGGCGTGCAGGTTGCGGCCCTCGAAGGTGACCACACCGCCGGACGGACGGGTGGTGCCGGCGATCAAGCGCGAGAGCGTCGACTTACCCGCGCCGGACGGGCCGATCAGCGCGGTCAGCGTCCCTCGGCTCGCCGACATGTTCACGTCGACGAGCAGCTGCTTGTTGCCCTCGACGGTGAACCCGACGCCGTGCACCGCGAGGCCCTGTTCGGCGACCGGCTTCTGTCGGTGCACCAGCGTGCCCTGCTGCACGACGAAGTCGACGTTGCCGATGGTGATGATGTCGCGCTCGCGCAGTACCGCGTGTTGCCTGCGGTGCCCGTTGACGAAGGTACCGTTCGCCGAACCGAGATCCTCGATGGTCAGCCCCTCGGCGGAGGCGACGAGGCGGGCGTGCTTGCGGGAGGCCAGCGGATCGTTGACGACGATCTGGTTGTCGGTGGTGCGGCCGATGGCCAGACCGCTCGGAGGAACGCGATCGGGGCGGGCGATCGGCGCGGTGGACACCCTCGCCCGGACCGGCGGAACGTTCGAGGTGCCTGCCCTTGTCGTCATGTTGATGTTCGGCGGCGGCGCGGACGCGGCCTGCGGAGGCTGATACTGCGGAGGCTGGAACTGGTGCGCGGAAGGCTGACCCGGATGCGGTTGCGGCGCGGGCTGGGGCGGCCGTATCGAAGGCCGCTGCGGGGGTTGGGGATTCGCGGGTAGCAGGTGTAGGAGCGGACCGCTGATCGCGTCACCGAGCCGCACCTGGGTGGGGCGATCGATCGACACCGGCTGAGTGAGTCTGCGCGCGTCCACGAACACGCCGTTCGTGCTCTGATTATCGGCCAACACCCAAGCGCTGCCCTGCCAGGCGAGCGTCGCGTGAACCCGCGAGACGAGCGGGCTGTCGACGAACAGCGTCACCTCCGGCGCCCGGCCCATCGTGACCTTCTGGCTCGAATCGAAAATCCGCTCGGTTCCATCATGGCGCACGGTGATGGTCTGCGCCCCCGGTGAAGACATGCAGCGGATACTATTCCATCACCCGGACACCGGCGGTGCCCCCGACGCGCCTTTTGCCCCGATCCGGGCGACCGACGTGAACGTGATAACGGCCGACCAGGGGGAGCCTTGCCGACATACAAAGCGACCGCGGTTATTACGGTGATACTGACCGTTCTGGTGCTGGTCGGAGGCTGCACCAGGCTCGTCGACGGCAGGGCTGTCTCCATCTACGACGACCCGTTCAAGGTCGCTGGGCTGCCCACGACCAGCGGTCCGAGCGGACCGCGCGACAGCGTCCCGGACAGCACACTGACCGCGACGAACGGCGACGGCGGCGCGATGGACAGGCTGGCGCTCAACGCCGTCGACGACATCCAGACCTACTGGCGCGACGAATTCGGCAAGGAATTCCAGGGTGAGTTCAAGCCGGTCGGCAAGCTGCTGTCCTGGAGCGCGAAGTCCCCGCGCACCGACGCGGTCGAGTTCTGCAAGGAGTCCACCTACCACCTGGTGAACGCCGCCTACTGCCGACTGGACAATTCCATCGGCTGGGATCGGTCGGTCCTACTTCCCACCATGGAGGAGACCTTCGGCAAGATGGCCGTGGTCATGGTGCTCGCGCACGAGTACGGGCACGCGGTGCAGACCATGGCCAAGATCGTCGGCACGAAGGACCCGGTGATCGTCAAGGAGCAGCAGGCCGACTGCTTCGCGGGCGCGTTCATGCGGCACGTCGCCGAGGGCAAGGCCGCGCACTTCACGATCAACACCTCCGACGGACTCAACTCGGTGCTCGCCGCCACCGTCGCCATCCGCGACTCCAACCCTGACGACCCGGAGAGCGTGCACGGCTCCGCCTTCGAACGGGTCACCGCCGTCCAGGTCGGCTTCACCGACGGACCGCGAGCATGCAAGGGCATCGACATCGACGAGATCAACCAACGCCGCGGCACTCTGCCGACGAGCTTCGACGGAGAGTCGGGCGAGTACGAGATCACCAAGAACAATCTGATCGAACTCAGCAAGGCGTTAGCCGCGATCCTTCCGATACCCGAGGAACCGACCTACGACTACAGCGGGGCGAAAGTCGACTGCCGCAGCGGCGTCACGACCGAACCCGTGTCCTATTGCGCGGCAAAGAACCTCATCGCCACGGACATTCCCGGACTTGCGCAACGCGGCACGGTGAACTCGGACCCGGATGAGCCGCTACCGGTCAAGGTGACCGGCGACTACAACGGCTACATGGTGTTCATCTCCCGATACACGCTGGCGGTACAGCGCAATCACAAGCAGCAACTCGTCGGTCCGAAGGCCGGACTGCGCGCGGCGTGCCTTTCCGGGGTGGTCACCGGAAAGCTCGCGGAGACCGGACGTCCCGTGAACCAGGGCGACATCAAGCTCGCCGCAGGTGATCTCGACGAGGCCGTCTCGGGCTTGCTCAGCGACGGACTGGCCGCCAGCGACGCCGAGGGCAAGACCGTGCCGAGCGGTTTCGCCAGGGTGGACGCGTTCCGGGCCGGCGTTCTCGGCGGGCAGAACACCTGTATGGCTCGCTACTCGTAGATTCAGAACTTCGTTCCGGGGGATTCAGAACTTCGTTCCGGGGGATTCAGAACTTCGTTCCGGGGGATTCAGAACTTCGTTCCGGGCTTCCCCCGCGTGTCAGCGGCCGAACGGTGGCGGGGCCGCGTGTTCGAAGCGGAGCACGCGGTTGCCGAGCATGATTTCAGTGCCGGGGATCAGCACCATGGACTGGTTCGGGGCCAAGCGCACCCAGTCGCGGTAACCGGGCAAGCGGGTGCGGGTGCCGTTGGTCGAACCGCGATCCACCACGGTCACGTCCCAGTTCACGAGTCGGATCTCGGCGTGCGCGCGCGACATGCCGCCGGAGGAGTCGTCCACCCGCAGCGGAACGAGTCCGTGCTCGGCCGCCGCGGAATGCTCCGGGTCGCGGCCGATCACCGCGTCCGCGGCCAGCAGGTAGGTCGTGCCGTCATCGAGAATCAGCATGCCCAGTGGCGGGCGGACCACTTCGATCAGCCCCTGCGTCTGGTCGACCGGCATGCCGCACACGGTGCAGAACGCGGCGCGCGGATCAGTGGGATGCGCTCGCGCGCACTTGAATCCCAGCACCTTGACGGTGAGCGCCGTGGTCCGCGCGGTCGCCTCCAGGCGGCGCTGCAGATCCGAGTCGGGCAGCGGAGCGGGGTTGGTGCCGCCGAGCTGGGTCGGCGCGTCGTGCGGATCGATCGGCTCCTGCTCGGCCTCGGAGTCGTGCATCGCGGTCGACGGCGCCGTCCGGTGCGGCTGGGGCGGCGGCATTTGTTGTGGCTCGGGCGCTTGCTGCGGTTCCGGCGGCTGCTCGGGCCGGTGTGCTTGCTGGGGTTCCAGCGACTGCCGAACCTCGGAGTCGGCGGGCGGCTCGTGCTCGATGCGGGCGGTCGGCAGCGGCGGCACCTCGGCGCGGCGATGCGTGCCCTCGCGGCGGGACGCCCGTCCGTTCGTGGGCGTTCCGGCACGCGCTCCGTCGGACCAGACGACGGCGCCGCCCGCCTGCGCGATACCTTCGACCAGCCAGCCGATGCCACGCTCCGGCGGCAGATCCGGAATGCGGCCCTTCGCATCGTCGACGAACAGGGCGACCGCCCGCGCGGGAACCTCCGCGGCCCGATCGATCGTGAACGCAGCACCGCTGCCGCGATACAGCTCGACCGTGCCGTCACCGGCCAGCACCGCCGTGACCGCACCGTGCAGGAAGATCGCCACGCCTCCGTTCTCGGTGGCGGAGAGAATGCCGAAGTCGATCGGCTCACCCGGGCTGATCTGCTCGGCGTGTTTCATGAGCCAGCGGGTCGCCTGCCGGGCCACCACGGCGCCCGGCCCCTTCGGCTCCTGATCGGTCGCCGCACGCACCAGTTCGGCCAACGATTCGAGGGCGATGACGGCCGGAGAATCCTGGGTCAACCTGGCCCGTCCGCGGTGCGCCACAACGATGACCGCGTCGACGACCCTGGCCACGGCATGGCTACCTACGACAACCTCGACCTGCCGATCCATCACCGGTATCGGCCTCCGCCGAAGGCACAGTGCAGGGTCGTCGTCACGCAGACAAGGGTATTGCAATCCGAGCGCTATCGGTCCCCCTCCCCTGCGTCCGTCCGGTAACTTCAGTGTCAGCAACGGGAGGAACGAGGGGCCTGTCATGGTTCGGACCAAACGCATTGCGCTCACCGCGTATTGCCTGGCATGGGCAGGACTGCTCACCGGCTGCGCCAGCGTGCACGGTACGCCCACCGCAGGGGAGATCGACGTGCGAAAGCTGGAGGTCGGCACCTATCCCGTGGACCGGCACCGGTACGACCAGGACTCCGCAGGCAAGGGCGCGCTGCTCGAAGGCATGCGGATGTCCGACGCGGTGGTCCCGACCGTACGCATCGATCCGGCACTGAAAGTCGGACGGGGCAGCACCGTGGTCGCCGACGCCGAGCAGGCGCTCGACTTCGTCGCCAAGGTCTCCAAGCCGGTTTTCGACAACCGCAAGCTGATCGTCGGTTACGCCGCCAGCGGCGCCGACCGCCCCGACCCCGCCGGCCAGACCAACCCGTCCCCCGACGCCACCGCGATCACCGACGCCGTGTTCCGCTTCCCCGACGAGGCCGACGCGAGGCTCACCGCTCGTGAACTCGAGGATGTGGACATCGCCGTGTCGCCGGAGAACCGCAAGCTCTCGTCGACCAAGTACCCCGACGCCTACATCCATTGGCGTCCCGGCGTTCCTACCGTCGGCACCTTCATGGCCTACAAGGAATTCGTCATCTCCTTGTTCATCCAACGACCCCGTGCCGACAGCACCGACCTGGTGAGCTGGATCGACAAGACCCTCGCCGCGCAGGTCGCGCAGCTGGACACGTTCACCCCGACCCCCGCGAACAAGCTCGACGCCCTGCAGGTCGACCCCGACGGACTGCTCGCGCGCGTCGCCGTCGCCGACCGCAAGAGCCGTACCCCCGATCCGGCGACCTTCGCCGTCTACGGCGCCGACCACACCGTCCATCGCGCCGACGACGAGGACGCACACCTGCGCCTGATCGAGGACGCGGGCGTCGACCACACCGCCATCGTCGACGACGACTACGTCGCCCGCACCCGTGACGCGGCCGCCGCACAGAAACTGGCCACCGGTCTGCTGGAAAGCGAAGGCGGGCATTACGACACCCTCGGCGCCCCCAAGGACGTCCCCGGTGCCAGGTGCCTCCAGCTCAACAGCAAGGGCGACCCGAACCGGGAGTACAAGTACCGCTGCTACGTCGCCTACAAACGGTACGTCGGCGTCGTCACCAGTGATAAGGAACCGGACGTGCGGCAGCAGGTCGCCGCGGAGTATGCGCTGTTGGCGAATAGTTTCTGACCCGCGCAGACCGATGTCCGCAGACCGTTCGGTCCGGGCTGGCGGGGACCGGTGAAGTACAATCCGCGGGACTACGCAAGGCTTTTGGGGAGGGACGTTGCAGTTTGCCGCGAGACCGATGCCGCTCCGAACCGCATATGCCCTGATCATGTCGGGAATGCTGGCCGTCGGTGTCGGCGCATGTGGTTCGACTGTGCCGGGCCGGGCCGAGCGGGTGCAGCCGGATCCGGCCACGTTGGATGTCGGGAACTATCAGACCAAGCCGCGCGAGATCGGCAACGCCAAGAACGAGAAACAGGCACGCGCGCGCGAATCGCAGCGGCTCGCCGACTTCGTGGCATTGCCGTTCGAGGCCGACCCCACCTACGTCGAAGATACCTGGTCGCTGCGGCCACACATCGTCTACAACCAGAGGTCGCTGGGGAAGCTGGTCATCAACGACACCTTCGACGAGGTCGCGAAGGATCTCGTCGCAGGCTGGGTCAACGCGTGGAGCACCGGGGGCCCGCGGGAGGCACCGAGGCGCACGCTCAGCCTGGCGGTCATGATGTTCCCTGACGCCGAGACCGCCATGACAGTCGGCCCGACGCTCGAGCACGACGACTTCACCTACAACCGCGACAACCAGCCGGTCGCGATCACGAAACACCCGAATACGACGGCACATTGGCGTCCGGACGTGTCGTCGCTCGGTTCCTGGACCGTCCACGACCGGTACGTCGTCTACATCAAGGTGGAGGACGACACCTCCGCGCCCGATCTCCCCGCTCTGACCGCCCAGGTCGAGAAGATGCTCGACGTACAGATCCCGCTGCTCGCCACGTTCCGGCCGACCCCCTCCGACGAACTCCCGCAGGTCCCACTGGACCCGGGAGGGCTGCTCGCGCGGACGATTCCGAGCAATCCGGAATCACCGATCCGCGCCGATCCCGACGGGGTATATGCCGGTCGTGGCGTGATGTCTCTGATGGACGGCACGCAGAACTCCCTGGCGACCCTCGAAAAGAGCGGAGTCGATCTCGTCTCGTTCGGCGACGCCGTGGTCTTCCGTAGCAAGACGCGACAGGGCGCTGATGATCTATGGGCAGCCTGGCAACCGTCGAAACAGCTGAAATCCGACCAGAAGCTGGTCGGGGCGCCGACCGGGCTCGGCGACCACGTCGAGTGCTACGCGGACATCGCGGCGAGCACTCAGGCAGTCGCTATGAACCTGTGCGTCTTCCAGGTCGATCGATACACGGTGCAGGCATTCGGAAAGCAGTTGCAGGACCTGCACCAGAAGGTCTCCGCACAGTACGCGCTGTTGACGAGTAAATGAGGGGGCCCGAGTGAGGTACAGACTTCGGACTTTCGCGATACTCGCCAGCTCGATCGTCTTGGCCGCGGGATGCTCCAGCACAGTCGACGGCAATCCACAGCCCGGTATGTCGCCAGTGGATCTGACGATCCTGAAAACCGGAGCGCTGGCCACCGAGCCCACCGCGTACAACCCGCGGATCACCTCCGCGAACGATGTCCGCTTCATCGAAGCCCGCCGGATGCTGAACTATCTGGTGCAGCCGTTCGACGTCGACAGCGATCTCACCGACGTGGGCTACGTCAAGCTGATCGCGACACCGCTGAGCATGGTCAACCCGGGGGCGTTCCCGGAGAAGTACCAGGTGGTAGGCGAGAAGTACAACGTGCTGGCAGGCGCCTATGTCTCGCGGACCAACGGAAATCTGCGCAGCACAAAGAAATTGATCATCTCGATACTTCGTTTTCCGACCGAGACCGACAGCAGGAACGCCGCGGATGAGTTCGACCGGATCACCAACGAGGAGCCGGGCAGACATCCCGTTCCGATCGATGGATATCCCGACGCCAGGTCGACCTCGGGAAACGACCTGGCCGCCATTGTGTTCCTCCAGCACGGCCCGTACGTCATCACGGCCAATGCCGGAGTACCCGAGCCGAACAAGGACGCGCTCGCGAGCGTCCTGAAGAAGACGATCGATCGGCAGATCGCCGAACTGGACAAGCAGCAGCCGGTTCCGCTCGACGACCTGCTCGACCTGCCCCTCGACCCGGACGGAATCATGCGCCGCGCCGCGCCCTCGGCGAAGGACTACAGCGACCCCTTCTTCGGCCGAGACGATTTCGGCCCTTATCAGCCCTCTGGAATTCTGCACTTCGAACGCAATCCGATCGAGGTGCGCACAGCGTTCGAAGAGGGCGGCGTCGACCTGATCGGCCGCCAGAGCGGAACGGTGTATCGGACGCGCGACCTTCCCTCCGCATTCCGCCTCCAGGCGGCTCTCGCCAAACCGGAGAAGAACGACGAGGTCGTCGATCCGCCGCCCGGCCTCGCCGACACACGGTGCCTGAAGTTGGACTTCCGGGATATCAACCGTTTGAACAAGGGTCTGTGCGTCATCGTGTACGACCGATACGTCGCCGTGGTGGTCTCCCAATTTCCCGATATCAGCCGGGTCGACCGGCAGTTGCTGGAACGGACCGCCGCTCAGTACTCGATTCTCGCGAAGAGTGGGTGATCATCGATGCGGATACGAAGCCTGACGTGCGCGGCGCTCATCGCGTGTGTCTTCGCGACCAGCGCCTGCGGGGGTGACACCACCGAGCAGGCCGACGTCCAGCGAGTCGATGTCACGAAATTGGATTCGGGCAGCTACCCGACGGCGCCGATCGACATCGAGCGGTTCAGGACCGACCAATCCGGAGCCGCGCGCGAAGCGATACGCATCGGTGCCGCAACACCACTCGTGTCGGACATCGACAACCGATACATCTACCAAAATCCATACCGCACGCACGCGACCACTCCGAAGTCGCCGCCCTCGCTGAAAGCGGTGGACCGCAGTGAATTCGATGCGGTCGCGCCCGGCCTGGTGACGGGGTGGTACACGCAAGGACAACGGAGGAAAGAATTCGGCATCGGCAGCGAGGTGCTCATCTACGTTCTCCGCTTCTCCGATGAAAGCCACGCCTCCGCGGCGGTCAAGGAGCTCATCGAGCGTGTTCCGGGTGACAGCATCTCCATTCCCGGCTATCCGGCGGCCAGAGCCAGGCACAATGCCCACACCGAGTTCGGCACCAATTTTCTGAGCACCGGGCTCGCGCACGGCGAGATGGCGCTGCTGGTCCAGATCAACGACCCGATCAGCCGCCCCTTCGCTCCCGGCCCTCCCGCCGATCTCACCGGGCGCTCGTTCGACAAGCTCATCGACATGCTCCGGCAGTACACACCGACACCGATCGACAAGATATCCGCACTACCGCTCGACGTGGACGGGATGCTCAGCCGGACAGTGCCGCTCGACGACAACAACAAGCCGGTCGACGGTTCCGACCCGTCGGGGGTGTATCCGGCGCAGGCACTGCTGCATTCGGAGCAGGACCCGAATTCGGCGCGCTCCGCGTACGCGGACGCCGGTGTCGACTATGCCGCGGCCGTCGGAGCGGTGGTCCTGCGGGCCAAGGATTCGGCGGGCACGACCCGGCTGCTGGCCGCGATCTCGGCACCGGTCTCGGCCGAGTACGACAAGTTGGACAGTCCGGCGAACCTGCCGGAAGCCAAATGCTTCAAGCCGAAAAAAGGACCGAGCAAGTCACCGTTGGACAAGCCGGTGTGCTACTTCGCCTTCGATCGCTATGTAGCCCAGGTGAGCAGCAACAACGTCCAAGACCTGCAGCAAAAGACCGCGGCGCAGTACAAGCTGTTGGCCTATGGGCGTTGAGCCCCGCGCCGGGTACAGGTCGAACCCCCGGCTTTCGCTTGCTAGATTTTCCCCGAAAGCTCGTCGGTGGGGGCGTTCGACATCGTTGAGGAGGACCGAATGGCGTTGCGGCCCGGCGCAGTTATCGGCGGATACCGGGTACTTCAGGTCCTCGGCAGCGGCGGCATGGGAACCGTCTACCTGGCGCAGAATCCGATCCTGCCCCGCCGGGATGCTCTGAAGGTTCTCAGCGCGGACCTGTCCACCGACGACGAGTTTCGCGCGCGGTTCGAGCGCGAGGCCAACCTTGCGGCAGGCCTCGACCATCCGAACATCGTCGCCGTGTACAACCGCGGCGAAGAAGCCGGCCTGCTGTGGATCGCCATGCAGTACGTCGACGGCACGGACGCCGCGGAGGAGGCGAGGAAGGGGCGGTCGGTCATGACTCCGAAGCGAGCACTGCGCACCGTCTCGGAGGTGGGCAAGGGCCTGGACTACGCCCATCGGCGCGGGCTGCTGCACCGCGACGTCAAGCCTGCCAACTTCCTGCTCTCCACTGCCGACGGAGACGACGAGGAACGGGTGCTGCTGACCGACTTCGGCGTTGCCAAATCCTCGGAGGACGGCCAAGATCTCACGGCCACAGGCAATTTCATGGCGACGGTGGCCTATGCTCCCCCCGAGCAGTTGGTCGGAAGCAGCCTCGACCCGCGGGCCGACATCTACAGTCTGGGCTGTTCGTTCTTCAAACTGCTCACCGGCCAGAACCCCTACCCCTCGACCATGCCCGCCGTAGTGATGATGGGCCATCTACACGAACCACCACCGAAGTTGAGCGCTGTCCGTCCGGACTTGCCCGCGGCGCTCGACGGTGTGATCGAGAAGGTGATGGCGAAGGACCCTGTTCACCGGTACAGCACCTGCCGTGAATTCATCCAGGCGGCCGAGGCGGCGTTGTACGGCGCCCCGCAGTTTCGCGCTCCCGAGACCACCTATTCGACGGACCCGCGGGCACCGATGACCGACCCCCGCACCGCGATCGCCGGGTATGGGCCGCCTCGCGAGAACACCGATCAGCGGTTGATCGAGACGATCCGAAGCGGCAGCGAGCGTTCCGCCGCCAGACGCGTTCTCGTACCCGCGATCATCGCCGTCGTCATAGCAGTGTCGATCGCCGCGGGCACGTTCTTCCTCACCAGGGGTGGGGCGAACTCTCCCGGCTCGGGAAGCAGCCTGGCCCAGGTGCGCGACAATCATCCGGAATTCGACGGAAAGACGATCACCGCATTCAATTTCGGTAATTCCACCCTGTCCGCCGTGCTGACGCCGAGTGATCAGTCGAAATTCCTGCAGGATATCGGCTTTCGATACAGCACCAAGTACAAGGCGGTCGGTGACGAGAAATCACCACGGGCGATGTCGGCGAACAGCTATACGACCGATATCGATTCCGAAGTGGTGATCGTACTCAGATCGGACAGCCAGGCCGGAAACGGCGGACTGCGCGGTCTCCCGAATGGCATCCTCTCCAGCTCGGCGAAGATCGTCGTCGTCGACGACCCTTCGGCTGTGCAGGCATTCCAGGTGTGGACCGGCCAGTCCGTGGATGCGCTGGTGGACAAGATGGTTCCCACCATCGCGAAGATCGTCAAATAGCCTCCGGCTCGGTACACCGGACCGGATGATTCGGACCGCGGCTCGTATACCCGTTCGCGCGCGAGCTCCGTTGCCGACCTTGGCATTCGGCGTTCGCTGCTAGCGCGACGGCACGCCGTTCGGTAGGGTGTTGCGCAGCCAGCCCACTCGCCGGTTCAGGTGGTAGCGAGCAGGGGGAAGGAGGGGAGCAGCGCGCTGGCAGCGACTAGACAGACGCGACGGCACCTGCGGTCGGACGTCCGGGGGGATCTCATCCAGGCCTTCCGCACCTCGGCGTAGCCAGTCGCCCACTTGGGAGGCGCGTTTCGATGCAAATCCGCCGATTCCGGTGAACCGGGTGGAACCGGTCGAGCGGCAGCCGCGTCCAACTACATGAAGAGGTCAGCTGGCACTTGCGACGTTGACCATCAACCGAAACAGGAGGAGCCACCATGGCAGGGTCTCTCTCAGCGGATAATGCACTCATCGGGCAGAAGGCGAAAGAGTTTCAGGAGCAGCACAACAACCTGATGCTCGCCATCCGACAGCTGAAGACGGATGAGGACAACGTGACGAACGGCGCCAACTGGCAGGGCCAGGCGCGCGACGCGTTCAACGCTTTTATGGAGCGTTACTACTTCCAGGCGGACAAGCTCAACGACAAGCTGATGGAGACGTCGGAGAAGCTCATCAAGGCCGGATCGACGTACGAGGACCAGGACACCGACTTCGCCCAGCAGGTGCAGGCTCAGGTCTCCAGCCTGGAACTTCCTCCGGTCTAACCAGAATCACGTAGCAAAGGAGCCTGAACAATGGCAGCTGGAAAGCCCATATCCGCTAATTTCTCGGGCGTTGAGGACGGAGCTCGGGCGATCATCGCCCGAGCCGAAGGGATCAGGAACGAGCTGGAGGCCTTTCACAAGAAGGTCGAAGAGTTCGTGACGACCAACTGGAAGGGTGACGCGAACGAAGCGTTCGCCGAGCTGCAGCGGTCGTGGAACGGCCATGTCGAGCAGCTGAACCAGACCCTGCACGGTGCCGCGAAGCTGGTCAGCTCGGGCAACTCCGAGCTGCAGAGCACGGACACCGCCCTCGCCGGCCTGTTCTGAGCATCGCCTCGAACCGATTCGTGCCCCCGGCAGATTGTTGCCGGGGGCACGAATCTTTGTGTAGATCACGCACTTCGAGCCGACTACGGCTGGCTCGTAATCGCGGATTCACTCGATCACATGAACAGAGCTACCGAATCTCTCGCAGGTATTCGATAGTTCCGGCCCGCTCTCACCGACATACTGACACCCCACGCTGACCTGTATCCCATGCTCCAGCAACACGTGCCAGCGAACCGTTGATCCGTCCAGGGGACGCTCGGTGTACGCGAGTCCGGAACGTCCGCCGAAGACCACCTCTCGCTTCACATCGCTCAGCGCACCGTTCGGGCGTTGCGCCACCTGAGCTTCGAGGTTGGCCGCGACCTGTTCATAGCCGGAGCCTGCGACCAGGGCTGTCTGCACGACGGTCATTCGATGCCGGGAGCCGTCCTCCGGGGTGAGATCGATGCGCGACTTTCCGTCGCCGGGCGCGGAGACAATACGCCATCCTTCGGGGAGCTGAAAGCTGATGCGACCGACCGCTTCCGGAGCGGAAGCGGTAGGAACCGACGGCGGAGTGAGGTCAGTCGGCTCCACCACGGCGGAGGTCATCGGCACCCCCGCCGTGGTGGCCGTGTCGCTCGAGCGGCCCAGCAGGATGACACCGGCGAATACGGCGACAGCGACTACAGCGACAGCGGCGACGTAACCCGCGGTCCGGTGGTGGCTCGGCCGCTGCGCGGCAGCACGATCGCGCAGCGGCCGCATCCATTCGGTCTGTGTCCGGGTTGGTGCGGCATCTTGCGGGTAGACCGGTTCCGGCCGACGACTACGGATCAAGTCGGGGCCTGCTACAGCGCGCACTTCGACCGCGGTGCCGGAGGCTTGTTGGACGGCTGCGCCGAGCAGTTCGAGCAGCACCGGATCGGATACGCCGACGACCTGAGCGAGATCGACGGGCCGGCCACCGAGCAGGCGGTCGATCAGCGCGCACAGGTCGTCGAACGCGCGCGATTCCGCGGCGATCTCAGCGAGAACGAGAGTTGGCTCGTGCTCGCAGGATTCGATGTGGACACCGTGGTGGTCGCGGATCACCGCGGACGCCGTTGTGGTCAGCGTGCCGAACTCCAGGACCAGAGTACGGCTGCTGTGGCTGGTGCCTTCGTCGACCACGACCGACCGCACCGCCATGTCCTCGAACGCAACATCGGCCGCGAATCCCCGTGCCGCCTGGTCGAGTACCGAGCGGCGCGGCGAACCCCAATCGGTCGGGCAGATGAGGATGATTCGCTCGCAGGGCCCCGCTGTGCCGAGGTTCTCGAACACAGCGGCGAAGACAGCGCTCAACCCGTCGACCACCGACGGTGCACGCGGCGTCAGCGCGATCACGTCCGCCGGGATGAACTGAACAGCCGAACTCACCGCAGTGGGCGGTGTCAGCGGTTGACCGACGATCAGGTCGAACCCGTTGCTGCTCAGGACGATCGAGGGCGGTACGTCCCAATGTGTGGTCGCGCCACGTGCCCAGACACGTGCCTCCGTGACCACCAGCTCCACGGTGGACATCAGGGCAACGGCATCCAGGCCGACTGCACCAATCCCTCACCGTTGCGCGTGATGAGGGTGCCACGCCCCGGCGGCATGAGGCTCGGCCGCGTACTGCCCATGAGCACACCCTCGTCGCGGCTACAGCTCATAATCAGACCCGCCGAGCCGAGGTCTTTCATCCTGGCCAACGTAGCCTCGTACATCGCCCTGCTCGCTCCACCCGAGCGGCGGGCGATGACCAGGTGGAATCCAAGGTCACGGGCGTGCGGCAGGTGTTCCACCAGCGCCTGCACCGGGTTACCCGCCGAGGTGGACACCAGGTCGTAGTCGTCGACGATGACATACAGTTCCGGGCCGGTCCACCAGGATCGTTCCCGCAACTGTTGGGGTGTGACGTCCGGGCCCGGGGTGCGCTTGCTGACGTAGGCGGCCAGATCATTCATGTTCTGAGTGAACTGCGGCGCCGTCGAGCCGTAGCCCGCGAGGTAGCCCTCGGGGACCAGACCGAGCATGGAGCGCCGGTAGTCGCCGAGGATGAAGCGCGCCTGATCCGGGGTGTTCGACGCGGCGATGCCCTCGATCAGCGAACTCAGCAGCGTCGTCTTACCCGATTCGGTGTCGCCGATGATGATGAAGTGCGGGCTCTCGGCGAAATCGATGTGGACCGGCGCCAGCTCGGACTCGTTGATGCCGAACGGGATTCGCGTGCACTTGGTGTTCGGGTCGACCTGCGACGGCCAGTCCCCCGCCAGTAACAGCAACTGCTCCCGCGGGAGCTGCTCGGGCAGCATGCGGACCTGCGGCGCCGGACGGCCCGGCGTCAGCCTGGCGATTGCGGCGACCGTCTCGCCGACCGCTTGACCCAGGTTGTCGGGGTTCGCGCTGCCGTCGATGCGCGGCAGGCTGGTCAGCATGTGCAGGCACTCCGGCGTCATACCGCGGCCTGGTCGGCCCTGCGGGACCAGCGAGGCGAACTTGCGGCCCAAATCGGAATCCATCGGATCGCCCAGGCGCAGTTCGATTCTGGTGCCGATCTGGTCCTTGAGCGCCGGGCGCGCCTCGGCCCACCTGGCGAGGGCGATGACCACGTGCACACCGTAGGACAGGCCCTGCACCGCGAGGTTCATGATGGTCTGCTCGAGCATCTCGAAGTCCTGGCGGATCGAACCGAAGCCGTCGATCACCAGGAATACGTCGCCGAACGGATCTTCGTGCGCGCCGGCCGCGGCCGGGCTGCCAGCCGGATCCATCGAACGCAGACGGCGGAACTCCGTCATCGACTCGATGCCGAGATGGCGGAACCGCGCCTCGCGCTGCCGAACGATAGTCATCATCTCGGCGATGGTGCGCCGGACCTGATCCTCGTCCAACCGGCTCGCGACCGAGCCGACGTGCGGCAATCCGAGCAGGCTGGCGAGCGTGCCGCCACCGAAGTCCAGACAGTAGAACTGCACCTGTTCGGCGGTGTGCGTCAACGACATCGCCATGATCAGGGAGCGCAGCGCGGTCGACTTGCCGGACTGCGGACCGCCGACGACGGCGACGTTGCCGCGGGCGCCGGACAGGTCGACGACCATCGGGTCGCGGCGCTGGTCGTAGGGGCGGTCGACGATGCCGATCGGGGCGCGCAGGGTGGCCACCGCCGAGTGCTCGCCGGTGAGTATGGAGCGAGGGATGAGCTGGTCGAGCGTGGGGGCCTCGTCCAGCGGCGGCAGCCAGATCTCGTGGGCCGGGCGGCCGTGCCCGCGGATCCGGGAGACCAGCATGTTCACGTTGGACAGCTGCTCGCCGTCCTCGTCGTGCTGGGGTTCCAGACTCGGCTCGGGTGGCAGCGGAACGCGGTCCGCGGCGCGGAAGCCGACCTGTGTCGCGGTGAACGGCCGTGCCTTGATGTCGATTTCGCCGGACTGGGTGGCGATGGTGATGTCGCGCGGCGAGCCGCCGCCGACGTACGGGCCGGAGACATAGGAGGCCTGGAAGCGCTGGATCTCGCCCGAGTCCGCCTTCAGATAGCCGCCGCCGGGGTGGTTCGGCAGGTTGTAGGCATCGGGCACGCCGAGGACCTGGCGGGATTCGTTGGCGGAGAACGTCTTCAGACCGATCCGATAGGACAGGTGGCTCTCCAGGCCCTTGAGCTTGCCTTCCTCCAGGCGCTGCGAGGCGAGCAGCAGATGCACGTGCAGTGAGCGGCCGAGGCGGCCGATCATGACGAACAGCTCCGCGAAATCCGGGTGTTGGGTGAGCAGTTCGGAGAACTCGTCGAGCACGACGAACAGGGCGGGCAGCGGGTCGAGGTCTGCGCCCGCGGCGCGCGCCTTCTCATACTCGGAGACGTTCGCGAAGTTGCCCGCCGCGCGCAGCACCCCCTGGCGGCGGTTCATCTCGCCCTCCAGGGCATCCTTCATGCGGTCGACGAGGTCGGCTTCCTCCTCCAAGTTGGTGATGACGGCGGCGACGTGCGGCACACCGTCGAGACCGAGGAAGGTCGCACCGCCCTTGAAGTCGACGAGCACCAGGTTCAGCTGGTCCGGCGAGTGGGTGGCGAGCAGGCTGAGCACAAGGGTGCGCAGAAACTCCGACTTACCGGAACCGGTGGCGCCGATGCACAATCCGTGCGGGCCCATGCCGTTCTCGGCGGCCTCCTTGATGTCCAATTCGACCGGAAGGCCGTCGGCACCGACGCCGAACGGAACGCGTAGGCGTTCCCGGCCGTAACGCGGACGCCAGGCGTGCTCCGGGTTGAACGCGCCGATGTCGCCGAGGCCCACCAGCTGGCTCCAGGTCGAGATCACCTCGGAGTCATCGGTTTCCATGTCACTGCTGCGCTGGGTCGCCGCGCGATATGGCGCGAGTCTGCGCGCCACCTGCTGGGCCTGCTGCGGGCTGATCCGGTCGATGAGCGCGAAGCGTTCCTGATTGCCGGTCGCGCCGCGGCCGACGCACTCGCCGTTCTCCACGATCATCTTGATGCCGCGGGACACCGCGAGGCGCGGCGCGTAGCCACAGAGATCGATGATCGTGACGCCCTCGTAGCCGGATTCGCGCAGCTGATCGTCCTCGGCCTCGAGCAGACCCCCGTCGACGACGATCGCGATGTGCACCATGTTCGCATTGGCGGGCTGGTTCCTGGAGTACCGAACCCGATTGCCGAGCAATGGATGCAGGCCAGCCATGGCTTCCCGGATCGAGCCGTAGAACATGCGCTGGGTGCCGATGCCGTCCTGTGCGTCCGGATGCTGGGTGTGCGGGAGCCACTTGGTCCACTCCCACTCCCGCGCGGTGTCCGCTCCGCAGACGACGGCGACGAGCACTTGGTCCGGTGCCTGGAACATGCACAGCTGCACCAACATCGCTCGGGTCATGTCCCGCGCCTCGCCGCGGTCGCCGTCCAGCGCGATGGTGGCGAAGCCCTTGACCGCGATCGCGGTCGGCAGGTCGGGCACTGTCGAGTGGGCGCGCACGAAGCGGCGCAGTGAGACCGCTGCGATCGGCTCGAGCTCTTCGACCGGGCCGGTCTCCGGCGCGACCAGCCGGGTGGCCAGGCGCTGACCACCGATACCGATGCGGGCGTGGCAGAAATCCTTGTCGCCCGCGCGGCGCTCCCACATACGGCTGGTGCCCGCGAGCATCCAGATCAATCCCGGTTCGGAATGGCTCCATTCGACCGACGCGCGCTGCTGCCGCGCGGTCTCGTCGACGTCCCTGCGGACCTGGTCGAGATAACGCAGGTAGTCCTTGCGGTCCTCGTTGGCCTCCGCGGCCTTCTGCCCCTTACCCCCGCCCTGGCCCGCGAACATGGTGACCATGGAGAACAGCATCATGACCGGGAACATCATGCCCATCGGGTTCGACGCGATGCCGCCGCCCTGGGTGAACATCAGGGCCATCATGCCGACCATGCCGATCACCATCACGACCGGCATCAGCTTCATCACCAGGTTTCCCGGTGTCACCCGGGGGATTTCGGGCGGCGGCTGCAGCGTGACCTCGCCACCGGGCAAACGCGGCATCTCGCGGCGCGCACGGCGCTGGAAGCGGACAGTGCTCATCGACGATGAATCCCCCTTAGGCAAGCTGTGATTCGGGCTCAGTGTAGAGGTCACAGCCGACATGTCGTAGAGTTCGACCAGCATTCTGCTGCCCGAACCGTGGGTGCGCAAGCTCGCCCACGGCCGACGAGTTCGCGGAATCACGAGGTAGAAGACCGAGTTGGGGGAAGCTTGACGCACGCGCGCCTTGACCACATCGACGAAGAAACCTCGCGCGGTATCGTCCGCGCGCCCGACCTCGCCAGGGTGACGATTCTGGCCAAGCACACCCAGGTCGACATGGCGATCCCGGTCGATGTGCCGGTCGCGCTGGTGATTCCGAGCGTCGTCGACATGGTCGCCCAGCACAGCAGGACGAACGACTTCGACAACGAGGGTGAGCGTTTCGAGCCCGCCGAATGGGTGCTCGCCCGCATCGGCCATCCCCCGTTCTCCAACTCGCTCAGCCTGGGTGAGCACGGCGTCCGCGACGGCGAACTGCTGATGCTGGAGAGCGCCTCGCACACGGCACCGACGCCGCTGTTCGACGACATCATGTACAACGTCGCGATCGCCGACACCGACCACTACCGCAGCTGGACCCCGAAGATCGCGCGGATCACCGGCTCGGTGCTCGCGGCGATCACCATGACCGTCGGCTGCCTCGGCTTGCTGCTGTCTCCCGGCGCACTGCCGATCGCGCTGGGCGGCTCGGTCGCGCTGGTCGTCGCGATCCTGCTCGTGGTCGCGGCGATGGTACTGAGCCGGATGTACGGCGACACCGCCACCGCACTGGTGCTCGGCGGCTGCGCGCTGCCCGCCGCGTTCACCGCGGGCATGCTCTACGTGCCCGACCACTACGGCTGGGCGCATATTCTGCTCGGCTCGGTGGTGCTGGGCGCGACCGCGATCCTGGCCTGGCGCGTCACCGGTGTCGGCCTCGCCCTGTTCATCGGCGCGGCCACCCTCGCGACCTACGCGGTGCCCGCCGCGCTGGTCGGCCTGCTCGTCGACCAGCCAGAGCGCGTGATCGGCGCAGGTGCGGCGGCACTCGGGCTCGGCGGGCTCTCGCTGGCGCCGCGGGTGTCCATGCTGCTCGCGAAACTGCCACTGCCGCCGGTCCCTTCGCCCGGCACTCCGATCGACCCGAGCGAGGACGATCCGGACGACCACCGGGCGCTGCCGACCATGGATGTACTGCGGGTGAAGTCGGAACGTGCCCGCATGTACCTCGCGGGCTTGGTCGCGGCGACCACGCTGGTCACCGCCATCGGCGCGCTGACGGCCACCGACCCGACGGCCGAGGACCCCCACTGGCCGGGCGTGGCGCTCGCGCTGGTCTGCGCGGTGGTGCTGATGTTCCGCAGCCGTACCTACGCGGGTGCCGAGCAGGCCGTGGTGCTCACCGCGGGCGGGTCGTCGATTGTGCTGATCATGTTGGTGGGGGCCGGTTTCGCGCTGCACCAGCCGCTCGCGGTGTTCGGCGCGGCCATGGTGGCACTGATCGCGGCGCTGATCCTCGGCATCATCGTTCCGAATCAGTCGGCCACCCCGCCGATGCGCCGTGCCGTCGAACTGCTCGAGTACGGATTCGTCGCCGCCGTGCTGCCGCTGGCATTCTGGGTCGCCGACCTCTACTCGCTCGTCCGCGGGCTGTGAACCGGATCCTGTGCACCGGCGCAGCCGCGACGGTGCTGGCACTGAGCCTCCCGTTCGGGTGGGGCGCGAGCCAGGGTGTCGCGTACGCGGACCGGCCGCCGCTGGTCGATCCCGGACTGCTGCCCGCGGGTGATCCGGCTCGACCTCCCGACAAGACCGAGCGACCGGCCAACGCCGAGTGTTACTCCACCCAGCAGGGTGGAGAAGGCCCTGCCGAGCCTGCTCCGCAGCGCGCGCTCGACCTACGCCGGGCCTGGGATTTCTCCCGAGGCGCCGGCCAGCTCGTCGCGGTGATCGACACGGGCGTCGCCCGTCATCCCCGCCTACCCGATCTGGAAGCGGGCGGCGACTACGTGGCGGAACCCGGTGATGGCATCAGCGAGGACTGCGACGCGCACGGAACCGTCGTCGCGGGCATCATCGCCGCGAAACCCCTAGGTGGACAAGGGTTTTCCGGTGTCGCACCGGAGGCGCAAATCCTGTCGATTCGCCAGACCAGTGCGTTGTACGAGGTCCCCGGCCGACAGGACAAGCGACCCGAAGACCCACCGAAAGGGTACGGCAGGGTCGAAGCGCTGGCCTCCGCGATCCGGCGGGCCGCCGACCGTGGCGCTTCGGTCATCAACATCTCGCTGGTCCTGTGCGTACCGGCAGCCCAGAACTTGAACGATGGTATGGTCGGCGCCGCAGTACGTTACGCCGCCCTGGAGAGAAATGCCGTCGTAGTGGTCGCGGCAGGCAATACCGATGGGAACTGCAAACCGAGCAATCCGGGTATCGACCCGCTGCATCCCGCAGGCGATTTGTGGGACAGCTTGACCACGAACGTCACGCCCGCCCGTTTCGACGACTACGTCATCACCGTCGGGTCGATCGATCAGAACGGCGCACCATCGAAATTCACCGTTCCCGGGCCTTGGGTCGGCGTGGCCGCACCCGGCGAGAACATCGTCTCGCTCGATCCGCGCGGAACCGGCACCATCACGGGCAAATACGAAGGCCAGAGCATGGCCCCCCTCAGCGGCACCAGCTTTGCGGCACCCTACGTGTCCGGTGTGGTCGCCTTGGTCCGCGCTCGCTTCCCCGAGCTGAGCGCCGTCGATGTCATCAGACGCATTCAGGCCACCGCACACGCACCGGCCGAAGGCTGGAACCCCTACATCGGTTACGGCGCAATCGATCCGGTTGCCGCGTTGACCGCCGAGGTACCGAAACAACTCCCGCCGAAGCGACCGAGCCCGGCCAAAAGTGTCGGACTGCCCGTTCCGGCGCCACCTCCGGCACCGGACCACCGCGCTCGCAACGTGGCTCTGATCGGCAGCGGCTCAGTCGCCGCGCTACTCATCCTCGGCATGCTCGCATCGTTCCCGATCCGCCGCAGGTTCGGAGTGTCCGGCGACGACATGTAGTTGCCAGGTGGCCGAGCCCTGCCCAATCGCCGCCATATCACTACGCTCGCCGCGCGGGAAGCTGCTGGCACCAGTTAATTCTGGCTTTTCACCAGGTCTTTCGCGGGGTTCGGATCCGGGGCTACTCCATCGTGGGCGACCATTGCGTCCTGGCGGCCGAGGCTCGGGCCGGTGGCGAGCAGGCCGACGATGTTCCATGGAGCCGGTTCCGGCTGTTTCACTCCCGAATCCGAACTCATACCAAGCGCTTTGACCGACTCGACATCCTTGACTCCGTAGCGCACGCCGGTGTCGGAGACATAGAAGAAGCTGTCGCGGCGCCGGCTGTCCGGCTCGATGCCGGTGGTCTGCACGAACGCGCCGGAACCCGGCTTGAAGTACACCGAGTCGACCGCCGGTCCGTTGTCGTCGGCCTGCGCGAGCGGCACCAGCCGCACGTCGCTCGGCATCGGGAGGTCGACGCCGGTGATGATCGCGAGTTCGGCAAGGTTGCCACCGCCCGCGTCACGGGAGGTCGCTGTAATCGGCTTCCAGGAAAGGCAGCTGACCCGCCGGTCCTTGGCCTGAACCAGGGTCGGCGCGGTCTCCGGGTAGTCCTGCACCGGCAGCCTGGAGGCCACATTGGCCGCGGTGCGCTCGTACGGTTCGATCTTCGGGTTGCGCGTCGCGCCCGGATTCGCATTGCGGATGATGGCGGCGGTCAGCGGCGAAATGGGCTGCAGGACGTCCAGCAACACCACGTAGTGCTGCTGGGTGCCGGTCTCCTGGACGACCTCGCCGACCTTATGGTCGCCGATCGGATAGCTCGGGGTGGCGCCGGGATCATCGATGCGCGGTGGCTCGATCGGCTGCACCTCGGGGATCGCGTTGATCAGCCCGTCGCTGATCGGGCGCGGCGTCGCGCCGCGAATGCCGAGAGCGTCCGTCACGGCGTTGGTCCGGGTGTCGACGCGGGCGCGCTTGTTGTCATAGATCAGATAGGTGGCGGACCTGCTCTGCACCAGCATCGCCCGGTCACGCGGCATCGCCGCCGCCTTGTCGCCGAGATCGAGATCGCCGATGAGCACCGAGGTGGTGGCCTTGTTGGTGCCGTCCAACTGGAGGGTGTCGCATACGGTCCAGGCTCGACCCTTGCCATCCTTGTCGAAGTGCAGCGAACCGGGAGCGCCTGGGATGCCGATCAATTGACCGCGCGCCTTCTTCCCCAGCTCCGATTCCTTCACGATCGCGGGTTTGGCCGCGTCCCCCGCGGCGAGGCGGGCCGAGGCGATGTTGAGCGCCGGATGCACCACGTCGTCGATCACCACGTAGACGGCGCCGGAATCCTTGCCGATCAGGATCTTGTTGTTGCCGATCTTGTCCTGGGGGCGCAGCAGCGCGAGCACGCCGCAGCCCGCGAGCACCACGCAGGCCAGGACCAGCCCGACGGCGTAGGCGCGGGACTGGGAACGCATGGGGTCGTGCAGCATTCGCACGTCCCGGCGCACCAAGGCGTGCTCCATCCGCCGGACCAGAAAGCGGTAGCCGCTCACCTGCCAGCGTGTGGTGGGTTTCGAAGCCATTATTCCTCCCCCGAACAGTGCTCGCGTTCGCCGAACACAGTACAGTTCCCGAGGACTCTTGTTCAGCTCGGCCACTGCGAACCGGCCGACACCGGGTGTACTTGGGGGACGACGATGGCGGAACCGGCCGGAGCGGCACCACAGCCACTCCTCGGACGCGTCTCGATGCGAAATCTGCTGATCGCACAGATCATTGGCCTGATCACCGGGTTGATCGCGCTGTTCGTCGGTCTTCCGGCACTACCCGCGCTCGGCGCGGCGGTGGTAGCGATGCTGATCCCGCTCGTCTCGGTCGGCAAACGCACGCTGCTGGACTGGATCGCCACCTGGTGGCGCTATTCCACCCGCCGGGACTACCAGCTCGGCGACACCGTCGACTTCCGCGGCGCGGACGGACGGTCGCTCGGCCTGTACTGGGACGGTACCCGCGTGGTCGCGGTCGTCGAGGTACTTCCCCCGCCCGGCGGGCTGACCAGGATCGCCCGCACCACGGTGCACGCCTCGCACCTGCTTCCGCTGCCGGAACTGGCGAATTGCCTGAACCAGCACGACATCCTGCTCAGCGGCATCGACATCATCAGCCACGGGCATCGCAGCCGCTCCGGCACACCCGCGGGTCAGATCTACGAATCGCTGCTCGGCCCGCTGCCCGCCACCGCGCACCGCACGGTGTGGCTCGCGATCAGTTTCGACGCGGTGGCCTGTCCAGAGGCCGCGGCGCGGCGCGGTGGCGGAGCCGAAGGCGCCTCGCGCGCCGTCAATATCGCCACCCAGCGCATCATGCGCACGCTCGAGGACGCCGATTGCAATGCCCGCATCCTGACCGCGCCCGAGATCCGTAAAGCGGTCCTGCAGATCACCGGCGACTTCGCTCCGCGCACGCTCGAACATCGTTGGCGCTACGCGGAGATCGGCAACAGCGTGAACATCGGCAGCGCGGTCGACCCGAAGCATCTCGACTCCGACCTGCTCGCCCAGCTGTGGGTGGCCCCGTCGCGCAACACCACGGTGGCGGTGCGGCTGCGCCCCGGCAACTCGGCCGAGTCGGTAAGCATCGGCGCCGCATGGCGATTGACCGCACGCGAGCTGCCGGAACCGACCGAGCTGGCGGGCATGGTCTCGATGAACGGACGGCACCGCGACGGACTGCTCGCCCATCTGCCGATCGCCGTCCCAGGCCTGGACGACACCGTCCCGATGATCGAGTACCCGATCGACGTTATCGACGCACTGCACCTGCCCTCCTCCGGCTGCGGCCAGCTGATCGGCTCGGACGAGGAAGGACAGGGCGTCGCGGTCCGCATCGTGGGCGCGGGCATCTCGACGGTGTATGTCGCCGGTGAGTTGTACTTGGCACAGCAGCTGGTGTTCCGCGCGCTCGCGGTCGGCGAGCGGATCCTGATCCGCACCGACCGGGCGCAGGCATGGGAGAACCTGGTCACCACGATAAGCAACCCGGAGCGGATGACCATCGCCGTCGAAACCCACCAATCCGATGCGGGATTCACCGCGACGGTGGTCGACGGGGTGCTGGCGCCCGCCCCGCACGCGGGCGTCACCACCATCTACCTGACGGGCGACCCGATGGGCTGGCCCGCCACCGGTCCCGACCTGGCCATCCACCAGCCCGGCGCGATCGGCAACCACGTCGTCTTGCGCACCGGCACGGCCCAGGTCGACCTGACGCTGGTGTCTATCCCGCGCGAAGCCACCTACATCGGGCAGCCGCGCAGCCGTCGTGCCATGGCGAACCAATAGAAGAACGTCAAACACGACCGCATCGGCAAGATCGGCGTCACCAGCAAGAAGGACCTGAAGAAGAAGGCCACCAACGCCCTGCGGCGACCGCGGAAACTGCCCGCCACGGTGCGCGGATTCTTCGCCGACCCGAGTCGGACCTCCATCACCGCCTGACTCGACCTATTTTCGAACTGCTTAGGTACTTTCGAACTGCTTAGCAACTGTGGATATAGCGCCCTTACGCGATGGTCGCGAACTACTGGCTCGAGCCGGCGTACTGCCACCTAAGAGTCCACCGCACCACCCTGTCCGTCGTTCTCATCGAGAAGGACATCGAACAGGTGCGTTCCCTGTTCATCGACATCCTGCGAAGCCGGACCGAAGAAAAGGTGCCGTAGACAAGAATCGGCCGAAGCATTGACAGACCTACATCCGATCGTTATCGTCATTGTTGGTTACAATCCGTAAGGTAAAGCGAGACGAGGAGTGTTCGACATCGACCGGGAACGCTTTTCATAGCTCCCCGAGCATCTAACTTCCCGAGCATCGCGGCCCATCCGCGCTCGATGCTGCGCGAACGTCGACAATAGCTTGTTCGCGTTCTCATACTTTCCCTTCCTGCTTCAACGATAACAATATTTTCCTTCAGCTCCCTCTGGTTGAGCAAAGACAAATCGGGAGCGTATATGTCGGCCCAGGCGTCGGCGGTTCTGAACAAAGAAATGCGGGACGGCCGATGACCGCAACGGCAGTCGACAACAAGGCGAGTTCGAGATCGCTTCCCGCCGAAATATGGATTGTTTCCGTCGCCGCATTCCTCAATCGCACGGCAGGGTTCCTGGCGCTCTTTTCTGCAGTCTTTTACAAATCGATGGATCTTAGTGCATCAGCGATATCACTGGCACTGTTCGCGGTAGGGGTTTCCGGTGTGCTCGGCTCGCTTGCCGGCGGCTGGTCCGCGGCACGGTTCGGGCCGGTGAATGTTCTGATCGTCGGTTCCGGCCTCAACACACCACTGTTGCTCTTGCTCGGACTCGCGTCGACGAAACCCACGGTGACCATCGTCCTCGCCTCGCTGAGCGTAGCGGTGACGCAATCATTCACCGGTCCGGCCGCGACCATCGTGACAGAGTCGACGTATGCAGGCAGCACGGTAACGGCATTCGCCTTTTATCGAATATTTTTCAACGTCGGAACAACAGTCGTCCCTGCCGTTACCGGAATTATCGGCACCGGCAATTTCCCACAGCTTTTCTTCCTGTCGTCGACATTCTCTTTGGCGACAGCAGTCATATTGTCGAGTGAACGGTCTCGAATAACCAGGGTGACCGAGTCCACCGAACTCGAGCCGAGTAGCAAGTCGAACTCGACACCCGAGAAAGACCGGTCGTACGATACCTATCGTCGAGTACGACTCTGGGCCGTTGTCGTCGTATTCGGAATCGCGATGCTTATTCATGCCACAAGCCTGAGCAGCATTCCACTATCCGTTCAGCGATTGAACCAGGGCGACCGACTATATACCGTATTGTTTCTGATCAATCCGGCTGTCATAATCTTTCTGGAACTTCCGCTCAGTTTCTTGGTAGCCAAAGTCAGATGGAATTACTCCTTCGGGCTGGGAGTTTTCATCAACGGCGCGGGGCTAACCCTATGTGGCGTCGGGACCGACTGGACCGTTTGCATTGTCGGATTCGTTATTTTTTCCATTGGTGAAGCTGTTTTCGTCCCACTGGTGAATGCATCCGTTGCGGATATTTCATCCGGCTCCGAAAACCCGCGTTTCCAAGGGTATCTATCGGCTGCGCAGGCGATCGGTTTCGCAACGGGACCGGGCATCGGCGCCTTCGGCGTCCTGCACAATCCCTCCCTTTTCTGGCTCGTGATTGTGCTGTTTTCACTGGTCGCCGGGGTGGCGGCAACAGTATCGGGAATCAAGATGCGGAGAATCCATGTCGAGTAACGCGACTGCAAGTGACAGCTCCCCGGCTGCCATCATGAATGCACGGTCCCGTACCGGACAGCGGTCGGGGGTCAACTGGGTCAGCCTGTTCGACGACCCCGGCGAATGCGCCCACCGTTTTCCCGATGTTGCAGTTCTCATCCGGTGGATCGACGACTATCTGATCCGCCCCAACCAGAATCTCGGCCGCACCGGCGCGGTATGCCCATTCGTCAAGCAGGCTGTCAAGGGACACACCATCTGGACCGCCTTCATACCCGGCGACCCCGAGCCGACCGTGGATGCCATGCAGGACATGGTCGATGACGCCATGGACATCTACACCGATCTGATCGACACCGAAACCGACACTCCGCTGCACACTGTGGTGACGATATTTCCGGACCTGACCGACTGCCGCCCGATAGATGCGGTGCAGTCCGCCCGCAAGTCACAGTTCGTCGAGCGCGGACTCATGCTTGGCCAGTTCTATCCGGGATGCCGGCAAACCGGGTTGTGGAACAAGGATTTTTACCCCTTGGACTCGCCCATGCCAATGTTGGTGGTCCGGAAGATGATGAAATCAGACTTCCCGTTTTTGGTCAGCAACCGAGAGTGGCTGTTCGCCTATCTGTCGCAATACGCCCCGGATCTCCCGGTCCGACTGCGCCGCTCGATCGCCGAACGGCTACAGGTGCACGGCCAGCTGTCCGAGGCCTTTGCCGAACTCCGTGTCCACGACACCAACCAGCGACTCGACTAGTGCGTTTCTCCCACGTCATCCACGCCCGTATCGGGGCCAGCGATTTTGGGAGATACGGGCTGAGTCGGGTACGGGTCGGCGTTGCGGGCGGCCCGCAATGTGCGTGCCCACCACGCCAACTGGCGCAGCAAGCGTTCTGCGGCGTCGATCGCGGCGCCATCCCTGGTGTCACCCGTGTCGTCGAATTGCTTTGGGGCCTGATGGAAGCTGACCGTCTCGCGGACCGAGACCATGTGGATCTCGGCGACCACCTGCCGCAGCTGCTCCACCGCACGCAAGCCACCGGAGAGGCCCCCGTAGGAGACGAAAGCGATGGGCTTGGCCCGCCATTCGTGTTTGGCGGTGTCGAATGCGGTCTTCAGCGATGCCGGGTAACCGTGGTTGTACTCGGAGGTGACGGTGACGAAGGCGTCGGCCGCGGCCAGCCGCGCACGGTAGGCCGCGGTCTCTTCGGTCTCGGTGAGGTCGACCGGCAGCGGGGTGTACGCGAGATCGATGACGCCTGTGTCGAATTCGGGGTGCGCACGCACTGTACGCAGAAACCAGTCGGCGACCACCGGCGCGAACCTCTTCGGACGCACGCTGGCCACGATGACCTCTAGTCGCAACGGGGTATCCACCGCGCGAGCCTAACCTCCTGTGTTTCGCCCGCCGCACACGGACTCAGCCACGGACCGCCGCGATTGTTCGGCCCGCCGAAGGTCGGAAGGGCAGGGCCGAAAAGCAGTGGCGGCCGATACACTCTGTTCGAAAGCGCGACCATGGCGAAGCTGACGCCGCTGCGGTGGGCAGGCCGACCGATACCGCCCCTGACCCGACGATCGCGGCGGTGCCTCGTTCTCGCTCAGTCGATGTCGAGGACGGCCTTGCCGTGCAATCGCCGTTCCCGCAGCGCGTCAACAGCGGTGGCCGCGTCGTTCCACGACCCACGCCAGGAGATTTGTGCGTCGACCCGCCCGACGGCGATCGCGTCGGCCAGCCAGGTGAGGTCCGGCGCCAGGTTGCGACAGCCGAGCAGGAAGAATGTCACGATCGACCGGTTGTGTCTGCCTTGATCGCCGAAAAACGCGCCGTAGGGGAAGTTCTCGCCGTCACCGGACGCGTGGCCGACGGCCACCAGGGTGCCGCCTTCGGCCAGCCGCTCATAGGCGTCCACCAGCTGCCCGCCGCCGACCAGGTCCACGACGCCGTCCACGACGCCGGTGAGACCGCGTGGCTCCGCCACGATTTCGTCCGCGCCGAGCGCACTCAGGCTCGGGCCGTGCGCGTCCGGGTCGCCGGTCGCGGCGACCACGGACGCACCACCCTGATGCGCGAGCTGCACCGCGTACCGCCCGACGCCGCCGGTCGCACCGGTCACGAGTATCCGCTTGCCGAGTATCGGTCCGATCCGGTGCAGTGCCCGCAGCGCGCTGCCGCCGGCGACGGGGATGGTCGCGATGGCGCCGAGGTCGGTGCCATCGGGTGCGCGACCGATCAGATCGGTGTCGACGGCGCGCAATTCGGCCCACCCGCCGTCGGGCGCCAGCGTGACCACCGGCGTGCCTGCGGCCGGACCTGATCCGTCCGCCGCGGCGCGCTCGACGACGCCTGCGGCGTCCCAGCCGAGCACCGTGCCCTCCGGCGTGTTCGCAACCCCGAACGCCACCTCGCCGTGGTTGAGCGAGGTCGCGGTCACCCGGATCAGCGCCTGGTGCGGCGCGGGTTCCGGATCTGCCACCGCCCCCAGGCGCAAGCCACCGGGCACGGAACGGTCGACGAGCAAGGCACGCATGATCTCCCACTTTCTACTAACTGCTACCCAGTGGCACATTACTACCAGTGGCATTAGCCGCCAAGGTACGGTGGGAACATGAGCATGGCATTTCCTGACGAGTTGTCCCTGCGGGACCGCAAGAAGCTGCGCACCCGTCAGGCACTGATCGACACCGCGCTGGACTGGTTCACCGAGAAGGGTTTCGAGGCGACCACCCTCGACGAGCTATGCGCAGCGGTAGAGATCTCCAAACGCACGTTCTTCCGCTATTTCACGAGCAAGGAAGACGTCGCGATGGCACCGACGCAGGACCTGTGGGCAGCCTTTCTCACCGAGTTGGAGACCCCGGCGCCCGGCCGGGACCGGCCGCTGATCGACCTACTCCACGACACCCTGCGCACCGCCCTTGACCGCATGCCGGCGGACGGGTGGGCCGACCGCGCGCTGCGCAGCCGCCGACTTGCCGCCCGGGTGCCGTCGATGAACGCGCACGGTCTGGAATTCTGCGATCGCACCACGCGTGCCGCGCTGTCGACGCTCGGCGAGGTCTTCGAGCTCGATCCCCACGACCTGCGACCACGACTCGCACTCGACATCATGATCGCCGCCTTCCACTGCGCATTGGAGGAATGGACGCTGCGACCGGGACCGGCCGACCGCGACGCGCTCGCCGCCTGCCTGAGCGAGGCCTACGCCGCGGCCCGCGCCAGCACCGCGCTCATCATGACGCGACGGGCCCGGCCATAACGCGACTTCCCGCCGTCGGTGGGCGAATTCTTACCTGAACGCGCTGCATGTCGCTATGTTCGGCACGACACGCACAGTGCAGGTCACGGGAGGAGACGAAATGATCCTGGTCGCAGGAGCCACCGGCAATATCGGTGCCGAACTGGTGCGGACGCTGAGCAAGCAAGGTGTGCCGGTGCGGGCGCTGGTGCGTGACCAGGCGAAGGCCACCCTGCCATCCGGCGTCGAGGCGGTCACCGGTGATCTGAACCGGCCGGAGACACTGAGCGAGGCGCTCGACGGCGTGCACGGCATGTTCTTGCTCTCCGGCTACAACGACCTTCCCGACCTGCTGAAACGGGCGAAAAAGGCCGGGGTGCAACGGGTCGCGCTGCTCTCGGGCGGCTCGGCCGCACTGCAGGACCTGAACAATGCCGTGTCCCGCTACATGACGCTGTCCGAGCGCGCGGTGCGCGCATCCGAGCTGGCCTGGACATTTCTGCGGCCCAGGTCGTTCATGTCGAACTCGCTGCGCTGGCTGCCCCAGCTCGCGGTCGGCGACGTCGTCCGCGTGCAGTTCCCCGACGTCCGGGTCGGGGCGATCGATCCCGCCGATATCGCGGCGGTCGCGGCGACGGCGCTCACCGACGGCGGGCTGGACGGGCAGGTCCTCGAGCTGACCGGTCCGCAGGCGCTGCTGCCCGCCGACCAGATCGCGGTGCTCGCCGCCGTGCTCGACCGCCCGCTCGTCGCGCACGCGCTCAGCAACGAGGAGACGAAGGCCGAGTTGGTAGCCACCATGCCGCAGGAGTACGTCGACGCCTTCCTCGGCTTCTTCGCCGACGGCACGCTGGACGAGGCGACGCTCTACTCCACCGTCGAGCAGGTGATCGGACGGCCACCGAGCACTTTCGCGCAGTGGGCGACGGCGCACGCCGACGCGTTCAAGTGAAACGGCCTGAGTGACCCCCACATTTCGGGTCACGGTAGTTCGAACGGCAGCGATACTCCCGCGTGCACACGACACCGCTCACAGGTGTCGGTGCCGTCGATCGCGCCCACCGCTCGGCGGATGAGTTCCTTGAACGGCGCGAGATTTCGCTTGAACTCGGCGAAGACGTCGACAGCGTGCACGCCACCGCCCTCCTCCAGCCCCGCATCCAGATCGGTCACCAAAGCGACTGCCGCATAGCACATTTCGAGTTCGCGGGCGAGCACGGCTTCGGGATGGCCGGTCATGTTCACCAGCTCCCAGCCCTGCGTGGCAAACCATCGGCTCTCGGCGCGCGTGGAGAAGCGCGGTCCCTCGACCACCACCATGGTGCCCGAGTGCATCATCGGCAGCGCGTCGGTCTCGGCCTTGATGGCGGCGGCACGCAGTTCGTCGCAGTACGGGTCCGCGAACGAGACGTGGATGCCGCCGCCATCGAAGTAGGTCTGCGGACGGCCGAAGGTCCGGTCGACCAGCTGGTCCGGTACCGCGATGGTGCCGGGGCCCCAGTCCGCGCGCAGGCTGCCGACCGCGCACGGCGCGAAGATCCGCCGCACACCGAGCGCGCGCAGTGCCCACAGGTTGGCCCGGTACGGCAGGGTGTGCGGTGCGTACTCATGGTTCTTGCCGTGCCTGGGCAGGAAGGCCACCGGCCTGCCCTCCACCTCGCCGACCGCGATGGCCGCGCTCGGCGACCCGTACGGGGTCTCGACCTCGACGGTCGTTGCCTCGTTGTCGAAGAAATCGTAGAAACCACTACCGCCGATGACGGCGAGCGCAGGCCGAGAGTGCGAACTCATATCGCAATTGTCCCGTCTCGCCTCGGCCGCCGCATCGCGGGGCGGCGCGACCGCGCCTGCGCGGCGTCAGGCATGATCACCGGAGGAATCGTTCGACGTGCAATAGGGCGTGCCGGGTGCGCGCGTCGGCCTGGGGCGACCCGGCGTGCGGGGCGCTGACCTGACAATTCACCCCGACGGATGTACCCTAGGGGGGTATTGATCCGGTCCACCCGCAGACCGGCAGGCAGCGAGGAGACACCGGTGGCAGCCACCCCCAACGATCACGCGCCGCACGGCTACATCACCGCCAAGGACGACTACCTCAAGCGGCTACGCCGCATCGAGGGTCAGGCGCGCGGTCTGCAGCGGATGGTGGAGGAAGAAAAGTACTGCATCGACATCCTGACCCAGGTGTCCGCCATGACCAAGGCCCTGCAAGCGGTCGCGATGGGCCTGCTCGAGGACCACATCAGCCACTGCGTGGTGGACGCGGCGGTCGCGGGCGGCCCCCAGGCCGAAGCCAAGCTCAAAGAAGCCACCGACGCCATCGCCCGCCTGGTCCGTTCCTGACCGGTCACGCCCGCACATCGCCGGTGCCAGGAACAGGACGCCGATCAGCCGTGCCAGCGGCGATAGACCTCGGCCGCGCCGGGATGCAGCGGGATGGAACCGGTGCTGATCAGCGAGCGACCGTCGAGGAACTGGGCGCCGGCCGCCTCGGTGGGCACCAGTGAATCCGCCTGCCACACCAGGAGCTCCACAATCGAGGCGGCCACCTCGTTCGGCATGACGGCGGCGGCGAGCAGGAGGTTCGCCACCCCGATCGTGTGCACCGCGACGCCACCGGGGTAGGCGTCGGCGGGGATCGCCACCCGGTCGTATACCGGCCCGAACCGCTCCCGCATCGGCGCGGCCAGTTCGCCCATGTCCACCAGCCGCATCCGGCTCGGCACCTCGAGCAACGCCGTCGGCACACCGCCCGCCCACAGCAACGCGTCCGCGTCACCATCGCCCAACGCGGCTACCGCCTCAGGCAACGACCGATGCGAAATCGCCACATCGACGGCGGGATCCAACCCCGCGACCCGCAGGATCCGCTCACCGGTCAGCGCCGCACCGGACCCTTCCGCCCCTAGACTCACCCGCGCCCCACGCAGATCCGCGACCGCACCGACCGAACTATCTGAACGCACGACCAGTTGCAGGTAGTTCTCGTACACCCGCCCCAGGGCCGACAGCGTCGCGTAGTGACTCGATGAGGGGTGGTGGTCGGGCGACGGGTGGGCCACCCGGTCGGCGCCGTCCCGCACCGAGTCCGAGAGCGCGAGTGCGGCATCCACCTCGCCGCGCGCGAGCAGCGTCAGATTGGCCTGAGAACCCGCCGTGGTGACCCGTTCGATCCGCACATCCCCGTCCTTCGCCGCTGCGGCACCGAGCAACCCCGCGAACGCGTGATAGAAGCCGCCGACCTCGCCGGAGGCCAGCCGCACCGTGGCCCCTGCGCCGCGCGGACCGCACCCCGCGATTCCGGCCGCGACAGCGAGGGCGAGGAATCCGCGCCGACCGACGCCACCCGGTTCGCGCCGCGTCATCGGTCCACCGCCGCGGGCAGTCGGACACCGATCGCGAGGCCATGCGGATGGATCGCTTCGACCGTGAGGGTGCCGCCGCGCGCCTGCGTCAGCGCCGCGGCGATCGGCAGGCCGAGCCCGGAGCCGCCGGCCGGTGCCGACGAGCCGCGGAAGAAACGGGTGGTCAACTTGTCGATCTCGCCGGGCCGTACCCCCGCGCCGTCGTCGCGAACGGTCACCGCTACCCAGCCGGGCTCCGTCGCGACGGCCAGCTCGGTGTGTGCGCCGCGACCCGCGTAGCGCGACGAATTGCTCAGCGGGACATCGAGAATCTGGGCGAGCACGTCAGCGGCGACCGCGACGTCGGCATGCGCGGGCGACGGCGCGACGCGCAGTTCCTGGTCGGCCGCCGCGAATGCCGAGCACCAGGCGTCGAAGCGGTCGGCGACCACTTGCACGGCATCACAGTACCTGTCGTCGGCGGCGCTTCGCACGGCGTCGAACGCGGCGGGCGTCTCGGCGACAGCGAGACTGAGCAGGCCGTCGAGCAGCGCGGTCAGGCGGTCTACCTCGGCGCCCGCGCCGCGGAAGGTGCTCGCGGCACTCTCCGGAATCGCGGGCTCCAAGGAGTCGAGTCGAATTGTCAAGGCGGCCAGCGGATTACGCATCGCGTGTGCGGTGTCGGCGACGAGCTGGCGTTGCGCGTCCGCGGAATCGGCGACGGCGAAAGCCATGGCGTCGAACGATCCGGCAAGCGCCCGCATCTCCGGCGGCCCGCCGTGGCGACCCGCGATCGATACCGGAGCGACGGTGTCCGCGCGCGGCTTAGGCAGCGCCGCGGTCAGCTCCTCGACCGCGTGCGACAGCGCCGCGAGCGGCCGCAACACCCAGCGGCTGAGCGTGACCGCCAGCAGCATGAACAACGTCATGGCCACCACGCCACCGACCACGATCACCACCCAGGCCCGTCCGATGTCGGCGCGGGCTCGGGCTGTGGACGCCTCGATCACGACGGCACCGTTCACCTGCACGCCGGTGCCGACGGGCCGCGCGACGAGCATGGTCGGCGCGCCCCACGGCGTCAGCTTGTCCACCGCGTGCGGACGCTGGTTGCGGCGTGCGGCCGCCACCGCCGCGACGACCCCGGGATCGGTCACGTCAGCGCCCGCGTTCACCGCCGGGGTGCCCCTGGCATCGACCACGAGCACGTTCTCGCCGTACAGCTCGTGATAGCGGCTCACCTCGTCGGCCAGCGCGCGGCTGTCCCCCGCGGTGACGGCGTCGTCGGCGAGGTTCGCGAACCGGTCAGCATCCCCGGAGCGCGCCAGTACCAGCTGCTGGGTGCGGCTGGTCGCGATGGTCAGCGACAGCGGAACCGCGAACGCCAGCACCGCGATGGCCGCGAAAACCGTCAGCGCGACCAGCAGGCGACGCCGCATCGCACACCTCCGGCCCGCCCGGGGGCGGGCATCGCGCTCACTGCCCCCACCGATATCCGTAGCCGCGAATGGTGGTGATGAGGCCCGGCCGATTCAGCTTGGCTCGCAAGCCGGTCATGTGCACGTCCAGCGAGCGCGACACCGCGACGAAAGCATCGCCCCAGATCCGGTCCATCAGCTGCTGGCGGCTCACGGCGGCGCCCGGCCGTTCCACCAACGCCTCGACCAACTCGAATTCCTTCTGCGTCAACGTCACCGGCGCGCCGGCCACCTCGACCACGCGGGCGCCGAGGTCGACCCGCACGTCACCGGTGACCACCACCGACTGCGCCTGCTGCGCCGCGGCGGCCGCGCGCCGGGTCACCGTCTCCAGCCGCGCCACCAGCTCCGCGATCCGCGGCGGCTTCACCAGGTAGTCGTCGGCGCCGCCGCGCAGGCCGCGCACGATGGAGCGTTCGTCGCTGCGCGCGGTCAGGATCAGCACCGGCGCCGTGCTCACCTCGCGCAGTCGGCGTAGCACCTGCAGGCCGTCACCGTCGGGCAGTCCGAGGTCGAGGATCACCGCGTCGTAGTCGCGGTGGGCGATCAGCAGATCCGCCCCGCGGCGCAGGCGTTCGGCGCGGTAACCACGGGCGTTGAGCGCCTCTACCAGCGCGTCTCCCACGCCGTCGTCGTCCTCGACCACCGCAAGCCGCACGCGCCGATCCTCCCATAGCGGGTGGATCGGCGCGTGTGCCGGGCGGTCAGTCACGCACGGTGACGAACGGTCGTCCCGGCTCGGCCGCCGCGACGTCGGACCCGGTATCGGCGTCGGTGGTCGGCTCGGCCGCGTCGATCGTCGACGCCGTCGAGGTCTCCCGCATGAAGTAGTAGGTGACCAGCGAGACGGCGATGCATCCCGCGACGTACCAGAAATACAGCGACTCGTGGCCGCCCTTCTTCAGCGCCAGCGCGATCGTCTCCGCCGTGCCGCCGAAGATGGCGACGGTCAGGGCGTACGGCAGGCCGACACCCAGCGCGCGGATCTTGGTCGGGAACAGCTCGGCCTTCACGATGGCGTTGATCGAGGTGTATCCCGTGATGATCACCAGGGCACCCATCATCAGCGCCCATGCCGCGACCGGATCGGTGGTGTGCGCGAGTACGGTCATGATCGGCACGGTCAGCACGGTGCCCGCGACGCCGAAGAAGATCAGCAATTTGCGCCTGCCGACCCGATCCGACAGCGCGCCGGCCAGCGGCTGCAGCACGACGAAGACCAGCAGCGCGACGAAGTTGATCCACGCGACGGTCGACTTGGAGATGCCAGAGGTGTTGATCATGAACTTCTGCATGTAGGTCGTGTACGTGTAGAAAGCGACGGTTCCACCCAGCGTCAGCCCGATAACCAGCAGACATTCGCGCGGATACTGCAACAGGATGCGCAGCGAACCGCGCGACTTCTGCACACCCGCGGATCCGGCCGACACGGCTTCGGCTGTGCTGTTCGCCCGCGCGGATTCGGCACGGAATTGCTCGGACTCGTCCATGCCGCGCCGCAGCCACATCACGATCAGCGCACCGGCCGCGCCGATCACGAACGGAATCCGCCAACCCCAGTTGTTCATCTGGGCGGTGTCGAGGAACTGCTGCAGCACGATCTGCACCCCGAGCGCGACGAGCTGGCCAGCGACCAGGGTCACGTACTGGAAGCTGGAGTAGAACCCGCGCTTGCCCGCAGAGGCCACCTCGGACAGATAGGTCGCGCTGGTGGCGTACTCACCGCCGACCGAGAGACCTTGCAGCAGCCGGGCCACAAGCAGTAAGGCGGGCGCGGCCAGGCCGATTGTCTGATATCCAGGCGTCACCGCGATCATCAACGAGCCCGCGGCCATTACGGTCACCGACAGGGTCAGCGCCGAGCGACGACCGAACCTGTCCGCGTACCGGCCCAGCGCCCAGCCACCGATCGGACGCATCAGGAAGCCGACGGCGAACACGGCGGCGGTGGACAACAGCTGCGCCGTCGGATCATCCTTGGGGAAGAACGTCTTCGCGAAGTACACGCTGAATGCGGCGTAAACGTACCAGTCGTACCACTCGACGAGGTTGCCGATGGATCCGCGCAGAACGTTCGCGACCACCCGGCGCTCGCCTACTGGCTGTGTCGTAGTCACAAGATCTCCTCACTCCGACGCCTCATCGCGTCGTCGAAGATCAGTGTGTCGGCAGTCACAGGCCCGACGGAATGGCTCTGTTCGCTTCCTAACAGTCCCTTAGGACGATCGTGGCAAAGCCCCTGTGTGTGAAAACGGGTTCGGCCCCCGGCTGACGCGGAGGACCGAACGAGTTCGTGTGCTCGAGGGGAAGCTCAGGACCTTTCGGCGAGCAACGGCGCGAGTATGCGCAGCGCCGCGAGGTAGTCGTCGCCGAGGATCTGCGGGGCCACGTGGTTCGCGCCCGCGTCGAGGTGTTCGATCAATCGGGCGGCGACCTGTTCCGGCGTGCCGTGCGCGACGACGGCGTCGAACACCCGATCGCCGGGTGGAGTGGTGAGGTCGGCGTCGGTGAAGCCGAACCGGCGAAGGTTCGACACGTAGTTCGTCAGGCCGAGGTAGAACCCGATCGTCCCATCGGCTATCGCGTGCGCCTTGCTCGGATCGTCGGTCAGCGCGACCTTGTGCTCGGTCGCCAGCAGGGCATCAGGGCCGATCGTGCGGCGGGCCTGCGCGGTGTGCTCCGGCGGCACGAAATACGGCAGCGCGCCCGCGGACCGCTCGGCGGCCAGTTTCAGCACGCGCGGGCCGAGCGCGGCCACCGCGCGGCGCTCGACGGGCACACCAGCGGCGTCGAGTTCGTCGAGGTACTCGACCAGCGCGTCGTAGGGCTTGCGGTATTCACCGGTGTGTTCGGGGTGCCCGGCGCCGACGCCGAGCAGGAACCGGCCGGGGAAACGCGCCTCGATCCGGTGGAACGATTCGGCGGCCTCCTTCGCCGACGACGCCCAGATGTTCACGATGCTGGTGGCCACGGTGATCGTCTCGGTCGCCTCCAACAACGGCTCGACCGAAGCGAGATCCGCGGGCGGTGAGGCGCCCAACCACAGCGTGCCGTAGCCCAGCTGCTCCAACTCCCGCGCGTCCTCCGGGCTGAACCCGTTGTACGCCCGCCACACTCCGAACCGTCCGAGACTGTCGAATGCCATGTCCCGAGCCAACACAGGCGCGCATACGGCTATTCCATGCCCGTCGTCAACAGGGCATTTGGACCTGATAGGTCGATAGCCAACGCACATGGAGGGTAACGTTGCAGGTGCACAGCTATCGGCGCCCGCCGCCGTGGCAGGCGTCACCACTAGGAAATGGAGGTGATTGGTGTGCTGAGATTCGATCCATTCCATGACATCGATACCGTCGCTCGCCAGCTGCTCGGTGAAACCGCCGGGACCGCTCGCGCACCGAGATTCATGCCGATGGATCTGTTCAAAGCGGGAGATCACTACGTTCTGAACGCCGACCTGCCAGGTGTCGACCCGGGCACGATCGACGTCAGTGTCGACAACGGCAACCTCACTCTGCGCGCGCAGCGCACCGTACCCAGCGAGGAAGGCGTCCAGTGGATCGCCTCGGAACGCTTCGCGGGCACTTTTATGCGTCAGCTGTCCCTCGGCGACAACGTCGATGCCGACAAGATCAGCGCGACCTACAACAATGGCGTGCTGTCGGTGACGATCCCCATCGCGGAACGGGCGAAGCCGCGCCGCATCGAAATTTCCGGTGGGTCCCAGCCGAAGACGATCGAAGCGCAATCAGGGCAGTCGTCGAAGTGACCGCCTCGTTTCCCCGCACCTCTCCGCGGGTGCGGGGAAACCTTGTGTCCGAATACTTTGCTCGCGTAACGCCTCAGTCGCCGCAACATCTCCCGTCCCGGACCGGGACGGACCGCATCTCGCGCGTCTGCGCATTGCGGGCGGCGAGTTCCCCGTCAGCGGGATAATCGACGCCGATGAGGCTCAGGCCGTGCGCAGGTGCGACGGTGACCGCGCTGGAACGCTCGGTCTCGTGCAGCAGCTCCCCGACCCACTCCGGAGTGCGGCGGCCCTCCCCGACCGCGAGCACCGCGCCGACCAGGCTCCGAACCATGGACCAGCAGAACGCGTCCGCGCTGACGTAGGCGGTCAGCAAGTCACCGTCCCGCACCCAGTCGAAGCGCTGCAGCTCGCGGACGGTGGTCGCGCCCTCCCTCCTGCGACAGAACGCGGCGAAATTGTGCAGCCCCAACAGCTTTCGCGAAGCCGCACGCATGTCCTCGACGTCGACGTCGGTCCGGCAGGCGACCACGCTGCGCGCATGTAACGGCTCGGCGCCGTATGGGGCAGTGGTCAACCGATAGGCGTAGTGGCGGCGGATCGCGGAGAACCTCGCATCGAAATCCGGCGGTGCGAGTCGTGCATCCTTGATCCGCACGTCCTTCGGCAGGAACCGCGCCATCCGATGCACCAACTTGCCCGCGTCCAGCTCGGCGGTCGTGTCGAAATGCGCTACCTGTTCCTCGGCGTGCACGCCTGCGTCCGTGCGCCCCGCCACGGTCAGCTGGATCGGCTCACGGAACACCTTGCTCAGCGACTCCTCCAGCACCCCCTGCACGGTTCGCAGTCCCGGCTGACGCGCCCAGCCGAGGAAATCGGTGCCGTCGTAAGCGATATCGAGCCGGACACGCACCCCCGGTGCATCGGCCGCGCCGCTCTCGGGTGCCCGCGCCGCAACGGGTCGCGGCTCGGCCGACGTCGATCCCACCGAATCCTCCACGGTCACACGGTCTCCTAGTCGAAACGAACAAGCCCGCCGACCCAGTGCGGGCGGCGGGCTCGTTCGAGAACTGCGACGCGAGGCGTCAGGCGTCCTTCTTGTACTCGGCGGCCCCGTCGACAGACGGAGCTTCGGCGGTCTCGGCGACGGCCTCGTCGGCCTTCTCCTCGACGACCTCGGCGGCCGGGGCCTCCTCGACCTTCTGCGATGCGGCAACGCGGCGGGCGCGATCGGCCTCGTTGGTCACGGTCTTCTCCCGGACCAGCTCGATGATCGCCATCGGCGCGTTGTCACCCTTGCGGGGCAGGGTCTTGGTGATGCGGGTGTAGCCACCCGCGCGCCCCTCGAACGACGGGCCGATCTCCGCGAAGAGGTCGTGCACGACGTCCTTGTTGCGGATGACCTTGAGCACCTCGCGACGGTCGGCAAGGGTGCCGCCCTTCGCCCTGGTGATCAGCTTCTCCGCGTACGGGCGCACGGCCTTGGCTTTGGCCTCGGTGGTGGTAATCCGGCCGTGCTCGAAGAGCGCCGTGGCCAGATTGGCGAAGATCGCCTTCTGGTGCGACGCCGACCCGCCGAAGCGGGCACCCTTCTTGGGCTTGGGCATTGTGGTTCTCCTTGTTGTATTCCGGCGCTCCCAGGGCCCTCCGTGGTCACGCTCCGCTACCGCCTACGGGCCCGTCGCTCGCGCCGGGTGTATTTTGCCGGCGCTCCCGGGGCCCTTCGTGGTTACGCTCCGCTTCCGCCTACGGGCCCGTCGCTCGCGCCGGGTTTCGGCCGGTCCGGGGCGCCAACCCCGACGGCCTAGAGCTGTTCGGTCTCGGCGTAGTCCTGCTCGCCACCGTCGGTGTCACTGAATGTGCCGTTGTCGCTCCACGTCCCGGTGCTCGCGTCGTAGCCCACCACGCTGGACGGGTCGAACGACGCCGGGCTGTCCTTCAGCGAGAGGCCGAGCGCGTGCAGCTTGACCTTGACCTCGTCGATGGACTTCTGGCCGAAGTTGCGGATGTCCAGCAGGTCCGACTCGGTGCGGGCGACCAGCTCGCCCACGGTGTGCACACCCTCACGCTTGAGGCAGTTGTAGGACCGGACGGTGAGGTCCAAGTCCTCGATCGGCAGACCGAACGAGGCGATGTGGTCCGCCTCGGCCGGCGAGGGGCCGATCTCGATGCCTTCCGCTTCGACGTTCAGCTCGCGGGCCAGGCCGAAGAGCTCGACCAGGGTCTTGCCCGCCGAGGCGAGCGCGTCCCGTGCGCTGATGGAGTTCTTGGTCTCCACGTCCAGGATGAGCCGGTCGAAGTCGGTGCGCTGCTCAACACGGGTGGCCTCGACCTTGTAGGTCACCTTGAGCACCGGCGAGTAGATCGAATCCACCGGAATCCGGCCGATTTCCGCGCCGGACGCCTTGTTCTGTACGGCGGGGACGTAGCCGCGACCGCGCTCGACGACGAGCTCGATCTCCAGCTTGCCCTTGTCGTTCAGGGTCGCGATGTGCATGTCGGGGTTGTGCACGACGACGCCGCTCGGCGGAACGATGTCACCGGCGGTGACGGTTCCTGGGCCCTGCTTGCGCACGTACATCGTCACCGGCTCGTCCTCCTCCGAGGACACGACCAGACCCTTGAGGTTCAGGATGATGTCGGTGACATCCTCCTTTACGCCGGGAACGGTGGTGAACTCGTGCAGGACGCCGTCGATACGAATACTCGTCACCGCGGCCCCCGGAATCGAGGACAGCAGGGTACGGCGCAGCGAGTTGCCGAGGGTGTAACCGAAGCCCGGCTCGAGCGGTTCGATGGTGAACTTTGAGCGGTTCTCGGCGACGACCTCTTCGGTCAGCGTCGGACGCTGTGAAATCAGCATGTGGATCATCCTCCTGTTTGGGCGCCCGCTATTTGACGCCTCGTCTTAGGGGTTGTGCGTGATCGCCGTTTCGAGCGAACTGCAAGCAGTCGCTAGCAGTGCCGTTTCGAGCGACCTGCAAGCAGTCGCTAGCGATGACGATCACGCACCGCTGATTACTTCGAGTAGTACTCGACGATCAGCTGTTCCTGCAGTGGCACATCGATCTGAGCGCGCTCCGGCTCCTGGTGGACCAGGATCCGCAGGCGACCCGGGATTACCTGCAACCAGCCAGGAACCGGGCGGTCGCCAACCGTCTCGCGCGCGACCTGGAACGGCAGCGTGCCGAGCGACTTCTCCTTGACATCGATGATGTCGTACTGGGAGACCTTGAAGCTGGGAACATCGACCTTGCGGTTGTTCACCACGAAGTGTCCGTGGCTGACCAGCTGGCGAGCCTGCCGACGGGTACGCGCCAGGCCGGCGCGGTACACGACGTTGTCGAGCCGGGTCTCGAGCAGACGAAGCAGGTTGTCACCGGTCTTGCCCTTGAGGCGGTTGGCCTCTTCGTAGTACCGGCGGAACTGCTTCTCCATGACGCCGTAGGAGAAGCGAGCCTTCTGCTTCTCCTGGAGCTGGAGCAGGTACTCGCTCTCCTTGATCCGCGCGCGGCCGTGCTGGCCGGGCGGGTAGGGGCGACGCTCGAACGCCTGGTCGCCGCCGACGAGGTCGACGCGCAGACGACGCGACTTGCGGGTGATGGGGCCTGTATAACGAGCCATTTTTCGCTATTCCTTTCCCGCTAGACGCGACGCCGCTTGGGCGGACGGCAGCCGTTGTGCGGCTGCGGGGTGACATCGGAGATTGTGCCCACTTCGAGGCCGGCGGCCTGCAGCGAGCGGATCGCGGTCTCGCGGCCCGAGCCAGGGCCTTTCACGAACACGTCGACCTTCTTGACGCCGTTCTCCTGCGCCTTGCGGGCAGCGTTCTCGGCGGCGAGCTGCGCGGCGAACGGGGTCGACTTGCGCGAACCCTTGAAGCCGACGTGACCCGACGACGCCCAGGAGATGACGTTGCCGTTCGGGTCGGTGATCGACACGATCGTGTTGTTGAACGTGCTCTTGATATGCGCGTGGCCGTGCGGGACGTTCTTCTTTTCCCGGCGACGCGACTTCTGGGTCTTCTTGGGGCCGGAGGCCCTTGACTTCGGAGGCATCGGTTATCCCTACTTCTTCTTACCGGCGACGGTGCGCTTCGGGCCCTTGCGGGTGCGCGCATTGGTCTTGGTGCGCTGGCCACGCACGGGCAGGCCACGACGGTGGCGCAGACCCTGGTAGCAGCCGATCTCGATCTTGCGACGGATGTCGGCCTGCACCTCACGGCGCAGATCACCCTCGACCTTGAGGGCCGAACCCTCGATGTAGTCACGCAGCTGCGTGACCTGCTCGTCGCTGAGGTCCTTCGAACGCAGGTCCGGGCTGACGCCGGTGGCCTCGAGGATCTCCTTGGAGCGGGTACGGCCGATGCCGTAGATGTAGGTCAGCGCGATCTCCATGCGCTTTTCGCGCGGGAGATCAACGCCCATGAGACGTGCCATATGGCAGTTCCTTAGTGTCGCGGAGGTCTGCTCCCTGTCCGTCCCCTCGTCTTATGGGGCACCGGCCTCCGAACCGGTGGTAGGCGCACACGCCCCGGGCGAACCCGGATTTCCGCAGCGTGCGGCTGGTGCTGGGAGTTCTTCTTTGCCAATCCGAACTGCGGTTCGGTGCTTGGCTGGTGCTGCGTCGAGCGACGCCGTCGGCAAGCCTCCGGCGCGGTGGAGCGAGGTCTCCCCCGCTTCCGCTCAGCCCTGGCGCTGCTTGTGGCGCAGGTTGTCGCAGATCACCATGACCCGGCCATGACGGCGGATCACCTTGCACTTCTCGCAGATCTTCTTGACGCTCGGCTGAACCTTCACGTCCGTCCAATCTGTTGTGGTTCACACGGGTGTGAACACAGGTTTTCCCCAGTCGGCGACTGGGGAAGTCTCTGTTGTGAGTCTTTCGACTCGGCCCCGGCCCGTACCAGGACACGGCCGACTCGCACCGACCCGACCACGCCGAGCGCGATCACTTGTAGCGGTACACGATCCGGCCACGCGACAGGTCGTAGGGCGAGAGCTCGACGACCACACGGTCCTCGGGGAGGATACGAATGTAGTGCTGCCGCATCTTCCCGCTGATGTGCGCGAGAACTTTGTGTCCGTTCTCGAGCTCGATCCGGAACATCGCATTGGGCAGCGGCTCGACAACTCGACCCTCGACCTCGATGGCCCCGTCTTTCTTCGCCATGTCCTCCGCGATCCCGGTTACGCTCAACCTGGTTTGTTTGCCTTGTTTCTGTTTGCATGGACCGATCGTTGGCACAACCGGACGCACGCAAACAGTCGGCGCGTAGGTGCACCGCCGGTCCAGCTTACCGACCTGCCCCGGATCGGGCAAAAATGCCTCCCTGTATACCCGCTTCGTCAGGCGTTTCGTAGCCACCTTCCCACGCCTGGTGAGCGTCGGGTCCGACGCCGCGGCGGCATCACGTTGTCGCGTAAACTGACCGCTGTCCAGGTAATCGGGTCGAGCAGATCAAGGGGGACGCGTGAGCGAGCGTAACGAGCGAGCCACAGGGACAGCGTCCCAAACCACGCGGAGCCGAGCGCTAGCGAGGTGCAGTTGTGAGTGAGCGTAGCGAGCGAACCACAGGCACAGCGCCTCTGGCTACGGCGGAGCCGAGCGCTAGCGAGGTGCAGTTGTGAGTGAGCGTAGCGAGCGAACCACAGGCACAGCGCCTCTGGCTACGGCGGAGCCGAGCGCTAGCGAGGTGCAGCCGTGAGCCGTAACGACGACGGCCTCCCCATGCTGCCGCCGTGGCTGTCCGAGAGCGAAGTCACACAGGTCGGCTACGAAGCGCCGGTACAGAACCTTCCGCACGACGACCTCATCGAGGAAACCTCCAACCGCAGACGCGGGCGGTTCAAGAATCGGGCACCGGAAGCCGACCGTCCGGAGAAGCGCCGCAAAGGCTGGCGCCGCGACAAGCAGGACGGACATCCCGGCGAGGAACAGCGTCCGAACGATCAGGGCCGCGCCCACCAGCCCGGACCGGAAGCGCCGCCGCGGGACCAGCCACAGCACGGCTCGTGGCAGCAACCTGTACCCGAGCAGGCGCCGCCGCAGAACTTTTCCTGGGAGGGCGGGCCCCAGCAGATCGGCGGTGCACAGCACGGGCTGCCGACCCGCAACCCCTCGCAGCCCTCCGCAGGATTCCAGCCGCTGGGCAGCAGGGCCGCCGAGCCGCAGGCCCCGAATGGCCGCTCTGCGCCACACCAGACCCGCAGGCCGGATCTGCCGCCGCCACCGCCCCTTCCTGACTCGCCACAGCAAGCACTCGGTGAGCAGCCCGGCCAGGTCCTGGACGGCGAGAGCACGGGACCGTCGACGCACGACGGCGGCCCGTCGGCCGCGACGGGTGAACGTCCGGCCGGCACACAGCACGGCGAATGGCCCCCTGCCCGGCCGAGCGGCGACCATTCGAACGAGGAACCGCTTGCCGCGGGGCGGCCGAACCAGTGGCCGACCACGCCCCCCGGCGAACGGCCCATATCTCCGATCGGCGGGCACTCCGTCGCACCGCCTGTGGGAGAAGACCCGTTCGTGCTGCCGACTGGTGCGGACAGAGCGATGCCGCCCCAAGGTCCAGATCCGGCGGTTCCGCCGATGGGGCCGACCCATGCGACACCTCCGGTAGGCGACCGCCCCGCGACGCCGACCACAAGCCCCGGGACACCTCCCGGGGCTGTTCATCCGGCGGGTCCGCCGATGGGCCCAAGTCGTTCCGAACCGCAGGAAAGCCAGCGCCCCAGTTCGACGACGTGGCAAACCGGCGACCGCCCGGCTATGGGTGCGGACCGTATTACCCCGCCTACCGACAGCCGTCCCGCTGTGCCGGTGCCCGAGAATCAGCCCGCGCCGTCCGGTGACTGGTCTACCCCGCCGTTCGGCGGGGAGGACCGGACACCGACGCAAGCAGATAGTTCGGTGACGCCGCCCATCAGCGACCCCCCTGCGGTGTCCCCGGTCGGCGAGCGCCCTTCGACACCGCCGACCGGCCAGGCCACCGCACCGACGGGGCCCCCCTCCGCAGCCACCGGCGGTCCTGCCGCGGCGGGTTCCGGCGGTCCGCCACCGTGGTGGCTTGCTGCGCCGAGCCCCGAGCACGGGGCGGCGCCCGAAGCCGCGGCGCAGCCGAACGCCGAGTCCTGGCAGTCAGGTGGGACCGGATCGGCGAATCCCCCTCGCATCCAACCGGATATCGCGGCCTCGGGCTGGACCTCTTCGACAGCGTCCAACGCAGCCTCGGCACGGCCCGTCGCAAAGGGACGACACCGACTGCCCGCCGAGGAGATCGACCAGCGGCCTGGTCCCCAGACGCCAGGAGAACAGCCGCCGAACTTCGACCAGCAGCAGGTACCCCAGCCGCACACCGACCCGGCTCGTAAGGACGCGGACTACGCCTCGGAGCCGCACGCTCCGAACATCTCCGGCCGCGAACACCCCGGACACGCACCGCAGTTCGCGGGCGACCAAACGCCGGGCGGCGGGCGGATCGGCCCGCACGGCCCCGCCGAATACCCGAACACGGGTCCGGCCGAATCCACCGGCCAACCGGCCCAATTCGTCGGCGGACCGGCACCGGTCAACGGACCAGCGCCAGTCGGCGAACCCGCCGCGCAGTTGCGCAACACCGCCGGGCAGGGCGACTCCCGTGCGCAGGAGGAATCCGGCCGGGCAGCGCCGTACCCCGGAGCGACCGGCGAGCAGTACCAGCCCGAGCCTCAGGGGTACGCACAACCCGCTCCACAGACAGACGGCTCGCAGCGGGGCAATCCGCCGGGATACGCACAGCCGCACGCCCAGCAGCCGAACTACCAGCCGAGTGCGCAGTACCAGCAGCCTTTTCTGGACAATGTCCCGCGGCGGCAGGTCAAGCGGCCGCCGGGAAGCGGCTGGCGCAAGGCCGTGCACCACGTCTCCGGCGGTGCTATCAATCCCGGCATGTCCGCCGAGGAACGCAGGCTGCAGGAGCTGGTCGCACGGATCCGGCAGCCGGTGCGCGGTGACTACCGGATCGCGGTGCTCTCGCTCAAGGGTGGCGTCGGAAAAACCACCACGACAATGGGTATCGGCTCTATCTTCGCGTCCATCCGGGGCGATCGGGTGATCGCGGTGGACGCCAACCCGGACTTCGGCACGCTGTCGCAGCGGGTGCCGCTGCAGACCAGGTCCACCGTGCGCGATCTGCTGCTCGACCCGTCGATTCAGCGGTACTCGGATGTTCGTAGGCACACCTCGCAGTCCACCAGCCGGTTGGAAGTGCTTGCCAGCGAACGCGATCCGGCCGCGTCGGAAGCGTTCAGCGAGGAGGAGTACCGCGCGGTCGCGCGAATCCTGCAGCGGTTCTACAACATCATCCTCACCGACTGTGGCACCGGATTGATGCACTCGGCGATGTCGGGCGTGCTCGATCTGGCCCACTCGCTGGTGCTGATCTCCTCACCCGCGATCGACGGGGCGCGCAGTGCCGCAGCGACTTTGGACTGGTTGTCGCTGCACGGGCACGACCACCTGGTGCGCAACGCGGTGGTGGTGATCAACTCGCCGCGGTCGGGGTCGCCGAACGTGGGCATCCAGCAGCTACGGGAGTACTTCCTGTCTCGCTGCCGGGCCGTGCACATCATCCCGTTCGACCCGCACATGTCGGTGGGCGCCGAGATCGACCTGCACCAGCTGAACAAGCAGACCAAGCGGGCCTACGTGGAGCTGGCCGCGACCGTCGCGGACGACTTCGCCACCGATCACCGCCGCTATCGTCCTTGACGCCTGCCGGGCCAATCACCAGCGACTGCTTGCAGGTCGCTCGAAACAGCACCGCTAGCGACTGCTTGCAGATCGCTCGAAACAGCACCGCTAGCGACTGCTTGCAGGTCGCTCGAAACAGCACCGCCCGCCAGACGTCGAAAGACGCTCGATATCAGGAAAATTCGGTTGAGCAAAAAACCGGTGACTCGGCACGCCGAGAGCGTGAAGTGCCGAGCTACCGACTCACCACTCGGGCAGTCGCCGTCTGCCCGCCATGACGTCGCGCACCAGATCGTCGTAGGCGTCGGCGAGTTCGGCGAGACGATGCCAGGCGCTGTGCAGCAGCTCGTCGTGCGCGTCCAGGGTCATCAACGCGTGGTGCGCACGCACCGACGACTCCGCCAGGCGGTCGATCACCGCGCCCACCGTCTCGGTGTGCAGGGTCGCGCCGAACCGATGCTGCGGCACGCTGCGCAGCACCCAGTCGTCGATCGCCATGACCAGTTCGGCTCTGCGGCGCTCGATTTCGCGGATCACCGCCGGGGTGGTGTCCACCGAGCCGCCGCGGCCGACCAGCCGACGTTCGTGTAGTACCGCTAGGTCACGGGCGAACCACAGCAGCGGTCCGCCGACAACACGGTGCCCGCGACACGCCCGAACGAGTAGGTCGGACATGGGAACTAGTCCGGGTGCCGCGGAATGCACCAGAGAATCGACACACCTCGATGTGCCAGGGGGGGCCATTACAATCGTTGAATCCGAACCTGCCACGTTGCCTCGCCGTCATCGCCGCACAACACCGGATCAGGACGTTCATTACAATAAACGTCTGAAGGCACCTGTCAAGCGTTACCCGGCCGTAGAGAGTCACGACGTGTGCACTTCGTTACCTGTACGACCAACCGAGCAGCAAGATGCTGGACGGGTCCGGCGTGGCCACCGGATCGCGGACCTCCTCCGCGAGGAGATCCGCGCAGCGAATGGAAGCCGGGGATCCACTGTCCAGTCATTCCGAGCTTGCCGATCGGATGCAGGTCTCGATGAGCACCGCCGCAACGCGATCCAGGTATTGGTCACCGAAAATCGGGTCTACACAGTTACTTCCCGCGGAACAATCGTCCGAAAAAGGAGTCCTGGAACAACCCGCATCACTGGCCGTGACCTGCCCACGCCGGGCGCTCTTCGAACGCCGCAGAAACAGCTGGGAGTTCGAACAGCTCCCCCGCATCGCCGAGCAATCAGGTCAGACCTGATTGCCGTGACGACTGGCGGCGGTGGGCAGGTCAGTCAGTACTCGGCGAGTTACCCCTGTGCTTGCGAATCAGTTGGCCATTGCCTGCGCTGGGTCTGTCGGCCGCTCCCCATACATCGGCGGCAGGTAGGACACCTGGATCATCTCCGGGTCGCCGCTACGCGAAACCAGGATGCCCCGGCCCGGTGGGAGCTTCGACGAGCGGATGTCACCCAGCAGCTTTCCTTCGTCTTTGGGCGCACTCATCAGCAACGCGTCGACCGATAGTTCCTTGAGCCTGCCGAGCACCTTGTCGTACAACGCTCGCGACGCACCGCCCGAGCGTCGGGCCACGACCAAGTGCAGGCCGATGTCGCGGGCCTGTGGGAGATACTCGAGCAGTGGCTCCAGCGGATTCTGCCCGGTCGCGACCATGTCGTAGTCGTCGACGACGACGTAGATCTCCGGTCCGGTCCACCAACTGCGTTCCCGAAGCTGTTTCGGGGTGATGTCCGAACCAGGGATGCGTTTGCCGAGGTAGCCGGCGACCTCTTTGATCATTCCGATCGAGGTCTGCGACGAGGTCGAGTATCCGGCCAGCTGCTGGCCTTCGATGAGTCCGAGCATGGTACGCCGGTAATCGATGAGGATGATCCGGGCCTGCTCCGCACTCGAGTTCTCCACCACACCCATGACGATGTTGCGCAGCAGGGTGGTCTTGCCGCATTCCACATCCGCGAACGCCATGAGATGCGGCTGGGTACCGAAATCCAGGACCAGTGGCTCCAGTTCGGCTTCCCCCAGCCCGACGACGACCCGTGTCGGGCCGAGTTCGATGCCACGCTGGCGTACGGCGGCGAGCACATCCCCGCGCGGGATCTCCAGGGGCAGCATGCGCACCTCGGGGGCGCGGCGACCGCCGAATAGCTCGTTCATCTGTTGTTTCGCTGCGCCGACCCCCTCGGCCAGCGTCTGCGGCTGGGAGTCCGAGTCCAGCCGCGGCAACGCGATCAGCATATGCAGTTTCTCCGGGGTCAAACCACGCCCCGGACGACCGACCGGGACGAGCACGGCGGTGCGCCGGTCCATCTCGGAGTCGGACGGGTCACCGAGCCGAAGCTCCAGCCTGGTCCCGATGAGATCTTTGACGGCAGGCCGGATCTCGGCCCAGCGCGTCGCCGCGATCATGAGATGGATGCCATAGGACAATCCTTGCGCCGCGATCGCGTTCAAAGCCGGCTCGAGCACATCGAATTCGGCGCGGATTGTCGGCCATCCGTCGATCACGAGGAATACGTCGCCGTGCAGATCCTCCGACAGCGGGTCGGCCGCACGCTCCGCGGCGGTCATTTGGTTCAGCGCCGTCTTGCGCTTGCGGAATTCGTGGATCGACTCGATGCCCAGCTCGCGGAACCGTTCCTCGCGCTGGTGCAGCAGCGTGGTCATCTCCGCGACGGTCCGGCGGACCCGGTCGATCTCCAGTCGGCCCGCTATCGATCCGACGTGCGGCAGACCCGCCAAGCCGGCGAGGGTACCGCCACCGAAGTCCAGGCAATAGAACTGCACTTGTTCGGGAGTGTGTGTGGCAGCGGCGGCCATGATGGCGGTGCGCAGGGTGGTCGACTTACCCGCCTGCGGGCCGCCGACCACGGCGAGATTGCCCTGCGCCCCGGACAGGTCGATGACCAGCACGTCGCGGCGCTGCTCGTAGGGCTTGTCGATCACGCCGATCGGCATCCACAGCTGACCGTGCCGGTTCGCCGGCGACTTCCAATCCGGATCGGGCAGCAGCATGTCCACCGAGGGCGACTCGTCCAATGGCGGCAACCACACCTCGTGCGCCGGCCGTCCGTGCCCGGTCAGGCGCTGGACGACCACCTGCAGCAGGGTGGCGGGCACCGCCTCGGCGGGCCGGGTGACCTCGCTCGGCGGGGGTGGCAGCTCGCCCGGCGGCGGCGGTAGCTCCGGAAGTCCACGGGCCGCAGCGCTGTCGCGGAAGGCCGACTCCTGTTCCGGCACCTCGACCTCGCTCGCGGTGAACACCACCGCCGACTGGCCGCCCACCGGACGCCCGTCGATCTGTTGCGTGCCACGCGGCGACACATACGGCCCGGACACATAGCTGGCGTTCAATCGCAGCGGATCGTCCGCGTCGCTCTTGAGGTAGGCCGAGCCCGGCACGCTGGGCAGGTGGTAGGCGTCGGTGATACCGAGCACCGCACGCGATTCGTTCGCCGAGAAGGTACGCAGCCCGATCCGATAGGACAGATGGCTGTCCAGACCGCGCAGCTTGTTCTCTTCCAGTCGCTGCGAGGCCAGCAGCAAATGCACCCGCAGCGAGCGCCCCAGTCGGCCGATCATCACGAAAAGATCGGCGAAATCCGGTTTCTGCGACAGAAGTTCGGAGAACTCGTCGACGACGATGAACAGCGCGGGCAGCGGGTCGATCTGGGCGCCCGCGGCACGGGCCTGCTCGTACTCGGTGACGTTCGCGAAGTTGCCCGCTGAGCGCAGCAGCTCCTGACGCCGGTTCATCTCGCCGGCGAGTGCGTCCTTCATGCGGTCGACCATCGAGAGTTCTTCCTCGAGGTTGGTGATGACCGCGGCCACGTGCGGCAGCGAGTCGAGACCGAGGAAGGTCGCACCGCCCTTGAAGTCGACCAGCACGAGGTTCAGCAGATCCGGCGAATGCGAGGTCACCATCGACAGTACGAGGGTGCGCAGAAACTCCGACTTACCCGAACCCGTTGCGCCGATGCACAACCCGTGTGGTCCCATACCGTTCTCGGCGGACTCCTTGATGTCGATCTCCACCGGAGTACCGTCCGGAGTGACACCGATCGGCACCCGCAGGCGTTCACGGGAACTGCGTGGGCGCCACACCACGGCCGGGTCGATCTGCGCGGCGTCCGGAATCTTCAGTAGCGACATCAGCCCCGGATCGGCGCGTGTTTCGTCGCCGAGGCTGACGATCTGGGCGGCCGTCGCGACGCGGTAGCGGGCCAGATCCCGGGCGAGAGACTCCGCCTCGGCACCCGTCACCACGTCTGCGGTCGCGAACTTCTCGGTGCCCGCGGCCGACTTCGCCGCGACCATGCCGTCGCTGATGACGAGCTGGAGACCACGGCGCACGGCCAGCCCGGCCTGCGGTGCGGTGAGATCGAGAACCGTGACGGAGTCCAAGCCCGCGTCGCTGACGATCCGCTCGGTGCCACTCACGCGACCGTCATCGATGATGACGAGCAGGTGGACCCGCCCCGCGGTCGGCTGAGCGTTGCGCATGAAGCGGCCGCGTTCGAGAAGCTCGGCCGACATGGCCGTCTCCAGCTCCGCCAGCGAGCGGTACATCATCCTGGCCGAGCCCATCCCGTCCCGCTCGACCGGATGCTGCAGATGTGGAAGCCATTTGGCGAACGCCCAGGTCTCGCTGTCCGGATCGGCGCAGATGATGGCGACGGCGGTGTGGTCCGGTCCGTGGAACGCCACGAACTCCATCAGCATCGCCCGCACCAGGGTGCGGGCCTCGACGGGATCACCTTCGATGTTGATGGCCGGAAACGCGCGCAGCGAGATGGCGGTCGGCAGGCCGTGCACCACCGAGTGGGTGCGGACGAACCGGCGCAGTGCCACGGTCGACACCGGCTCCAAGTCCTCCAGCGGACCGGTCTCCGGCCGCGCCAGCTTGGTGGCCAGCCGGTGGCTGCCGACGCCGACGCGCACATGCCCGAAATCCGGGTCGTTCGGGCGGCGCTCCCACATGCGCCGAGTGCCGACGAGCGATTGCAGATCCGCCGGGTCGGGGTGGCTCCAGATCAGGGCGTCGAGCTGGGAGTGGCCGGTCTTGCGCACATCCTTGCGTACCTGATCCAAGTAGCGGAAGTAATCCTTACGCTCCTCGTTGAGCTCGGAGGCCTTCTTCGGACCACCGCTGCCCCCGCGCATTCCCGCCATCATGCCGACCATCGACATCAGCATCATCATCGGGAACATCATCCCGACGGGGTTTGCCAGGAGATTGCGCCCCATCATGGCCATCATCGCGATCATGCCGACCACGGCCACCACCATGACGAGTGGCATCAACTTGATCAGCAAGCCTGCCGGTACCGGGCGCGGAATCTCCGGCGGCGCCGTGAGCGCCACTTCGCCGCCGGGCGGACGCGGCGGCGCGATCCGCGGTCTGCGCACAAATCCTTCGGTAGCCATGTCCTACTGTCCTTCTTCCGCAGCTTCTGCAGGGTCGACGGCACCGACACGGGTGCGGCGGAACGGAATCGACAATGTGTAGCCGATGCCGAGCAACGCAAGCAAGACGATCGTTCCGATGGTGGCCACCCGCCGGGGCATCGGATCGACGTAAGGCGGCGGTGTCGGCCCCGCGATGGGGCGCGCCACGTCTGCTTCCGCGCTCACCGGTCGCTCGGGCAGTTGCGCCGTCAATGCCGCCAGCGGGTCGATGAGCCCGTGCCCGAGCTGATCGTCGCGTCCGGCACCGGGTGCCTGTGCGGTGCGGACGATCCGATCCATCACCTGTCTCGCCGACAGCTCGGGGAACCGCGCGCGCACCAGCGCCGCGAGCCCGGAGACATACGCGCTGGCGAAGCTGGTCCCATCGATGGTTCCGGTGCCTTCGTTGGTCTGCACGGCGTTGACCAACCCCACCCCACCGGGTTTGCTGTCGAGCGAGACGATGTCGCGCCCCGGCGCCGCGACGCCGACCCACGGACCGAACATCGAGAACGGCGACGGCGTGCCGTCGGCTTCCACCGAGGCCACCGACAGCACGTAGGGGGAGAACCAGGCCGGGCTCACCGCGGTGCGGACCGCACCCCACCCCGAACCGTCGTTTTGGGCGCCGCACGCACCGCCCTCCTGGATGTTTCCGGCGGCGGTGACCACGACGACGTTGCGGTCGTAAGCGTATTTCACCGCGGCGCCGAGCGCCCCGTCGGCGGGAGCGACTCCAGCGGGCGTGCAGGCCACTTCGGAGATATTGATCACAGTGGCACCGCGATCGACCGCGCGCACGACAGCGGCGGCCAGTGTCAGCACGGTTCCGTACCCGGCGCTCGAGATCGCGCCCGGCAGCTCCCGGCGGTCCCGGTCCTTCGGCTCGTAGGCCAGGCTCAGTTGTCGGATGGTGAGGATGTCCGCTTCCGGTGCGACGCCGACGAACGCGTCGTCCGGACTCGGCCGCGCGGCGATGATGCCGGCCACGAAGGTGCCGTGGCCGTCACAGTCGACCATTCCGTTCGAGTCGGAGACGAAGTCGCCGCCGGGTTCCAGGGGTGGTAGGCGTGGATGCGGGTTCACGCCGGTGTCGACAACCGCGACCTTCTGGCCTCTGCCCCGGCTGAACTGCCACGCGGCGGGTAGGTCGAGAATCCGCTGCGGCAGCGGCGCGTCCCGTGGCGGGGCGCCGGTGAGCAGGGGTTCGGCGCAAACGGATCGCTGCTCGGTCGCGTCGGGCGGTCCATTGACGGCCAGCGCCGCACCCAGCGCACCGTCATCGATGGCCGGTGGCGCGATCGCATGCGCCGGGGAAGGCATTCCGACGAGGCTCAGGCCGAGAACCGCCGCGACACCAGCCAGCCGTAGCGGTATGGGTGATGTGAGCTGCCGTGCGATAGCCATCGGTGTCACAGGTTTCTGGCGGCTGTGTACAGGTCCATGATCCAGAGCACCAGCGGGATGATGGTGACGATCAGCAGGTATTCGAAGATCTCGCCCATCCGGCGGGTCACCGGCGACATCTCGGTGTGCGGCCCGATAACACCGAACACCACCGCGACCGCCGCGACCGCGAGCAGTATCCCAGCGATCGGCACCAGCCACGAGGGATGACCGAACGCCACACCGACCATGATCGCGATCAAAGTGGCGGCGCCACCCACGATCAGTGTGCACGCCTGGGTCAGGTCGGCGAACGAACGTCCCCGCAGACACAGGATCAGCGCGACGACCACGGCCAGCGCGATACCTTGCCACCGCGCAGCGCCGAACGGGTCCGCGCCGATCACCGCCCCCGCCGCGGCCGCCACGGTGGACCCGATCAGCACGCCGGACTGATACTGGTTGGCGGCGCCGGCCCGCAGCTCCAGTCCCGCCGCCGACGGAAGGGCGGTGGCACCGATGGCGCCGATGTCTTCGATGGTGGGCCGCGGTTCGTGGTCGGCCGGGTCGATCGCCGCGCCCGCGGTGGGCACCGGCGGCACCGGAAGCCGCGCCGCCGCCACCGCGATCCGCGGGGCCATGGTGAGCACGATGAGGGCGACCACCATCGCGCCTGCGGCGATCTTCGGCGGATCACTGTCCCAGACCATCCGCACGAACGCGGAGACGCCGCCGAACAGCGCCATGGTGATGGCCGCGGCGAACATCGTCGCACCCACGCCGGTGATGCTGTAGCCGACCGCGGCGGCGACCAGGGCCGCGACGCAGGCCAGCAGGAGGTGCGGACTGCCCACATCGCCCGGCACGAATAATGCCGCGCTGGCGAAGAACAAGAGTAGTGCGTACAGCGACAACACCACGGCGACCAGCCGCGCCTGATACATCCGTATCGCGATCACGGCCGCGGCTATGGCGGTCGCGCCGGCGCCGACCGTGACGAAGCCGGTCGCGATGCCCGCGCCGTGGCTCCTGGCAGCGACCAGCAGCGTGATCGCCGCGAGCACCGCGACGAGGGCCGCGATCAGACCCACCCATCGGGCCGACGTCGGCGACCAACTTCGAAACATCTCGGTGGTCAGCTTCGACACCGCGTCGATCACATCGTCGAACAGCGCAGGCGACTCCTTGGCCGTCACCGACCGCAGTACCAGCAGCTCACCGTCGTACACCTCGGCCTCGGTCAGCGTCTGGCTGGGCGGGATCGGGCCACGGCCGATCCGGGCCAATGTCCAATGCTGCGTCCGTAGCGGCGCGCCCTCCTCCGGGTCGGTGAAGTCCGGGGTACGGGATTCGATCAATTCGACTACATCGGTGATGAAGGCGGCGATCGGAATCGTCGCGGGCAAACCCAGATCGATCTGGGTGTTTCCGCCGATAACCGACACACGGCACAGTTCCGGGTCAGCGGCACCCAAGCCGCTGGTCGACGAGTCGGTCACGGGTTGGATGACTCCCTACACTCAACGCTGTCCCTAGATGGCAACGAACACAATCTATCGAACAAACCGTCATCCGGCAGCCGGTATGCTGAGCGAGAAATCGCTCACACCGTAGGCTTTGGGGGCTCACCCGCATGACTGGCAACCGCCAAGCACAACGCGCCTTCGATGCTGGCGTCTTGTCACTAGGCCTGGTTATCGACGGGCAGGAATCCGCCCGCGACCTCGACTACGCCAAGCTGGCGTTCCAACGGGCAACCGAATGGGATCCTGGCATGTGCGATGCATGGCTCGGGCGTGCCGCCGCTGGTGAAGTCACCCGCGAAGTGCTGTTCAACATGTACAAGACCAGCGGGGCAACGCTTTTCCGAGAACAGCGCCGGTTGGGGCTGCGCCCCCGCGAGCTCGCCGGGCGCTTCGTGGTCGGCCAGTACATCGACTACCCGCTGTCCAGCTACACCGAAATCTGGTTGGCGCAGGCTTCGCTGCTGATCTCCGAGGGCGACCACGACGAGGCCGAGAAGGTCCTCGACGAACTCGCCGTGCACCGGAAGTCCCAGCTGTCGCAGCCCGATCGCGAGATCGACGACCGCGTCTGCGCGTATGTGCGCGGGGTCCTGCACTACACGACGCAGCGCTGGCCGGATGTCATGACGGTGCTCGCCGGCTCCGCGGAGTGGGAAGACCCCTACCTGGCCGCCGGTGCGCACGTGATGGTCGGCACAGCCTGCGCGCAACTCGGGCTGTTCGGTGAAGCGATCCGCCGGATGGAACGAGCGGAAGAAGGCCCCATCCCCGCGGCAGCGACCACGGCACGGTTCTGCCGGGGCCTGTGCCTGCGCGAAACCGGCCATGAGGACGAAGCCCAGGCCCTGTTCGAGAAGGTGTTCTCCGAGGCACCGGATTTCGCGGCGAACACCGCCGCCATGCGAGACCGCAAGTACCGCCTCACGGTGTCCACCAAGGAACAGATCGACGCGCGCACCAACCGCTGGGATCCCGGGTCCGCCCCGTCGGCCGAGCAAATGGGCCGCGAGGAGCGCGACGACAAAGCCAAGCTGATCCTCGCGACCGCACGCGCGGAACTGGATGCACAGATCGGCCTCGCCGCGGTCAAGACCCAGGTCGCCAAGCTGCAGGCGACCGCGCAGCTGGCCAAGATCCGCGCCGAGAAGGGGATGGCCAGCGTGCCGCGCGGACAGCACCTGGCGTTCACCGGCCCGCCTGGTACCGGTAAGACCACCGTCGCCAGGGTGGTCGCCAAGATCTACTGTGGACTAGGTCTTTTGAAGACCGACAACCTCGTCGAGGCCAAACGCGCGGATTTCGTCGGCCAGCACCTGGGCAGCACCGCGATCAAGACCTCCAAGCTGATCGACAGCGCGATGGACGGCGTGCTGTTCATCGACGAGGCCTACACCCTGATCCAGACCGGCCTGTCCGGCGGCGACGCGTTCGGCCGCGAGGCGGTGGACACCCTCCTGGCACGCATGGAAAACGATCGAGACCGCCTGGTTGTGATCATCGCGGGATACGACGGCGAGATCGAGCGGCTACTCCAGGCCAACGACGGCCTCGGTTCCCGGTTCGCCAAGCGAGTGCAGTTCGATTCCTATACCCCGGAGGAGTTGGGCCAGATCGGGCAGTTCATCGCCCACAAAAGGGATTCGGAGGTCTCCGACGAAGCCCAGGCGCTGCTCGTGCAGGCTTGCGCGGACTTGTACAGCAAGCAGAGCACCGACCAGACCGGTCAGCCACGCCGCGGGATCGACCTCGCCGGCAACGGCCGCTTCATCCGCAACGTCATCGAAGCAGCCGAGGAGGAACGCGAATTCCGGCTGGCCAACGACGAAAACCTGGACCTGACCGACGTGGACGAGAGCGTGCTCATGCGCATCGAAGCCGACGACATGCGCAACGCCCTCGACAGCGTCCTCTCCACCCTGCGATAGCGGGGCGGCGAGGCGGAGCTGCTGCTTAGTTTGTGGTTGCGCCGGTCGGCAAGGTGTCGTGGCTGACCAGTGCGTTCTTGGCGGACAGGGTCGGGCCGGGGACGAGCTGGCCGATGATCGGCCACGGGGCCAGCCGTGGTTTTTGTGCCAGGCCGAGCACGGTCGCGGTCTCGGAGTCGGGCACGCCGAAGCGGATTCCGTTGTCGGCCACATAGAACAGGGTGCCTCGGCGGGAGCTTTCCGGGTCCATGCCGGTCGCCTGGACGTACTCGCCTGAGTTCGGCGGCAGGTACGCGGCGTCCACACGATCGCCGGTGCCGTCCGCGGTGGTCAAGACGACCGGGGTGGCCGACTCCGCCAGCGGGAGTTTCCGGCCGGCCAGGATCGTCACCGTGGCGGCCGGATCGTCGGCCCCCTTGGACCAGGACGTGCACCCGACCTGATGGCCCTCGGCGGGAAGGATCTTCGGCGTTTCCTGCGGGAACTGGTCGACTCGCAGAGTGGTCAGCACCGGTACCCCGACCAGCCTGTCCGGCGGCACCGTGGTGATATCGCTCATGCCTTGAGAATTCGCATTGCGGATCACCTGGGCGGCGAAAGGCGTTACCCGTTGCACCCCGTTGGGCAATACGACGTACAGCTCCTCGGCATTGACTCCGCGCGCTCTGATCACGGCCCCGACGGGTATGTCCGACAGCCGTCCAGGGCCGGGTTCGCCCAGCCGATCGATCTGCGGCGGCGTCAACGCAGGCACTTGGGTGGTCGAGTTCAACAGCCCTGCGCTGACCGGTCTCGGCTGCTGGTTGCGCAACGCCAGCGACCGGTCCAGGACCGAGTCCGCCGGGTCGATCTCCGCGCGCTTGCCGTCGAACAGCAGGTAGATCTTGTTCTCGCGCGTCACCAGCAACGCCTCGTCCGATCGCAGTGGCCGGGCCGCGTAGTCGGATTCGGGCTCGATCGCACCGGCAATTACCGTCGTGTTCACGCCTGGCGAGCGGGCCGCGCTGCCCGCGGCGGACAGCATCACCGAGTCGCACAGCGTCCAGATCGAGCGGTCCCCCGACCCGCCGGGCAGCGCCGCGGGGGCGCCGGGAATTCCCAGCATCGGACCGCGCGGCAGCGATGTCAGCTTGGACGCTTTCACCGAGGTCGGCAACTCGTTGCTGCCCGTGATGAGCCGCGCCGAGGCCAGGTTCAACACCGGATGCAAGGTCCCGTCGACGATCGCATACAGAGCGCCGCTTTCCTGGGCCATCACGATCTTCGCCTCGTCGACCGAGCCCGCCGGCTTCAGAAATGACAAGATCGCAGCGCCCGCGACCACCAGGATTCCCAGTACGGCGCCGATGACCAGAGACCGGGCCTGCGACCGCATCGGGTCGTGCAACATCCGCACATCGCGCCGGATCAGCGCATGCTCGTACCGGTGCAGCAAAAACCGGTATCCGTTGACTTGGGCACGCGTGGTCAACTGTGCTGGCACGACGCCTCCGAACTGACGCGGATTGGAGCAGCTGGAATCCTATCCTGCGTGCTTCCCAACGCAACAACTGATTTCGTACGAACATGGGTAACTCGTCGGGCACCAGCCAACTGTCTACCAACCCTACCGTCGGCCGCCAACGCCACTGTTGTGCCACCTGAGCCTGGCCTGAATACGCGGAGAGGCGGGACAGGTAGCGAAGGTGGGGAACTTCGGTCCATTATAAGTTCATGGCGTCAACAACGGCCGACCCGGCCGTAGCGGTTTCGGCACCACCGCTGCACTCACCGCAGAACTGGCTGTTTCGAATATTACCGCTGCGCTTGGTGATCCCGGTCGTGCTCGTCGCGATCGCCACTGCCCTTGTGGCCGTGTCGTTCGACGCACCGACGCCCTACGCCGTGGCCGGTGGCGCGCTCGTCGCCATCGTCGGCCTCACCAGGCTGCGCGGCAGCTCGCTCGCCGGATTCCTGGACGAGGAGATCGCTTTCCGGTGGCACGCCTTCCGTAGCCGTTCCACTGTTGTCAACCACGCGCCGTTCGATGTTCCACTGCCCGAGGGCGGCACGTACGGCATGCGATGGGATGGCGCGCACTTGATCACCATGCTGCGCATCGACGCACCACCACGCTTCGTGACGCTGCTCAGCCCGAGTGGCCTGAGCACCGGCGACAAGGTGCCGCTCCCGGAGCTCGCGCGCTGTCTGAACCAGTTCGACATCGATCTCGCGTCCATCGATGTGATCAGTACCGGGGCGCGCACCTCGGACGCCGGTCCGGTCGCGCGGCTCTATGACCAGATCCTCGGTCCGCTTCCCGCGGTCGCTCAGCGAACGGTCTGGATTGTTCTGCGGCTGAACCCACTCACCAACGTCGGCGCGGTGGACCGCCGTGGCGGTGGCTCGACCGGCACGCTGCGATCCGGAATCGTCGCGACCCGGCGGGTGGCGAATCGACTGGCTGCCCGTGGGCTCACGGCGTCGGTGTTGTCGGCGGCGGAGATGACCTCGGTGGTCCATCAGCTCACCCGCGGCGCTTCGCTCGATCAGCTCAGGGAAACATCCCGGGGCCTCGAGCACGACGGAATCTATTCCACCTCCTACCGAATGGCGCTCGAGGCGCTCGGACCGCGCGGGTTCGCCGATGTCTGGGCGACCCAGAGCCTGGCGACAACGATGACCGTGCGGCTACGGCGCGCGGCAGCCGACGGCACACCCGCCCAGGGTGCGGGTTCGGGGCAGATCGCGGTTACCGCGACGGTCCGATTCGACACTCGCCACGAGCCGGCGCAGGTCGATGTCCCCGGCCTGATACCTATGCCGGGGAAACAGTATCGGGCGCTACTGCACAGCCTTCCGGTCAGCGCCAAGGGACCGGACCTGCCGATCGACAGCTCCTTCGGCACACCGGATTCACTGGCCGGCCTGTCCATGCCCATCGCAGGCTGTGGACAGCTGATCGGCGCGGACGCCTCCGGGCAGGGTGTGGCGCTGCCGTTGGTCGGCCAGCGGGTGCGCCGGGTCGAGATCATCGGCGCGCTGCTCATCGCCAAGCAGGTCATCCTGCGAGCCATCGCGTTGGGCGCCACCGTCGTGGTGCACACCAACCGTCATGAGGCCTGGCGGGAGATGGTGGCCTATGTCGATTCGCCGCAGTTGCTGTCGCTGGCGGCTTGGTCGGCCGGTTCCCAGCAGGCGAATTCGCACCGTGCCGCATCCGTCATCATCTACGACGGCATACCGCCGTCGACGCACCACTCCGACGCTACGGTCATCCTCCTGCGGTCGCGTTCGATCAGTGGCGACTATTTCGACCCCGACGTCACGCTGACCGAGGACCCCGGCACCGCGAATCGGGTCACCGTGCAGACCGCCGCGGGCACGACAACCGTCAACATGGTTGCGACTCCCTTCGAGATGACCTACCTCGGCGTACCCCGGCCGATTCCGGTGTAAGCGCCGAACGGCCCGTGCACGCGGATCGCGTGCACGGGCCATTCGGAGAAACATCCGACCGGGTCAGCCGCCGAATGCCTGGCCGACCTTCGCATCGATGTGCTTGGCGTTCTGCCACGCGGCTTCTACAGCCTTGCCGAGGCCGTTCAGCGTGCCGATGGTGGTCCCATCGACAGTGGTGTCGGCGGTGTCCGCGGTGCCGAACTCGGCGTCGAACCGCCTCTTCGCATCCCGGAACCCCTCGAAACCCGCGTTGCCTTCCCAGGCGGCAGACAGGTTGCTTGCCGCTGACTCGAGGTTCCCCGCTTGTGTCCGCAGGTCTTTACGGAGTTCAACCAGGTCCTCGATCAGGCCTGCCAATATTTTCTCATCGTATTTCATATCAAGTCCTTTCGAAGTCGCAGTTTCGGCTACACGCTCAGATTGGTGAAGAAGTCCGTGTTATCGGCTTCCATTTCCTTGTAGCCCTTGTTGCCATCGCCCACCATGTCCGTGATCTCCTGGAGGATCGCCTTCACGCGATCCGCTTCGTCCTCGAACGCGGATGCGGCCTTACCGCACGCGTCGGAGGCGTCGCCTTGCCAGCCGGCCTTGGCTGCGCTGGTGGTCTCGACAACGCGATTGATCGTTGTGCGAAGAGCGCTGATCGCATCGCCCATGTCGTCCGCGACTCCCTGAGCCCCGAATTCCTCGAAATTGACATCACCCATGTCTCGAACCCTTTCTTGAATCTGTTATGACTGTGTACGTCTTCGGTTGACGCGGCCAAGATTTCGCACTGTCAGCTCTCGACAACGCGCGAGCTAGGGCATCCACCTTCCTCCGGGCAGCGACCGGACCAGCGCGGAAATCGCTTGCGCGATCCGGTGATCGGAGCCCGGCGTGAAGGTGGACCAGACCCGCAGGTCCGGGGATGCTCCAGGGCTGGCGACGATACGACCCTGCGAGGTGTCGTACACCGCTACCGCTCCGGAAGATTGGGTTGTCGCGCCGTCATCGTATGCGTAGGCAACGACCTCGGCGTGCGCGAAACAGCTCGATATGGCGAGCCCGAACTCGATCGCGTCACGTTCCTCGATACCCAGTCCGTAGAGCACCTGGGTGTAGTCACTGGATTCGACGGCCCGATCGAAACGTTCACGCAGCTGATCGGACGGCGCACTGAAGCTCACGGTACGCGCGGGCGGGCAGGCCCCCAGCGCGTCGAGCACCGGGCGCGCCAGCGCGGCTCCGTCGTCATCGGCCCACGTTGTGCGGACGTCGAAGACGTCGCCGATCCTGGTTGCCACGGCGTGCTTGGATGCCCTGCGGGCCAGGCAGACTCGCCGAGTCCCCGCTTCAGTATGGATACGCGCCACCAGCTCCCGGTCCGGCTGCGACAAGATATGAAGGGCGGCGGCGAGATCGGTGTCCACCTCGTCATAGCTGTCCACGAGTCCCGAATCCCGCAGGCCGTCGATCGCCTCTTGTTGCGCGGCGGTCCAGGCTTGCACCGAATCCTGTTGTGGACCGACACCGAGAACCAGCGGCAGAGTCTGCACGCCCAAAATGCCGGACACGGCGAGCAGGCCGTCATTGGTCATCGTCGGCACGGCGCCCCCCTGCGCTGAGGCGGTGTCATGACGCCTCCGATCGCTGGGCCTGCTCGGCGGCACCCAACACCGGCGGAGCCACATCGATACCGGCATCGATCTCCATGGCCTCGCCGCCGAGTGGCGCGGCCGCTCCCGCACGAACGGTGCGCTCGGCACCGCCCATGGCGGCGGCCGGGGCCATCCCGCCCGGCATCATCCGCCCGGTGCCCGAATCGGCAGGTACCGAAGTCGACTGCACCGGGACGACGTCCGGCATGGACACCGCCTGACTGACGGTCTGGGCGTGGTAGGCCGTCTTCGCCCTCGGCACGGCCCGCACACCGAAACCGCCGCCGACAGTGGCAGGCGTGACACCGCCAGGCATGGCCGGAGCCGATGTCGATGTCGCTGCGGCGCGTTCGGCATCCAGTGCCGCGCTCGACGCGATGACCGGTGGGTGCTGCTGGTGCCACGGCATGGCAAGCGGTGTGGTCGCCGATTCGTAGCTCTGCATGACGCGGGCGGCGTTCGCCTTGGCCAGGTTCTGCTCGGTATCGACCTGGGCCGCCGCCGCTACCAGTGGGGCGCCGAGTGCGGCGCCGGCTTGCTCGATTCCACGTTTCGCCACCTCGAGTGCGGCGATTTCGGCGACGTGCGGCATGGCCAATCGCGCCACCTCGTAAGCCACAGCCTGACCACTGGCCCGCGACGCGTTGTGGCCCGCGGCGGCAGCGGCGTCCACGAGCCAGTCTCGCAATGTCGCGATCCGGTCGATCACGGGGCCGCTCTCGGCGGAGCGCCATGATTCGCGGATCTTCGCGATGATCTGGTCGTATTCGACTACGGCCGCACCGAAACTGGCGGCAAGCTGGGCCCATGCGGCGCCCGCTTCGGCCATCGGAGCCACGCCACGACCAGTCGTGAGGTCGCGCGCCAGCTGCTCGGTGGGTCTGGCTTCCCAGATCACACCGGTGAATCCGACTACCGGTGGTTCGACCATATGTGCAGCCTCGCGCTATCTCGCAGGGCCGAAGCCGACCGCGTTGTCATCGTCCATCCGCAGCAGCTCGTCGGTATGCGAGCGCAAGGCGGCGGCCAGCTTTCGGATCTCATGGATGCCCTGGGTGGCGGCGTCATCGTAGGAGGACGCGACGCCACGCAGCGTTTCCGCGGCGCGCACCGACACCTCGTCCGTGCCCGCGTGCTCCACGGCGAGAGCAGGCTGTTTCGCCCGCAGGTCGTTTTCCAGTCGGGTCGCGAGGGCGTCCAAGTCGGTACCGGATTTGCGGGCCTGGATCGGATCGAATTCCATGACGGCCTCCTGTCAGAGGGTGAGTGCCTTGTCCGGCGAATCGCCGTCCAGTGGTTCGGTCACACGCTCGGCCGCGCCGACCACCGGCAGCGAGGCGCCTTCGATATCACCCACGACCTCGTTGCCGTGTTGTTCGGTCACCAAGTTGGCACGAACGCCTTCCGACGTCGCGGCCTCGTTCGCCCGCGCCGCGCCGGCACCGGCAGCACCGACGGCACCCATCGGCGGGATCATGCCCGTGCCTCCGCGCATCGAGCTGCCCGTGCCGGAAGCGGATGACGCTCCGGCGGTGCCGGCGGCACCGGCACTGGCACCCGCGGCACCGACACCGCCGCTGGCTACCCGCGACCCACCCCATGGGGTGAGCTGCCGCGGCTGGGCTCCGATGCCCGCGCCGCCGCCACCCCCGAGGCCTGCGCCACCGACCGGAGCACCGGCCCCGAGCCCTTCCTTCAAGTCGACCTTCTTGTCGATATCCGCAAGGGACCTCGCTGGATTCAGCGCGGTCTGTACCTGGGCGATGGACTGCGCACCGGAAGAGACCGCGCTCGTCAGCATCGGCACGATCTGCATCAGCTGTGAGACGACCTGCATCGGATCCATGCCCTTGGGCGCGTTGGTGACGGGCACCTTCTGACCGGTCCCCATCATCTTCCCGCTCTCGATACCCAGCTCGGTGCGGGTCTTCGCGACCACGATCGTCGCCTCGGTGAGTGTCTCGGCGGTCATCGCCAGCAGGAACGCCTGCCCGGCTCCGGTCACGAGGAACGGCGCCGACGCCGCGACCGACGCCATGTACTTGGCGGTGATCGCCGCCATCGAGGCGGCGCCCGTGAAGACCGAGCCCGCCGCCGTGGCGGTGCCCACCGAGGTCTGCGCGCTCTGGGTCGACACGGCCGCGCCGTCCTTCTGCGCCTGCGTCGCCTTCCCGGCGGCCTCCGAAGCACCCATGCCCTGCCACAGCGTCATCGCCATCTGCAACGCCGACGAACCCATCTGCACCGCCGTCTGCACGACGGAGGAGACCTGGGAAAACACCTGCGTGGGGTCGATGCCCGGCCCGGCAGCCGGCTGACCGGTGCCGAAGGTTCCTGCCAGATCGGTGAGCGGTTTGGCCAGCAGTGACAGATCAAGGGCCGGTAGTGGTGGCAGTTCCGGCAACGCCAATTCCGCGGGCATCTCCGGCAGCGGGCCGAGGCCCATGTCCTTGAGGACATCGTTGACCGGCCGGTTCAGCATCTGACCGGCCGCGCTCTGACGCAGCAGGTCCAACACGGTCTGGTCGATGGGCGCTGTCATAACCGCTTGCCGACAGTCCCGAATTCGGTGACCGCCGCGTCCTCGGTCAGGTCGTACGCGGCGGCGCTCTCGTAGCACGTCATCGCCGTAGCCGCGTGCACGGCGGCCAGTTCGGTGACCGACATCAAATTATTGGCCTGGGCAAATGCGAACGCGGCCAGGAAATCCTGCCCGATCAGGCCGAATACCGGGATCGCTGCGGCCATGGTCGCAGCCTGGTTGGCCGCACCCGCCGCGGCGGTCTCCACCGCCATCGCTGCCGAGGCATCACCGTACCGGCAGATCGCGTCAGAAGCTACAGCAAGATCAGTCATCGGAAACCTCTACAGCCGGAAGAGTATTGGTTTGTACAAATGTACCGGGGTTCCCATCGACGGGAAGCCGATCGGGGTGTGCCGATCCGCCAGGCGGTGGATCAGCCTGATTGCTCAACAGAAACTTGCACATACACAGAGAAACGCAAAGAGCCGCCACATGGTTCAGTCACCGCGCTGAACGTCTGGCATCGACTCGGCCATTTCCTGGTTGAACGCGGTGACCAGGTCGCCTCGCCGGACAATCGCGAGATGGGCCGCCCGGCCCGCGGTAGCCACCAGCACCCTCTCGAACTCACTCGGCGACAGCTTCGAGATCGTGTCCGAGAACACCAGATCGCACAGTGCGCCGTTGCCGTCGACCTCGGCGGTCACCGCACCATCGGGCGAGGTCTCGCGCACCCGGATCGCGGCCATCTGATCGCCCAGATCACGCATTCGATTCAACTGACGGTGCACCCGCGCCTCCAGCGCGTCCATCGCCTCGTTCATGCTGTCTCCTCTGCGGTATGAGCGGGGCCCTCCGTGGTCACACTCCGCTGCCGCCTCCGGGCCTGACCGCTCATACCGACCTCAACCAGCTCTGCGGCTCGATGTCGTACTCCGACTCCTCGATGAGCTCCTCGCGCGCAACGTCCTCCGGCTTCGGCAAGCCGGTCAGCGCGAGCATCTCACTGCTCAGCCCGGCCGCCGCCAGCTCAGCCCGGCGTGCGAGACCCGCGCGGTTGGCCGACTGTCGGCACAGGCTGAGGATTTCGCGGGCCAGCTCCCCCGGAGCGCGCCGCAACTCCTCGCGTTCGATGGTGATCCCGATCGGTAACCCCTGCTCGGTGGTCTCGACCGAGATCGAGCCACTCTTTGACGTTGCTGTCGCCATGGCGTCCTCCACTCGTCGTACCCGGAAAGTCTACGGCGGCCCGAATATCGTTACACCCCCATGACTTCGATGGCACGGACCTCTTCCGCGATCTCGACATCGACCAACGTCAGCCGCGCGGCGTAGAAACCCCTCGCGAACAGCGGGTTTCGGTCCACCTGGCCACCCCGACACGTCGATCCTCATCCCGCCTCCCGTCGACCAAATGACACCCGGTGCCACAACGTAGGTTTCGCTGCCATCGGAACCGACGCCGGTCGACCGACAGGAACCAGTGCGATACCAGTACCGCGCCAGTTCCCTCGCGCACTGCTCTTATCCCGCCCTGACCCGTCGTCACCGCGGCGTCCCTCAGCGCGGGGCGCCGCTCTGCCGCGAGTACGCATGTCTCGGCTGGTACCCGCCAGCAGCGACCAGAGCTGGATCGCCACCACCCCGACGGGCCGACCGCGCTGCCGCGAATGCCTCGGCACGAAGGTGTCCGATCTGCCACGTCGCGGGGGTGAGCTGCCAACTGAGGTCGACCGCGCACTACCCACAGCTGGTGAGGTCTTCCGACGGAAGACCCGGCCTATGATCGGACGGGAGTACAGAGAAGATTCGTCGTCCAGCGGTCACACAATCTTTGTGTTGTGCAGAGTCGACGACCCACCGGTGCGCACGCCGCCGGTGCGCTGGGCTTGGCTTGGCTTGGCTTGGCTTGGCTTGGCTTGCCCGGATCGATCACATGGGTAACGATTGATGCCGGGCAACCGTGACGCTCCCGGTGCTGCCGCGATGGTCAGGAGTTACGACGCATGACACAGAAAGACAATGAACTTCCCACCGGGCCTCCCGCACCGAAACCGTTGCCCATGCCCGACAATCCGTGGCCTGGGCTCTTGAAGCAGACGGGCCTGAAGAAGGACCCGCTGAAGTTCGAGCAGCAGGCCGCCATCGACCTGGCGACCGCGACGGCGAACACCATCTCCAAGATGCGGTTGATGCGCTGGAACGCCGAGACTGTCATCAATTTGCCTGCCCTTGGCCCTTCTTCTCTGCCGTCCGGCGAGGCTCTCGCGAAGAAGTTTTCGGGCCAGGGTGAAGAAATGCGGCGGATCATCGAGGCACACTTGGAAATCCTCCAGGACATGATGGACACCTTCATCGCCGCGGGCAAGAATTACGATGCCGGCGAGAAGGAAAACGAGGAACTGTTCGACAAGATCTCGACGACCACCGAATTGCCGGTGTTTCCCGGCTCATCCAAGGTGCCGGAGTTCAGCGGGAAGGATGTGGGAGAGAACACGGACCGAGGTGTCAAGCTCGGAGAACTCCCGAAAAGCTTGAAGAACGACGACGGCAGCAAGAACTTGGACTTCGTACCATCGAGCATCTGGGTCGAGAGCAGCAAGCAGAGTTGGGACACGCTGTACAACGTCGGCAAGTACGTCACGGAGAACCTCATTGCCGAGCTGGTGGCCGATGATGCCGGAGAGTGGGACTTCATGGGGAAGAAGGTTCACGAGTACTTCGGCGCATTGCTCAACCAGGTGGATACGGTCACCGCCGAGCAGTGGACAGGATCCGGCGCGGCGACTGCGGTGGCCGCCGTCAAAAATTACGCCGACGGCATCAAACCGTTGCAGGAAAGCCTGTTCCAGGTCCGCGACATCATGAACTACACCGCCGGTTGGCTGTCACAGCTGAAGCCTGATTGGAGTAACCTGCCGGGCTCGTCGGAAAATGAGGCGGACGAGACCCTCGAGACCGAAGATTTCCTCCCGATGTACCAGCGATTGTTCGGCGACATTTACGTCAAGGGCACCGAGGAGTCGGCCACCCATGTGCCGGTTCTCGTCTACCCCAGCGCGTCGTTCAAAGGCGTTCCCGCGCTCCCGAAAACACCTCCCACCGGCGCGAAGGGGAAGGACAAGGAGGGGCAGAGCAGCAGGGCCCCGGTCGCTCGCGGCGGCCCTGGTCTTTCCACGCCAGGCGGTCCCGGTCCCGGTCCCGGCCTCAGCCTCCCCAGTCCCGGACCAGGCGCCGGAGACGCCGAGACGCGGAAGCAGGCGCTGGACGCGGCCAAACGCCAGGACGCGGCGCAGCGCCAAGCGGAGGCGGCCGCGCGCAAACAGCAGCAGGAGTCCCTCGCGTTCCAACGGGAGCAGCAGGCAGACGCCAGACAACAAGCGGCAGAGGCCAAAAAACAGCAGGCGAAACAAGCCGCCGACCAAGCCGCCCAACAGGGTCAACAAGCGATGCAGCAAGCCATGCAGCAAGCGATGCAAGCCGGTCAGCAGGCAGTGCAAGCCGCGCAACAAGCCGCGCAGCAAGAAGCCCAGAAGCAGCAGATGGACAAACAACTCGCGGGACTACCGGGAATGCCATCCGTCCCGGGGATGGACATCGACCCCAAAACCGGCCTGCCCAAACTCGGTGGCGGCCCCGGCCCAGGGTTGGGGAGTTCGCCGGTGTCCAAAGATATGGTCCAAGCGTCCAAATTGTTCCCGCGCGCGGGCGCCGCGGTCACGACCGCTGGAACACTCGCGGGAGCAAGCCGGGCCGGCATGGCACCCATGGCCGGCACACCCGGTACACCCGGCGCACCACACGCGCCAGGCCGCGGCGGCGGGGGCGAGGGCGGCAAAGATCAGAAGCGGCCGACCTGGCTCCAGTCGGCCGACCACCTGGAGGAGGCGCTCGGTGACGCACCACGCGCGGTCAAACCCGTGGTCGAGCAATGAACCGCACCTGGAAATTCACCGACATCGAGTTCGACACCCTTCGACGATCGCGGTTCGCCGGAAAAGATCGTGGCTACCTATTGACGCAGCTGCCGGGCAGAACCGTCGAGCGCTGACAACGCGGCTGTGAATGCCTCGGCGTGAAGGGGTGTCTACCCTGGGCCGCGGGGTGAGCTGCCGACCGCGCACTACCCACAGCTGGTGGCGTCTTCGGACAGAAGACCCAACCTATGATCTGACCGGAGTGCAGAAAAGATTCGTCACCCAGTGGTCACAAACTCTGTGTCGCGCAGAGTCGATGGGCCCACCGGTGAGCACGCCGCCGGCGCGCTGGGCTCGGCTTGCCCGGATCGATCACATGGGTAACGATTGATGCCGGGCAACCGTGACGCTCCCGGTGCTGCCGAGATGGTCAGGAGTTACGACGCATGACACAGAAAGACAACGATCTTCCCACGGGACCTCCCTCGCCGAAACCGTTGTCCATGCCCGACAATCCGTGGCCTGGGCTCTTGAAGCAGACGGAGCTGAAGAAGGACCCGCTGAAGTTCGAGCAGCAGGCCGCCATCGACCTGGCGACCGCGGCGGCGAACACCATCTCCAATATGCGGTCGATGCGCTGGAACGCCGAGACAGTCATCAATTTGTCCGCGTTCGCCCCTCCGCCCTTGACTTCCGGCGAGGCTCTCGCGAAGAAGTTTTCCGGCCAGGGTGAAGAAATGCGGCGGATCATCGAGGCACACTTGGACATCCTCCAGGACATGATGGACACCATCATCGCCGCGGGCAAGAATTACGATGCCGGCGAGAAGGAAAACGAGGAACTGTTCGACAAGATCTCGACGAACTTCGAATTGCCGGTGTTTCCCGGCGAATCCAAGGTGCCGAAGATGGATTGGGAAGGAGGAGATTCCGTAACTAATTTATCGGACCAGAAGGCCAAACTCGGAGACATCCCGAAAAGCTTGAAGAACGACGACGGTAGCAAAGACTTGGACTTCCTGCCGTCGAGCATCTGGGTCGAGAGCAAGAAGCAGAGTTGGAACACGCTGTACAAACTCGGCGAGTACCTCAAGAGCAGCCGCGTTCCCGAACTGGTAGCCGACGATGCCGGAGAATGGGACTTCATGGGGAAGAAGGTTCACGAGTACTTCGGCGCGTTGCTCAACCGTGTGGACGCGGTCGCCGCCGAGCAGTGGACAGGATCCGGCGCGGCGACCGCGGTGGCCGCCATCAAGAATTACGCCGACGGTATCAAACCGTTGCAGGAACGCCTTTTTCAGGTCCGCGACATCATGAACTACACCGCTCGTTGGCTTGGGGCACTGGCACTGCCTTTGACCTTGCCGAGTACGCCGACCAATCCGTCGGACAAAGACCCAGAGACGGATGATTGGCTCCCGCATTACCAGGGCATGTTCGGCGACATTTACGTCAAGGGCGCCGAGGAGTCGGCCACCCATGTGCCGGTTCTCGTCTACCCCAGCGCGTCGTTCAAAGGCGTTCCCGCGCTCCCGAAAACACCTCCCACCGACGCGAAGGGGAAGGACAAGGAGGGGCAGAGCAGCAGGGCCCCGGTCGCTCGCGGCGGCCCTGGTCTTTCCACGCCAGGCGGTCCCGGTCCCGGTCCCGGCCTCAGCCTCCCCAGTCCCGGACCAGGCGCCGGAGACGCCGAGACGCGGAAGCAGGCGCTGGACGCGGCCAAACGCCAGGACGCGGCGCAGCGCCAAGCGGAGGCGGCCGCGCGCAAACAGCAGCAGGAGTCCCTCGCGTTCCAACGGGAGCAGCAGGCAGACGCCAGACAACAAGCGGCAGAGGCCAAAAAACAGCAGGCGAAACAAGCCGCCGACCAAGCCGCCCAACAGGGTCAACAAGCGATGCAGCAAGCCATGCAGCAAGCGATGCAAGCCGGTCAGCAGGCAGTGCAAGCCGCGCAACAAGCCGCGCAGCAAGAAGCCCAGAAGCAGCAGATGGACAAACAACTCGCGGGACTACCGGGAATGCCATCCGTCCCGGGGATGGACATCGACCCCAAAACCGGCCTGCCCAAACTCGGTGGCGGCCCCGGCCCAGGGCTGGGGAGTTCGCCGGTGTCCAAAGATATGGTCCAAGCGTCCAAATTGTTCCCGCGCGCGGGCGCCGCGGTCACGACCGCTGGAACACTCGCGGGAGCAAGCCGGGCCGGCATGGCACCCATGGCAGGCACACCCGGTACACCCGGCGCACCACACGCGCCAGGCCGCGGCGGCGGGGGCGAGGGCGGCAAAGATCAGAAGCGGCCGACCTGGCTCCAGTCGGCCGACCACCTGGAGGAGGCGCTCGGTGACGCACCACGCGCGGTCAAACCCGTGGTCGAGCAATGAACCGCACCTGGAAATTCACCGACATCGAGTTCGACGCCCTGTGGTCTCGGACACGCGCCGACATACTGCCCCGACCGTTCGTGATAGTCACCGATATTCCCTATGAGAACGACTACCAGCGCGAACTGCACCGCATCCGGGAGCAATGGCAGTTCAACGGTGACCCTGCCTTCGACCAGATATGCGCCGACGTGCTCGAACCAGATCTCAGCCTCGTGGTACGCGGAATCGATGGTCAGGATCCGCGAAACCCGAAGGGCAGCATTCGAAAGCTCGCGGTCCGCCGAAAAGATCGCGGCTATCTATTGACACAGCTACCGGGCAAAACCGTCGCGCACAGCGCCGGTTTCACGGTGACCGAATGCGATCCGCTGTCGTTGGCCTCCGTCGTGGTGGCCGAACTGCCGGAGGTCGCGGCGGGCAAACACGCCCAGATCACCTTGCCCATGCCGCGGGAAGGTGGCGAGATGGACCACAGTTACGACAAGTCGGGCCTGTGGGACTCCTTCGAAGACACCAATCAGCGGGCCGCCGAATGGTTCGAGAGCACGGTGCCGACCACGCGCGGGGCCATCGGTGTCTTCCAAGGCATTTCGATATTCGGCCCGCGTGGACGGGTGAGCCGCTGGCTCCAATGGCGGGATCTGCCCGACGACGGCAGATACGTGATCGGAGCAGATCTCCCGCCGGTCGCCGAACCAGCGGACGCCAAGCGCTTCGCCGCCATGATCAACACAGAGATAGTGAACGTGATCCGCGTCATCAAGGACGAGCGAAAGTCGGCGCGAAACCCGACCGTGTGATCGAGCCGAGCGTGTCGTGATGTGCCGAACGAGTGACCGCCACCGGCCATGCCTGGGGCGTATGCCGCGGTCAGGACCACCCCTGCTCGTTGTCATGCGAGGTGATGGAATGGCGTTGGTGTGGAATGAATTCCGTCCAGAAGTCGTGGCGGACCGCATCCCACAGCTTCGCCAGTTTCGGCAGTTGTTCTCGGGCCTGTGCGAGGTCGGGATAGGGGCCGGGGACGAATGACGCAATCGGTGTCGCATCGGATGTGTTGTGCACGAGAATGATTGCGATACGATGGCGATCCAGCCGCCAGGCGGCTTGGAAACCGTCGGCTTCGGTGCGGCGGATGTCGCACATTCCGCATCAGTCTCCTTCGCTTCGCATGCTTTCGGACGGGCAGGTGCCGAGCACGTGGGAGTCGGTTAGTGCGTCGAGTACATTCAGCAGAGTTTGCATGTCGGGGCCGATCGACGCCATACGCTGATCAGCGACCGGTTCGAATGTCAGGCCACGGGCGGCGGCGCGTTCACGCGGGCTCGATGCCGGGGGAACGAGATTGCCCGCTTGCACCAGGCAGCTGAGTGCCGCCGACTTTCGTGGACATTCGATAGCACGACATTCCTTGTGCTGCTGCATGATTCGATGAGACTCGTCGACGGTGACTTCGTGGTCGGGGTAAATATGCGCGGGGTCGATGGCGCCGGGCTGAGCACGCGCCCATGTCACTGCCGGGCACACCGTTTCGAGGTCGCATATCTCGCAGACTCGCGCTGGGGTGTTGTCCACGGTAGTCAGGTCGTGGACGACGAGGGTGACGGCGTGGACGCCGACCGCGATGGCGAGCGCGTATCCGATCGGATCGGATTCTCTTTCCGGGGGCCGAACGGTGTAAAGGTAGTGGTAGCCCAATTGTTCGGCGTGGCGGCGGATCTCGATTGCGTGGCGCGGCGCGTGCACTCCGGACACGTCGATCCGTACCAGCCCTACGGCCTTCGGTTTCTGTGCGTTGTGCTTGCCGGGCTGGTCGGCCGGATCGATCGTCTGGGTGTGCATCATTGCCCCCGTTGTGGTGTCGTGTGGTTTCGAGGCGACCGGGTGATCGCACTCGCGCGCTGCTGTGGGGAGGCTCGACCCCACTGAAGAGGGCAGGGCATCCGGACTGCTGAAAGGCTCGGTTCACGGTTGGTGTCGGACCGGAAAGGTGTGAGGCCTGCGCGGCCCCAACCACACGATCGCGGAAATCACCACACCACTGGACAACATCAATCATCAAGGGCAACATGGCTTTTCATCAGCAGGATTGCTGTTTGTCCACAGCGATGGTCACCATTTCGCAGCATGTTTTTCATGGTGGCCGCACAGATTTCTCATAGTGGGGAATGAGGAGATATGTCAGACGAGGACTCGACCACGCTGCCCCGGCGACAGCTGGGGAAATATTTGCGGGAGGCACGGCAGGCAGCGAACATGTCGCTGGACGAGGTCTCGACGCTCATGCAGTGGTCTCTGAGCAAGCTGCAACGCGTCGAGAAGGGCCAATCACCGCAGGTCCGCACCGTCGACGTCGAGGCACTGTGCCGGTTTCTCGACATCGACGACGAGACCGCCACCGCGCTCAAAGGCCTGGCCATGCAGGCATCGGTCAAGAGCTGGTGGCATTCGTACGATGACCTGATCCCAGGTAACTTCAACGTATATGTGGGGCTGGAGTCCAGCGCGCAGCATCTGATCCTCTACAGGCCGGATATTATTCCGGGATTACTCCAGACCCCGGACTATGCTCGCGTGCTCGATCGGACTTACTTCCCCAAAGATCCACCTGAGGACTTGGATCGGCGTGCACAGCTCCGCGCCAAAAGACAAGCTCGAATCAACCGTAAGACGCGCCCGGTTCGGGCAGAGTTCGTTCTGAATGAGGCGGCGTTGCATTATGTCGTGGGCAGCCCCGCCATCATGGCCGCTCAGCTTCATCACCTGGCAAACACGCCGATGAACGTGACCGTCCGGATTCAGCCGTTCTCTGCTGGGTTCCCGCTCGGCATCGCGCCGGGACCGTTCGTGATCCTGGACTTCGGAGTCGATGTCAAAAACCGCGAGGTAGCGCCTACCGTGGTCTACATCGAGTCGTATGCGGGCGACATGTACTTGGAGCGCACGAAGGACGTGGACAGGTATCGTCAGGCGGACAACGTCATCCAGCAAACCGCGCTTGACGTTGCACCCAGCAAGAGTCTGCTACGGCAAATGGCAAGGGAGTATCAAGCGTGACTGTCGATCTGTCGGGGGCCAATTGGTTCAAGTCCAGCCGAAGCGGCGGGGGCAAGGAATGCGTGGAAGTCGCGTTCGTCGATGGCGGCATGGTCGGAGTGCGTGACAGCAAGAATCCGACCGGTCCGGCGCTGGTGTTCACTCCGGGTGAATGGGACGCCTTCACCACAGGCGTGCAGGATGGGGAGTTCAACCGCCCTGCCTGAACGGGACTCGCGCACGTAGCCGAATCGAGCGGCCCCGCTCCCGACCTCCGCGCGGTCGGCAGCGGGGCCGTCGCATGCGAAGGCGGCTAGCCCATCCCCGCGTTCCCCAGTCCCATCATTCGAGGCCGACCTCATCCCACCGGCCGCGCCAGTGCATCCAGCTCGGAAGTGGGAGTGGTTCGGATTCGGCGCTTTGGACGTCTCTTGCTTGCCATAGGACACTCCGGAGAGAATCGGACCAGTACGCGTCTCGTTCGGCGCGGAAATATCTCACGATGACGGGCAGCGCGTCCATACCCATCATGTGGGAAACGCCGCGGAAGAGCCACAGCTTCGATGTCGGGATCAGCCTGGCGTTGGTGTGGCTGTGGTCGACAGGTGAGAACTGGTCGGCGGCGCCGTGCACGATGTCGACCGAGACGCGGTATCGGCCGAACCGGATTCCCCAGGGACTGGTCAGCTGAACGGCGTCGTCGGCCCACGCTTGCGGGTAGTTGCGCAACGCACGTTGATAACCGCGGGCGAGTGCCTCGCGGTGTGCGCCCACCCACATGTGGTCCATCGTGGTGAAGGCATCCTCGTTGTAACGGAGCAACCACTCTCCGTCCCGCGCGATGTTCGTGGCCATTTCGGTGAGATTCGCGACCATGGCATTGCGTTCTTGCTGGGCGTAGATGTCCTGGTTCTCCTTGGCCATGCCTGCCATCCAGTCACCCATGTCATCGAGCTTCGGAGCGGTGCCAACGAGCGAGACTACTCGGTCGACGTGGCCGGGATCCAGCGCGCCGACCGCGATGGCCACCGATCCACCGCCGGATCGTCCGAGCACGGAATAGTGGTCGAACGCGAAAAGTTCGGTCGCGATGTGAATGATGTCGCGGGCGCAATCAGCCACGGTGCGGCCCGGCAGCGGATCCGAGTCGCCGTAACCGGGTCTTTCCACAACGATGAGCGCGAATCCTCGTTTCCTCAGCTGCCAACTATTCGGCAGCGGGCCGTCGACACCGACGGGCGTACCGGGCGACAGCAGGATCGGGTAGCCGTACGGGTCGCCCAGAAGACGGAAGTGGACGGTCCTGCCGTCCGGCATCCGCGCGGCGTACAGCGTCGAAAAACTGCCGAGGTCGGCGGTTTCGACGGGTTCGGGGACCGCGTGCACGGCGTCGTCGGGCAATGCGCCCTGGTGGCGGCCGAGAAAGCGGGCCAGACGACGTCGCTCGAGGATCGAATCGCTTTCCTGCCGATCGTATTTCGGATCACGAGAAGGCTTCGTGGGGGTGCTGGCATCGGTGTCGGCGGAGTCGGGAAGTCGTATGGTGGACGGCTCGGAAACTCCGCGATCGGCCGGATCTCCCTGACCGGGGGTCGGTCGACCGCCTGTGTTTGACTGATCGGTCTGTTCGAGAATCGTTATGAGGACATCGATTTCATCAACTTCTTCGACGCGGCTGGCGGCAGGAGCATGTTCGGCGGCGCGGTCGATCATCCGCCAGACTTCGGGCAGCTGCTTTTCGGCCACGTCCGGTGCGTACCTGCGCATATGCTGATTGGCGTTCACCGCGTCCTCGGCCTCACGGTATAAGCGCTGATAGGCCAGTTCGGGATCGAACACGGAGTCCATCGCAAGCTGGTTGTCCGGGCCCGCCACCACCGGAACATCGTCGATCACCGTTCCCGTACTTCGCAGACGCGACAACTCGGCCTCGATCCGGTCGAAGGCCTGATTCAACTTATCCACGCTAACCGGTCTGCCCTCCCGAAGGCGTTGTGAGGCCATCAGGTTCAAAGCTTGGTACCGCGACTGCAGGCTGCTGATCCGCTGAACCACTTCCGGCGCCAGTTCCGCCGGTTCGCTGCGCTCTTCCTCGGCCCGCGGCCCACCTGCGCGATCCGGCGTCGGCTCGTCCGGACCGCTGGTGGGCACATCTCGCTGTGCGGCGGGAGCATCCGTACCGGACCTCGGTGGCGGTGCCGGTCGACTGGCATCCGATCCTCTTCGTTTGCCTCCGAACGCACCGGCATTCAGGTCACCCGGATTCGCAGCATGCGACACCGCACCGTCGGCCATCATCGGGGTCCGGCCGCGCAAGCCGAACAATGGTTCTGCCACCGCATGATTGACATCCAAGCCACGACCCGCATGCGACGGACGATCCAGCCCCGCCGCGAAATCCGTCTCTCCGCCCGACGACCGACCCGCACCAGGCCCCGGGACCGGGGTGTCGTCGGCAACAGGTCCAAGTGGCCCGGCCGGGGCAGACCCGACCTGTGGCGCGTCCGGTCCGAGAGGCCATTTCAGCCGAATAGGGTTTTCATCGGGAACTCCGTCATCGGCCGGATCGCCCTGAACGAGGGTCGGTCGACCGCCTGGGTTGGACTGATCGGTCTGTTCGAGAATCGTTACGAGAAGTTCGATTTCATCAACTTCTCCGACGCGGCCGGCGGCAGGGGCAAGTTCGGCGGCGCGGTCGATCATCCGTCGGACTTCGGCCAACCGGTCCTCGGCCACGTCCGGTGCCAGGTTCGTGCGTGCACGCTGATAGCCGAGCACCGCGTTCTCGGCATCACGGTATAGCCTCTGGTAGGCGAAGTCGGGAAGGAACACGGAGTCCATCGCAAGCCGGTTGTCCGGGCCGGCCACCACCGGAACGTCGTCGATCACCGTTCCCGTACTTCGCAGACGCGCCAACTCAGCTTTGATCCGGTCCAAGGCAAATTTCAACGTCTCCGCGGCGACCGCATCGCCCTCCCGAAGGCGATGTGCGGTCGTCCAGTTCAAATCGTTGTACCGCGACTGCAGGATGCTGATCCGCTGGGCCGCCTCCGGACTCACCGATTCGTGTTCATCGGGACCTCCGTCATCGGCCGGATCGCCCTGAACAAGGACCGGTCGACCGCCTGCGTTGGACTGATCAGTCCATTCGAGAATCGTTACGAGAACTACCATTTCATCAACTTCTCCGACGCGGCCGGCGGCAGAGGCAAATTCGGCGGCGCGGTCGATCATCCGCCGGACTTCGGCCAACCGTTGCTCGGCCACGTCCGGCGCCAGGTTCGTGCGTACAAACGAATAGCCGAGCACCGCGTTCTCGGCATCACGGTATAAACGCTGGTAGGCCAATTCGGGATCGAATACAGAGTCCATCGCAAGTTGGTGGTCCGGGCCGGCCACCACCGGAACGTCGTCGATCACCGTTCCCGTACTTCGCAGACGCGCCAACTCGGCCTCGATCCGGTCATAGGCCTGATTCAACTCATCCGCGCTAGCCGGTTTGCCCTCCCGAAAGCGTTGTGCGGTCATCCGGTTCAAAGCCGTGTGCCGCGACTCCAGGATGCTGATCCGCTGGGCCGCCTCCCGACTCAGTTCGACCGCATCGTCCCGATCACCACCACGCGATGTGTGAGGCGGTGCCGGGCTGTCGCTGACGTCGCTGTCGACGGCGCTCGCCGATCCGTGTTCATCGGGAACTCCGTCATCGGCCGGATAGCCCTGAACAGGGACCGGCCGACTGCCTACGTTGGACCGATCGGTCTGTTCGAGAGTCGTTACAAGAACCTCGATTTCATCTCCGGCGCGGCCGGCGGCAGGGGCAAGTTCGGCGGCGCGGTCGATCATCCGTCGGATTTCGGCCAGCTGGCCCTCGGCCACGTCCGGTGCGTACCTGCGTACCTGCTGATAGCCGAGCACCGCATCCATGGCCTCACGATATAACCGCTGGTAGACGAGTTCGGGATGGATCACGGAGTCCCTCGCAAGCTGGTGGTCGGGGCCAGCGACCACCGGAACGTCGTCGATCACCGTTCCCGTACTTCTCAGACGCGCCAACTCAGCCTCGATCCGGTCCAAGGCCAGCTTCAACCTATCCGCGCTAACCGGTTCGCCGTCCCGAAGGGATTGCGTGGTCATCTGGAAAAATTCCCAATACCGCGCCCACAGGCGGCGGATCCGCTGGGCCGCCTCCCGACTCGGTTCGACCGCATCGTCCCGATCACCACCACGCGATGTGTGAGGCGGTGCCGGGCTGTCGCTGACGTTGCTGTCGACGGTGCTCGCCGATTCGTGTTCGTCCGATGGCGGTTCGGGCTGCTGACCGCGCCCCCCGACCGCCCATCCCTCCGGATTCGGGCCTATAGCGTGGACCAGGCCGGGGTCGAATCGCTGTCCGCGTGGTGGCGGTACTCCGAGTCCGCTGATATCCCGTTCGATCCGGCGTTGTCCCCGTACCGGCTCGGGGCCGCGGTGCCATGGTTCGCCGGCACCGTCCCAGCGCTGTTCGGGGTCGGGGACGCCCCTGGTCCCGGCGGGTCGGGAAACCGGTTCGTGCGGCACGTGCGCCTGCGATCGTGGGATCGGATCCTGGCCGGCGGCATCCGGAGGTGACTGTTCAGGCACATCATCGGAGTTATGCGCGTCGTCAGGTTCGGCCCCTAGGACTGCACCATCGGCCAGTGCGGCCCGTTCCAGCGCCCTCGACTGCTCGGTGTCCGGTTCGGCAACGTGCGCGGACGGACTGTAGCTGGGATCGTCGTCCCACCGGTCGCATGGCCAGTAAAACCAGGCCGACGGAGGGAGCGACGAGGATTCGGCGTAATGGATTTCCTGGATTCTCCGCTCGTCGCGGCGGTCCTGAGCCCAGTATGCGTCCCGCTCCATACGGAAGCGATGGACGACGACGGTCAACGCGTCCATGGCCACCATGTGGGACACGCCGGGGAAGAGATGTAGCTTTGCCGTGGGAATCAGCGACGCGTTGATTCGGGCCTGACTGACCGGCACGAACTGGTCGACGACACCGTGTACGAGGTCGACTGGGACACGATATCCGTCGAATCGAATTCCCCAGGGCTTGCACCGCTGGAGGGCATCGTGCACCCAGGCTTCCGGATTGTTCCGCAAGCCACGCTGGTAGGCGCGGGCCAGTAGGTCCCGATGCGCGCCCACCCACTTGTGATCTATTGCGGTGAAAGAACCCGCGTTGTGCCGGATCAGCCATTTCCCGTCCCGTGCGGTATTCGCGGCCATGTCGGCGACCGTCGCGGCCAATCCCTCCAGGTCCGCACTGGCGAAGACACGCCGATTCTCCTCGCCGATATCGCTTATCCACGCGGCCTGGTCAACGATCTTCGGAGAGCCGCCCACGAGGGAGACGACGCGGTCGACGTGGTCGGGATCCAGCGCCCCGACCGCAATAGCCACCGGACCACCACCGGATCGCCCTAGTACCGAGTAGTGGACGAAGGCGAACAACTCGGTCGCGATATGAATGACGTCACGAGCGCAGTCGGCAACCGTACGCTTAGGGAGCGGGTCGGAATCGCCATAACCCGGCCTTTCCACGACAACCAAAGCATATCCCCGCTCTGCCAACGCCTTCGCATCCGGCAACGGACCATCGACTCCGACCGGCGAACCCGGAGACAGCATGATCGGGTAGCCATGCGGGTCACCCAGCAGACGGAAATGAACCTTCCTCCCGTCAGGCATCCGCGCGGCATACAGAACCGATATCTCCCCCAGGTCGGCAGTCTCGTCCGGTTCCGGAACCTGCCACACTCTCTCGTCACCACGCAGCGCAGCCCAGTGACCGAACCGGCGACCCCGTTCGCGCCGCAACTCGAGCGAATCGTCATCGTGCGGAACGCGATCCGTTTTTATGATGTTGTTCGGCGGATCTTCGGCCACCACACCCGTGGCACTGTCGGCAGGCTCGAGCAGTCGTGTGGTGAGCGCGTCGGCACCTCCCTCATCACAGACGTCCATCTGATCTGTCCATTGGAAGATCGTCACAAGAGCATCGAGTTCGGCCGCCTCACGCACACCGAAAGTCAGCTCGGCCAACCTCGCTATCGCACGCCTGGCCTCGGTCAGCCGCTCTCGAGCAAATTCCGGGGTCCAGATCGGATCGAGGCGGTACCCGAAATAGGCGAACACCGCATTATTGGCTCGTTTCAATGCCCGCCGATAGGTGCGTTCAGGATAGAACACCGACTCCAGCGCCAACTCCGCGTCCGGACCCGCGACCAGCGGCACATCATCGATAATCGATCCGGTGCGTAGCAGGCGCGCTCTCTCTTCTCGAATCCGAGTGCAGGCCTGATCGACCACATCGGCATGAAGTCCGTTACCCGCCTGACTCAACCGCACAACACCAGCGGTGATAGCGACGACCCGTAACTCGAGATCGCTGATCCGCTCGGCCACTTCCGGCGCCAATTGCGGTACCTCGTCGACCTGCTGGGGCGCTGTGTCGTCACGTTGGACCGGAGGTTCCGGCTCTCCGGTGCCCTGCCGGTCTGGCCGACCGAGCGCATCGGTCTCGCCGGGAAGAGCACCGGCCTGTCGTGCTGTGTCGTCCGCATCGTCGGAGTTCGGTCGCCGCGACATGCCGACCCGGAAATCACGGTCCCGCAACCGAACAACGTCGTCCGGACGCGCCATCACGGCCGGGTCTATCGGGGTGCCCTGGTTGTCCAGGAACAGCGCCGACACCGGCCGCCCGGCGGAGTCGGCGGACGGCACGAAATGCCGTTGGAACTCACCCATGCCCGGGTCACGGAGTTCGATTTGCGGGACTCCGTCCTCGTCGACCCGGCGCACCAACCAAAAAACATGGCCGAGATCGCCGTGCTCACCGATCCCCCGGACAGTCGGGTCGAATACCACCACCGCAACCCCGTTGCCACGACCGGGCTCGGCGGCGTCGAGTTCCGCCCCCCACTCCTCCAGCCGGGCCGCAGCCTCGGCGACATCGGTCAGCTCCTGCGACCGCTGACCACCCAGCGCCTGCTCGATCTCGTTGACCAACGTACCGGCCAACCCCGCCTCTGGCAGGTCCCCCACCGGGCGCTGGTACTCGGCGGCGATATCCGCCACCACCATCGGGCCGCACTGATTCAACGAATGCAGCCACACCCGAGACCCCGCGGAATCCCCCTCGACCGGGGACCTCCACAGCGTGTCCGACGAATCGGGCAAACCGACGTGATGTCCACGCGGGTACCAGTAACCGAGCTCAGCGATCGCTGTGAGCAGCTGGGGCCGCCAGAACTCACGGTCGAGCTGCGCCACCGGCACGCCGAGCCAATTGGCCAACTCCATGCGCAGCGCGCGCACCTCTTCGACATCGACCCGGCCGAACGGTGAACGCCAGTAGCCGTGCTCTTCGGCCGCCGCCAGCACTCGCCGTTCCCACCCATCGGCCTGTGCGGCCCGTTCCAGCGCCCTCGACTGCTCGGTGTCCGGTTCGGCAACGTGCGGGGACGGACTGTAGCTGGGATCGTCGTCCCACCGGTCGCATGGCCAGTTGAACCAGGCCGACGGAGGGAGCGGCACGGATTCGGCGTACTGAATATGCCGGAATCTCCGCTCGTCGCGGCGGTCCTCAGTCCAGTGCGCGTCCCGTTCCGCACCGAAGCGAAGGATGATGACAGGCAACGCGTCCATGGCCACCATGTGGGACACACCGGGAATGTGATAGAGCTTCGCCGTGGGAATCAGAGCCGCGTTGAGTCGGCTCTGACTGACCGGCACGAATTGGTCGATGGTCCCGTGCACGAGGTCGACCGGGACACGATATCCCTCGAATCGAATCCCCCAGGGCAGGGACACCTGGAGGGCATCGTGCACCCACGCTTCCGGATTGTTCCGCAAGCCACGCTGGTAGGCGCGGGCCAGTAGGTCCCGATGCGCGCCCACCCACCTGTGATCTATTGCGGTGAAAGAACCCGCGTTGTGCCGGATCAGCCATTTCCCGTCCCGTGCGGTATTCGCGGCCATGTCGGCGACCGTCGCGGCCAAGGTCTCCGGGTCCGCACTGGCGAAGACAGCCCGATTCTCCGGACCCATTTCGTCTATCCACGCAGTGGTATCGACAACCTTCGGAGTAAGGCTCACGAGAGAGGCAACCCGGTCGACGTGGTCGGGATCCAGCGCCCCGACCGCAATAGCCACCGGACCACCACCGGATCGCCCTAGTACCGAGTAGTGGACGAAGGCGAACAACTCGGTCGCGATATGAATGACGTCACGAGCGCAGTCGGCAACCGTACGCTTAGGGAGCGGGTCGGAATCGCCATAACCCGGCCTTTCCACGACAACCAAAGCATATCCCCGCTCTGCCAACGCCTTCGCATCCGGCAACGGACCATCGACTCCGACCGGCGAACCCGGAGACAGCATGATCGGGTAGCCATGCGGGTCACCCAGCAGACGGAAATGAACCTTCCTCCCGTCAGGCATCCGCGCGGCATACAGAACCGATATCTCCCCCAGGTCGGCAGTCTCGTCCGGTTCCGGAACCTGCCACACTCTCTCGTCACCACGCAGCGCAGCCCAGTGACCGAACCGGCGACCCCGTTCGCGCCGCAACTCGAGCGAATCGTCATCGTGCGGAACGCGATCCGTTTTTATGATGTTGTTCGGCGGATCTTCGGCCACCACACCCGTGGCACTGTCGGCAGGCTCGAGCAGTCGTGTGGTGAGCGCGTCGGCACCTCCCTCATCACCGATGTTCACCTGATCTGTCCATTGGAAGATCGTCACAAGAGCATCGAGTTCGGCCGCCTCACGCACACCGAAAGTCAGCTCGGCCAACCTCGCTATCGCACGCCTGGCCTCGGTCAGCCGCTCTCGAGCAAATTCCGGGGTGAGGGTCGGATCGAGGCGGTACCCGAAATAGGCGAGCACAGTATTGTTGGCTCGTCTCAACGCCCGCTGATAGGTGCGTTCAGGATAGAACACCGACTCCAGCGCCAACTCCGCGTCCGGACCCGCGACCAGCGGCACATCATCGATAATCGATCCGGTGCGTAGCAGACGCTCTCTCTCTTCTCGAATCCGAGTGCAGGCCTGATCGACCACATCGGAATGAACGCCGTCACCGTCCTGACTCAATCGCACAATCCCAGCGATGATAGCGACGACCCGTTCATCCAGATCGCTGATCCGCTCGGCCACTTCCGGCGCCAATTCCGCCGACTCGCTGCGCTCTTCCCCGGCCCGCGACCCACCTGCCCGATCCGGCGTCGGCTCGTCCGGACGGCCGGTGAGCACATGCTGGTCTGCGGTGGCACCGGGGATCCGCTGCTCCAGTGCGGTGGACTCCGGTGCGGACGCGAACTCGGCGATGATGCTCTCGTTACGCTCGTGCACCGCCGGCTCGGGGCCACGGTGCCGGGGTTCTTCCGCACCGTCCCAGCGCTGTTCGGGGTCGGGGACGCCCCTGGAAACCGGTTCGTGCGGCGCGTGCGCCTGCGATCGTGGGATCGGATCCTGGCCGGCGGCATCCGGAGGTGACTGTTCAGGCACATCATCGGAGTTATGCGCGTCGTCAGGTTCGGCCCGTAGGACTGCACCATCGGCCAGTGCGGCCCGTTCCAACGCCCTCGACGACTCGGAATTGTCCGGCTCGGCAGCGTGCGGGGACGGCCTGTACCTGGGTTTGTCGTCCCAAAGGTCGCATGACCAGTTGAACCAGGACGACGGAGGGAGCGGCACGGATTCGGCGTACTGAATATGCCGGAATCTCCGCTCGTCGCGGCGGTCCTCAGTCCAGTGCGCGTCCCGTTCCGCACCGAAGCGAAGGATGATGACAGGCAACGCGTCCATGGCCACCATGTGGGACACACCGGGAATGTGATAGAGCTTCGCCGTGGGAATCAGAGCCGCGTTGAGTCGGCTCTGACTGACCGGCACGAATTGGTCGATGGTCCCGTGCACGAGGTCGACCGGGACACGATATCCCTCGAATCGAATCCCCCAGGGAGTGGACCGCTGGAGGGCATCGTGCACCCACGCTTCCGGATTGTTCCGCAAGCCACGCTGGTAGGCGCGGGCCAGTAGGTCCCGATGCGCGCCCACCCACCTGTGATCTATTGCGGTGAAAGAACCCGCGTTGTGCCGGATCAGCCATTTCCCGTCCCGTGCGGTATTCGCGGCCATGTCGGCGACCGTCGCGGCCAATCCCTCCAGGTCCGCACTGGCATAGACACGCCGATTCTCCTCGCCCATATCGCTTATCCACGCGGCCTGGTCAACGACCTTCGGAGAGCCGCCCACGAGGGAGACGACGCGGTCGACGTGGTCGGGATCCAGCGCCCCGACCGCAATAGCCACCGGACCACCACCGGATCGCCCTAGTACCGAGTAGTGGACGAAGGCGAACAACTCGGTCGCGATATGAATGACGTCACGAGCGCAGTCGGCAACCGTACGCTTAGGGAGCGGGTCGGAATCGCCATAACCCGGCCTTTCCACGACAACCAAAGCATATCCCCGCTCTGCCAACGCCTTCGCATCCGGCAACGGACCATCGACCCCGACCGGCGAACCCGGAGACAGCATGATCGGGTAGCCATGCGGGTCACCCAGCAGACGGAAATGAACCTTCCTCCCGTCAGGCATCCGCGCGGCATACAGAACCGATATCTCCCCCAGGTCGGCAGTCTCGTCCGGTTCCGGAACCTGCCACACTCTCTCGTCACCACGCAGCGCAGCCCAGTGACCGAACCGGCGACCCCGTTCGCGCCGCGACTCGAGCGAATCGTCATCGTGCGAAACGCGATCCGTTTTTATGATGTTGTTCGGCGGACCGGCCTGTCGTGCTGTGTCGTCCGCATCGTCGGAGTTCGGTCGCCGCGACATGCCGACCCGGAAATCACGGTCCCGCAACCGAACAACGTCGTCCGGACGCGCCATCACGGCCGGGTCTATCGGGGTGCCCTGGTTGTCCAGGAACAGCGCCGACACCGGCCGCCCGGCGGAGTCGGCGGACGGCACGAAATGCCGTTGGAACTCACCCATGCCCGGGTCACGGAGTTCGATTTGCGGGACTCCGTCCTCGTCGACCCGGCGCACCAACCAAAAAACATGGCCGAGGTCGCCGTGCTCACCGATCCCCCGGACAGTCGGGTCGAATACCACCACCGCAACCCCGTTGCCACGACCGGGCTCGGCGGCGTCGAGTTCCGCCCCCCACTCCTCCAGCCGGGCCGCAGCCTCGGCGACATCGGTCAGCTCCTGCGACCGCTGACCACCCAGCGCCTGCTCGATCTCGTTGACCAACGTACCGGCCAACCCCGCCTCTGGCAGGTCCCCCACCGGGCGCTGGTACTCGGCGGCGATATCCGCCACCACCATCGGGCCGCACTGATTCAACGAATGCAGCCACACCCGAGACCCCGCGGAATCCCCCTCGACCGGGGACCTCCACAGCGTGTCCGACGAATCGGGCAAACCGACGTGATGTCCACGCGGGTACCAGTAACCGAGCTCAGCGATCGCTGTGAGCAGCTGGGGCCGCCAGAGCGCACCATCACCGTCGAGGACCTGTCGGAACTTCCGCTCCGAGAGCCGGGCCACCCGCCGCACCTCGACCTGCGCAGGCTGCGGCGCGAACTCTCCCTGGACGAACCGGTCCGCGACGAAATGTCCCGGCGTGAACCGGGTCGCCGCGAAGGCCGGGTCGATCGCGTCCCGCTGCTGCGGCGACATCGGATATCCCAGCCACAACGCCGCCACGAGGATCCGCTGCGACAATTCCGACGAGGTGGTGCCGCGCCCGGCCAGCACTCGCTGCGCCGCCCTGCGTCCCGTGGCGGCCAGTCCGGCCACGTCGAGCAGCGTGGGACGGCGGTCCAACTGCCAGTCGTCGAGTTCCAGGAACCGTTCGGCCAACTCGACGAACCGCTCATCCGCCGACGACTCCGGTTCCGTGCCGATCCGGCGTAGGTGCTGCTGGTCGAGCTCCGCCACCGGCACGCCGAGCCAACCGGCCAATTCCATGCGCAGCGCGCGTACCTCTTCGACATCGACCTGGCCGAACGGCGAACGCCAGTAGCCGTGCTCCTCGGCCGCCGCCAGCACTCGCCGTTCCCGCTCGGATCCAGCCACGGCGTCACCCGCCAACACCGCGGCGATAGTCGACAGCGAAAGCCCGACCGCGTCGGCCAAGTCGGCGAGCGACGGTTGCGGAGTGAACTGTCCTCGGCGGAACCCGTCCGCCGAATACCGTCCGGGAGTGAACCGGGCCGCCACGAAAGCCGGGTCGACCACGGCCCGCAACCGACTCGGCACCTCGTATCCCAACCACAACGCCGCCACCAGCACCCGCTGCTCCGGCTCGGTGAACACCGGACCGCGACCGGAGAACACCCGCGTCGCCGTCGCCGTCGACACTCCTGCAAGGTTGGCCACGTCGGTGAGCGTGGGGTCGCGCTCCAACTCCCGATCGTCGAATACCAGGAACCACTCGGCCAATTCGACCAGGCGGGTGTCGCTCGTCGCCTCCGCTCCACGCAACGCGTACTCCACCAGCGACCGATCCACCGCGTCGGGCGACACCTCCCCCAGTTCGGCCAACTCGAGCCGCAGCGCCCGAATCTGCTCGGCACGACCTCTGGTCTTCGGATGCCAGTAGCCATGTTCCTCGGCCGCTGCCAACACTTGGAGGCGAGTCTCGGTAGCGACCCTGTCGACGTCGTTGAACACGTCGCTGACCACCGACTTGTTCACGCCCACCGCCTGTGCGATACGAGCTTGGGTGGGTTGTGCGGTGAATTCGCCAGGAATGAAACGGCCGTCGGAGAACCTGGGTGGGGTGAACCGCGTTGCCGCGAAATCCGGGTCCAGCCGGTCACGCAGCCGCTCCGGAACGGGATACCCCAGCCACAACGCTGCCACCAGCACGCGCTGTGCCAGCTCCGTCGACACCGGGCTGCGACCGGACAGAATCCGCCGGACGTTCGACTGATCCACGCCGACCAACTCGGCAACATCGGCAATCGAGGGGCACACCGACTCCGGATCATCCAGTCTCAGGAACCAGTCGGTGAGTTCGACCAACCGCGCCAACTCGGCCGGTCGGCCCGCTCTGTCATTCCACCGCCGCAGTCCGACCATGAGTTCCTGGAGTGTCTCCAAGCTGGTCGGCTGGTACACCCCCGACACCGACAGCATCTGCTCCAGGTCCCGATACCACTGGGCTTGCAACCGCTTCTCGCGGCGGGCTCGCACCGCCGTCCAATGCGTATCGCTGTCCGGCGACACGGCCGAGGGGCTGGTCACTTCCAGGGACGCCCGGCCGAGCCAGGACCCGAACGCCGTCGGACTGCCGGATTCGATCAACCGCTCCCAGCCGGGGCTGCTCAGCCGCGCGAACTGCTCCTGGAGAAGAGTGAGCGCCTCGCGCAGCGCGGCCTGATTCAGCTGGCCGGGCTCCAACGCGAGCAAACCGGCCAACTCGACCCGCAATGCCTGGAATTGGACGAAGCTCTCGTCACCTAGCGAACCTTCGAGATCGGGGGCTGACGGGTTATCCATGGCTGGCGGGATATCCACTCCGGCAGCGCGTGCCGTCTTGCGCACCAGCTGCGCTACGGCAGCCTGCTCGAGCTCCGCCAACGCCTGCGAGCCGTAACCGGAGAAGAGCGGGACCTGTGCCGCGGCGTCCGGCTGCATGCCCAGCCAGAATCGCCGCCACAGCCAGACCCGCTGGGCACTGCCCAGCTCCGCCAGCACCCGTGTGCCGACCTCCCCCGAGACCGGAGCCGCCAACACGCGACACGCGCCGTCCGACGCTGCTCCTTCCTTGCGGCGTAGCTGCGTTGCCACACGGGTGCGGATCCGCTGGAAAACCGTCCGTTCCACCAGATCCTGCGCGATACCGCGCAACCAGTCACCGGGGTGCTCGCCCGGTGGAGCCTGCCCGTGCCGCTGCTCGGCAGAGCGGAACACCTCGTTGCACAACCTGTTCACCAACGCAGGCGATCGCTGCTGCTCCAACGCATTCGACACATACCAGCGGACCTCGCGGTCGAACCGTTCACGCAACCGATCGGTTGCCGGGCCAGCGGGCGCCAGCCCATGGCCGCGCTCGTCGGGTCCCGCGCGATCGTGGTCCGATCCCGCTTCGGGCAGCTGTTCGATCCGGGCGGAGCGGTCGGCCGCCCTGGAGTCAGCTGACTGGGGCTGGTGCTCGGTCTCGGCGGGCGGCTTCGGAGGTGGCGATGCCGGTCGACCGGCATCCGATCCGCTTCGTCTGCCGCCGAACGCACCGGCATTCGGGTCACCCGGATTCGCGGCATGCGCCACCGCGCCGTCGGCCATCATCGGGGTCCGGCCGCGCAAGCCGAACAATGGTTCTGCCACCGCATGATTGACATCCAAGCCACGAACCGCACGCGACGGACGATCCAGCATCGCCGCGAAATCTGTCTCGCCGCCCAACGACCGACCCGCACCGGGCTCCGGTACCGGGCTGTCCTCGGCACCAGGCGCATGCGGCCCCGCGGTGGACTCGACCTGTCGCGCGTCCGGTCCGAGATGCCGGTTCAGCCGAGTAACCGGCCGCGGCTGCTCCACGAATCCCACCCGGAAGTTCGCGCGGGGCGCGGCCGGGTCAACGGGTCCGCCGGGCATCTCCATCGGCCGACCGGTGACGGGGTCCAGGGCCAGCGCCCACACCTCGTCGCCGGGCCCGTCGGGAGGAGCCTCGAAGTCGTGCCGCACCTCCCGACGAGCCGGATCGCGGAACTCGACCCAGATGGTCCCGTCCGCGCGCTGCCGCAGACGCAGCCAGACCGCGTGACCGAGGCCATTAGCGCCCGGGATGAACACCACCATCCCCGCGCCGACCCGTCCGGACATCCGCAACCGGGCCACCGCCTCGGCCATTCCGGACAGCCGATCAGCCCGCCCACCGAGTTGCTCCTCCGCGTCGCGAACCAACGTCCCCGCCAACGGGTCAGCCGGGCGCACCTCGATATCCGTACGCCCGAACTCATCCCGCACCTCCGCCAACAGCCACGGCCAGCACTGATTGTCCAACCCCGCCCAGGGCACATCGTCGGATCGAACGGCGACGCCATCGTCGATGTCGCTGGGTTCGGCGCTTCGCGGTCGCCGAACGTGCATCGGATCGTCGGAACCGGATTCGGGCGTCGGCCGGCGTGCCGATCTGGGAGAGGATTCGGACTCCGGACCCAGCTGCTGCACGGTGTCCGGCGATGTGGTGTCCCTCCTTGGCCCCGGGTCTGCCGCACCGGTTTCCGAGGCGATCTGCGCGATGCGGTGCATGTCGGTAACGACGGCGTCGGGACCTGCGGCAACAAACGCTTCGACTTTCCGCGGCTTGTTGGCGTACAGGATGGACCGCGCACCAAATGCCTTCGCAGCAGCATCGTCCGACTCCGAGTCCCCGATCATGGTGAACATCCCCGGTTCCGGGCTGCCGCGGTGGCTGCCGACAATGCCCCTCCCCATATGCAACAAGTGCGGGGCCGGTTTGAGCTTGGCGACATCCGATCCGGCTCGGCCGACCACGCCGGTCACCAAGTCCTCCAAGCCGTGCATGGCCAGGTAGATGCCAATCGCCCACTTCGAGTTGTTACTGACTATCACCACCGGAATCCCCTTGCGCTTCAGCACTTCGAGCAACTCCACGCAACCAGGAGTCGGCGCAGCTGAGCGCGCGGCGATTTTCTCCAACTCGGTCAGTTTCTTCTCGACCTTGTAGACAAGCTCGGGGCCGACCGTGGCCGCGAATCGCAGAACGTCGAGGAAATCGGAGGTCTCGGCAACGTCCGGCGGGATCTCGACACCCTCGACCGTCAGAATCTCGCGGAGCTGATCGCAGATGTCCGCCGCTGTCAGGTGCGCGAACAAGTGCGCGACCGGGCCGTCGAAATCCAAAAGCACATAGTCTGTGGCGTCCAGAACGGCACGGAGGTCCTCGGCGTTGTCCGGCTCGATGGCGACGGCCTCTGCATGTTGGAGCCGCTTGCCCTCGGCAGACACTCGTTCGGTGACAGTTTTCGGTGTGCCGGAACCGGGTTCGGGCGTCGGCTGGTGTGCCGGTGGTGCAGAGGAATCGGATTCCGAACCCTGCTGCGGCACGGTGTCCGCCGATGTGGTTTTCCTCGCGCGCCCCGGGTACACGAAATCTGCCGCAAGGCCCGCCGGACCTCGTAGCGCCTTTCCCACCCAACCAGCGAGATCGCCGAAGACGGACCGCGCGATGGCCCGCAGCTTCGTCCCGGCTTTTTTGGGAAGTAGGTCGGCGATGCCCTCGAGGATGTCCCTCCCGATTCCCAATGGCAGCTCGGGGAGTTGCCGGAAGACAGTGCTGAGCAGGTAGCGGTCGACAACCTCCATCATGTATTCCTCGGCCGCTCGACTGCCCATCCTCGACCAGATGACGGCACAGAGGTACCGCGCCCGCAGATACTCGTCACTCTGGGCTTCGAGCCCTCGGCAGCCCGGAAAATGCAGCGCCGACCACAGGTCGTTCTTCTGAAAACGAATCCAGAACGCGTACTCCTCGTCCGTGAGCACCCCGAAGTCTTCGTCTTTGCGCGTCCCGTGCATCTTGAGGTGGTCGTCGTCCAGCAGCGGTCTGCCCGAGAAATACTGCATCCTGCCGAACATGATCGACAGCAGCTGCGGCAGCTCGTCGAGCGATGTGGCGCGCAAGAACCTCGCCCACCCGGTGATCCGGTCGTTGATGTCCCGGGTGCTGGCTTTCTGTGGCGCGTCCGCCGGCATGGTCCGGAACTTCCAGACGGTGATCGTCTCACCCTTGCGCGTGATCTTCTGCTGCTTGATGAACAGTGACTCCCAGCCGACCTTGCGCAGGTGCACCAGCTGATCGACTGACAAACCTGCCGTGACGATCAATGCGAGCGTCGCGTAGATGGGGGCACGTTTGATGATCCGGCCCAGCTCGAGGAAATCTTTGTCCGTGAGCTCCACGTCGCGCAGCTTCTCGGTAGCCCCTGAGAACATGGCATCGAGGAGCTCGAAGATATTCCTGTCCGTGTGCTCCTTGTCGCGCAACTCCTTCTTGACAGACGATGACACCGCATCGGACCACTTCCCCCGATTGCTGACCCAGTCAGCGCCGAACGGCTCCTCTGGCTCGGGCATCGGCAGGTCCCGCAGGTACCAGTAGGCATCGGGGTCGAGTGCGAGCAACTCGTTTATGGCGGCCGCCACCGGCGCCCAGTATTCGGGGTCGCTCAGTGCGAGGCGGTCGGCCTGCGGGTTCGAAGGCGTGTCATCGACGGGCGGCACGTCCTGTACAGGCGCCTGTCCTGAGGTCGGTTTTTCGCGGGCGACTGCGTTATCGTCGGCGGCGAGCTTCGAATCGCCGGGGTCGTCATCGCTTGTCGAGCCGGGTTCGCAGTCGGGTCGGACCCCGATGTACACCTCGTCGCCCTCGGCAGGCGCAGGCTCCGGCTCCCGCCCGGGAGGCAACTCGCGATCCGCGACACCCCCCTCCCGCAACACGAAACCCTCCACCCCCACCACCCCACTCGGCGCGTCCCGCATCCACTCCTCGAACGGAACATCCCGACCGAACTCATGCACCACCACCACACCGTCGACCACCTTCACACCCACCGCATGCGCCCCCACCCCCTCGAACTCCAACACCGCCAGCACCGCAGCCGGACGCCCCGCCTCATGCTCCGCCACAACAAAATCCCGAACCCCCGCCATCGACCCGAAGCCACCGTCATGCCAATAGGCACCGATCAACCCTGGCGCCAACCGCTTCGGCACACCACGCAAACCGGTCTCGAAAGCCGCCAGATCCGCCGGAACCACACCACCCATCGCAGCGAACACATCACCCGCTGCCTCCGGAAAACAATTCTTCGGACCATCACCCCGCAGATGCCCCACCACATCCGATCTTCCGGGTTCGGGGGTGATCGCCGGCTCGGCCGAACCGTCACCGGCCGAGCCCGGCTCGCCCTTTCGGCTGGTGACATAGCCGAGTGCGGCCGAGGCGACCGCGACGCCTGCCACATCGCCCATCGGCCCATGCCGGTGATCGACCGCCCCGATCACAGCTGCGGGCGGGGACGGCTTGGCGGCATCCCTCTCGACGTCCCGGAAGTCGGAACTGGGTACGGGCGTCGGCTGGTGTGCCGATGGCGGCGCAGAGGGATCGGATTCCGGATCCTGCTCGGCGCTGTGCTGGTCCGCGCCTTCCTGTGCTACCGCGGCGGCTCGGCCCGGCGGCATCGCGCCATGGGAGCGCATGTCCCCGGCATCCGTCTGATCGGGATGTCTCGGCGCGGGCTTGGAGAAGAGCACCTTTACGCGGGTATATTCAGCAGGTCGACCGACCAGGGTTTGGTCGCCATCGCGAACGTCCAGTCTCGTGAACGTTACCTCGGTATACCCGTAACGAGCGGCCATCTTTCCGGTAAACGTGTTCAACGCCGCTTCTGTCGGTGAGAGTCCATTCCGAATTCCGGCATTGAAGGCGTCGAGATTGTCCGTGAATCCAGGACGGGTCGCCCACTGCCCTTGAATGGTGTGGGCCTGGTCACCGATGGCATCCATCATGTGACCGAATATCACCGACCCACGGGGAGTGCGCTCGGTTGCCCGCAGCGTGATACGCAGTATGCCTGCACCGGTCACGAGAGCGGAGACTCCTTGGATGAGGTCGGTATCCGCGGCGACATCCAAACCATATCCGTTGGAGTAGGTGACTATTGCGGCGTCCAGAGCAATCCGGTGCAGAAGCTCCACAGCATGGTCGTGCCAATCAGCGAGGCCGCGCTCCACCAATTCTGAGTGCAACGCGGTGAATCGTCGTTGGCACTCGACGACATCCGACCACCGCATTGCTCTGCTGATCTTCCACAGCCGAACTTCGATTTCCTTCTCATCGATGTTCAGATTCGCCGCCAGTGCGGAATCCGACAGGGGCGGATCCGTCAGAAACCACAGCCGGAGGAACTTCTGCTCTTCGGCGCCGAGTCCCGCGATCAAACCCGCCAGCACCTCCCGTGCGTCGACCAGCGGATCGACTCGGCCCATAGTCGACACCCGAGGCGCCTCGGGTTCGGGACGGCCTGGTTGGTCTTGGTCTCGACTTGCTACCGCGGTGCCCACCCCGGGGTGGATGACGAGGTAGCCCTCAGCGATCAGCTGCTGATAGACCTCGCCTATAGAGGGGGCCGACGACGTTCCCAGATGGTCCGCGAGTTCCTGAGTCTCGGGAAGCAACCGGCCTGCGGCCAGGTGACCAGACAGGATCGCACCGCGCACTCGCTGAGTAAGCGCGTCATGCCGACCAGCCGGGTCGGCATCCGCTACCGATTCGGCGCTCGGCTGCGTGGTCTCGAGTATCTCCAGCAGTTCTGCCGACGTCAGGGGAAGAGTCTCGGCCAATGCGCGCATGCCGCGGAACCCCACCGACTGGGCACTGGCGGCGGTTCGATTGCCCCGGACCGCGGCGCGCGCGTCAGCAACCGGCAAACCCTCTAGAAAGCGGAGAACGAGGTACCGCACATGGTCGGGGTTTTCTATCTGTCCGATGGCATATCGCAGCCGTTCGAGTTTGACCGTGTCCCCGTTGGCGGCGGCGTCCAGAGCCACTTGGACAGCAGCCTCGACCTTCGGCACTACCCCGGGCGGCGGTGGTTGTAGCGGTGCGGGCGGCGGCACCCACTCCAGCTCTTCCTCGAATTCGTTCACCTCGGCGGCGGGGACTCCGGCGATGGTGTGCGCGGCGTAGTACGCCATGGATTCGACTGTTTCGCTGCCGTAGTTCATCACCTCGGCCGTCTGCTCCACCGACAGTTCCCGTACGTGCCGGAGCGTGAGGCATCGGTATTGGGTGGGGTTGGCTTCTTCGAGGGCGTCGAGGCGTTCCCGTAGTTCGTGTCGGTTGGCCTGAGCGAGTGCCCGGCCGTGTTCTCCGGTGCGCACCGCGTCCGGCAAGCTCGACCAGATCCTTCGCCTGAGCCGGGCGGATTCGACGTGGTCGTGGGTCAGGTTTCCCGCGACCGTGGCCACTGTTTGCCCGGCATCGGTGATGGGGGACGTACGGGCGTCCAGGACGAGGAACGTTTCGTCGGTGATGTCGTGTGCCAGTTGTTGCTGTTCCTCGGCGTCGAGTTCGAGGACGCCGTGTTCGACGAGTTTCTCGATGGTGGACAGTGCCCGCGCGAATACTGGATCGGCAAAGAGATTCCGTAGCTGTTCCGGTGGCACGCCGCGGTGCGCGATATCGGACTCGGTGGGCACGACCTCGTCGTCGACGGCGTTCTGCAGCTGTTCCGGTGGCACACCACGGTGCGCGATATCGGACTCAGTGGGCACGACCTCGTCGTCGACGGCGTTCTGCTCGACCGTTCCGCGTGGTTCGGTGAACCAGTAACCGACGTGATCGATCGCGGCGAGCACCCGAAGTCCCAATGCACTGTCCGCCGCGATTTCTTCCCGAATTACTGCATTGACCACATCGATGGTCACTTGCACACGGGTCGCTCGCGCCAGTTCGGCTGGTATGGGCTCCCCTGGTGCTCCACTGACCTCGTCATAGCTCAGGCGTTCACTGCCTGCTGGAGCCAGTTCGGATTGCGTGGGGCCACTGAGTGCCCCACTGACCTCGTCGTAGGTCGTACTCTCGTTGGCCGCTCGAACCACTGCGGCCAGGCCGGGTTGTGGCATGAACGTTCCCGAAACGAACTGGCCGTCGACCAGTCGCCCAGGTGTGAATCGATTGGCGATGAAATCCGGATCAATGACTCTCGCGAGCGCCTCCGGGATCTCGAGCCCCAGGATCTGGGCGGCGGCGAGTACGCGCTGTTCCTTTTCCGTGTATACCGGCTCACGCCTGCTGAACACCCTCGAGACCGTCTGCCCGGAGACGTCGGCAAGTAATGCCACGTCGGCATATGTGGCTTGCCGGGCCAACTCCGATTCACTGAATTCCAGGAAACGGTCGGCCACTTCGATCAGGCGAACGGTCGCCGGCGTGTCTGTCGCCGCATCCAATCGATCCCGGAGTTCTGATACTCGCTGGTGAGTCACACCCTGTGGGTCATCGACATCCAACGCACGGGCCAACTCCAGACGCAACGCGCATACCTGCTCGACAGTTGTGCGTGGTCGGGTGGTTGCGGGTGGTCGGGCCGTTGCAGGCGGTTGGGTACTTGCAGGCGACTGGACCGTTGCAGGCGGTTGGGTACTTGCAGGCGACTGGACCGTTGCAGGCGGTTGGGTGCTTGCAGGCGACTGGGCCGTTGGAGGCGACTGGACCGTTGCGCGAGATCGGGAATACCAGAGGCCGAGTCGATCGACCGCGGCGAGGACCCGGCGCCCCACCTCGGTGTCCGGGGGGATCGGCGCCTTGAGCACTTGTGTGATTGTGCTGGGGCTCGTGCCTGCTGCTCGAGCTACTTCGGCATAGCTGGGTTGCGGTTTGAACGTTCCCGAAACGAACTGGCCGTCGACCAGTCGACCGGGTGTGAACCGGTGGGCGATGAATTCCGGATCGATAGCTTTCGCGAGTGCCTCCGGGATCTCGAGCCCCAGGATTTGGGCGGCGGCGAGTACACGCTGTTCCTTTTCCGTGTATACCGGCTCACGCCTGCTGAACATCTTCCAGACCATCTGCCGGGAGAAGCCGGCAAGTAATGCCACGTCGGCATATGCGGCTTGCCGGGCCAAATCCGATTCACTGAATTCCAGGAAACGGTCGGCCACTTCGATCAATCGAACAGCCGCCGGCGTATCTGTCGCCGCATCCAATCGATCCCGGAGTTCTGATACTCGCTGGTGAGTCACATCCTGTGGGTCATCGACCTCCAGCGCACGGGCCAACTCCAGACGCAACGCGCGTACCTGCTCGAGGGTTGCGGGCGGTTGGGTCGTTGCGCGAGATCTGGGATACCAGTAGCCGAGTCGATCGACCGCGGCGAGGACCCGGCGCCCCACCTCGGTGTCCGGGGGGATCGGCGCCTTGAGCACTTGTGTGACTGTGCGGCGGCTCGTGCCTGCTGCTCGAGCCACGTCGGCATGGCTGGGTTGCGGTTTGAACGTTCCCGAAACGATCCGGCCGTCGACCAGTCGACCGGGTGTGAACCGGTGGGCGATGAATTCCGGATCGATAGCTTTCGCGAGTGCCTCCGGGATCTCGAGCCCCAGGATTTGGGCGGCGGCGAGTACACGCTGTTCCTTTTCCGTGTATACCGGCTCACGCCTGCTGAACACCATCCAGACCATCGACGGGGAGACGCCGACAAACACTGCCACGTCGGCATATGCGGCTTGCCGGGCCAACTCCGATTCACTGAATTCCAGGAAACGGTCGGCCACTTCGATCAATCGAACAGCCGCCAGCGTATCTGCCGCCGCATCCAATCGATCCCGGAGTTCTGATACTCGCTGGTGAGTCACATCCTGTGGGTCATCGACCTCCAGCGCACGGGCCAACTCCAGACGCAACGCGCGTACCTGCTCGAGGGTTGCGGGCGGTTGGGTCGTTGCGCGAGATCTGGGATACCAGTAGCCGAGTCGATCGACCGCGGCGAGGACCCGGCGCCCCACCTCGGTGTCCGGGGGAATCGGCGCCTTGAGTACTTGTTTGACTGCGTAGCGGCTCGTGCCTGCTGCTCGAGCCACGTCGGCATGGCTGGGTTGCGGTTTGAACGTTCCCGAAACGATCCGGCCGTCGACCAGTCGCCCAGGTGTGAACCGATTGGCGATGAAATCCGGATCGATAGCTTTCGCGAGCACCTCCGGGATCTCGAGCCCCAGGATCTGCGCGGCAGCGAGTACACGCTGTTCCCCTTCCGTGTATACCGGCTCACGCCCGCTGAACACCATCCAGACCATCGACGAAGAGACGTCGGCAAGCACTGCCACGTCGGCATATACGGCTTGCCGGGCCAAATCCGATTCACTGAATTCCAGGAAACGGTCGGCCACTTCGATCAGTCGAACAGTCGCCGGCGTATCTGCCGCCGCATCCAATCGGCGCCGGAGTTCTGATACTCGCTGGCGGGTCACACCCTGCGGGTCATCGATATCCAGCGCACGGGCCAACTCCAGACGCAACGCGCGTACCTGCTCGGCGGTTGCGGGCGGCGGTTGGGTCGTGGCCACGTCGACTTGTGTTGCCTGTTCGGGGATACCACCGACGATGGTCGCAATCGACTGCGCCAAACTGTGCACGGCGCGGGGTGTCAACTCCGCGAGCGCTTCCGGACCGATGTCTGTAAAACGTCGATCGGACGACGCAGCCACAGCTTGGTCGTACCCGAGCCCGAACCGCATCCACAACCACCGCTGCTGCGCTGGAGTCAGATTCGCGATGCCCGCCTCGAAGTCCGCTCGGCTCGATTCCGCGACCGCGCAGTACGCCGGATCCGATTCCGTGAACTGTCCCGCCAGCACCCGGAGGGCGCCGGCGCGCTGTCGCTCGATGAGTATGTCCGCGAGCTTGTCCTGCGCGGCACGGCGCAACCAGTCGCCGACGTTCGCGTCGTCGGCACCAGGCCGGTGCGACGACTCGACGTCCATGAACACTTCCCTGGTGACCGCACGGGCGAGCAGCGCAATCGGCTCCGCTCGCGAATCGCCTGGCGCGACAGGCACGCCGAGCCGGATCAGGACATGCCGGAAGACGTCTCGCTCCCAGCGCTCGCGGAAAGTCGCCGTGTCAGCCGGTTGCGCTCGAGACACGGCCTGCGGTTCATTCGTCGTGGAAGCTACGACCGCGGCCGGTCGGTTGGCAGAGTTGTCGCCGGTGGTCTCGGATGCGGCGGTGGCATTGATGTCCGTCTTGCCCGCCGCGGGCGAAGGGCGCACTTCGGTGTTGTGATCGGTCTGTGCCGCAGGCGGTCTCGGCGAGATCGGGATCTGCGCGGTTATACCACGTTCGGCGGCAATCGCGATGGTGAGCTCGCGGACCGAATCCCACACGGCGGCGGACGCGCGGTGCGGCTCGCGGGGCCCCCTGTACTTCATACGTCGCGCGCTGGTGTCGTTCGACCAGAACCGACGGATGACAGGTCGCGCGCGGTTGGCGGTGAGAGTAGCGAGCGCCCGCCGCACATCCACCGGGCTTGCGCTCGTCAACGCCTGGAACAGCGGATCGGACTCCTCGAGATCCACACCGCGAAGCAAGAAACCCAGGGCCCGGCCCCAGAACTCGGCATGCACGCGAAGCTGCGTGAGGTGGCCCTGGGCAATGGCATCGACCCATTCCTCGACGGCCTGATCGCCTATCTCGGTACGACGAGCGACCGCGCTCTCGCACACTTCGTCGGTGATCTCCGATGCCAAATGGTGCCCAACCACCGGAACCGCCATCTGGAATACCTTGTCGCCGAACCGTGCACGGACCCGTTCGAGTGCCCGCTCCGGGTGGCCCTGCGCGACATCCTGTTCGAGCAACTGCCGGAACCGCGGTGGTGGCATGTGGCCGCTACCACCGGTCGACGTGGTTCCCGCGATGGGGTACCGCGGTGTCTCGTCGGGTGGCTCCATCATGGGGTTGGTATCGCGATGGTTGTCCGGGGACTCCGTGGCGAGATCCGAACTCGGGTCCGTGTGCGGTGGCGGAGGCTGTTGTCGCCGCGGTGCCGATGTGGGTGGCTCGGGTGTGTGGTCAGGTGATGCCGAGCTGGTCGTGTCTCGTGCTTCGGCTCGTGCGAGTATCGCTTCCGCCATCCGCGAGTAGGCCAATTTTTGGGCGTCGGTGGCAGTATGGCCCAATGACCTGATCGCGGCGTACGCCTCGGCATAGGCCTCTCGGAGATTGAGTTTACCGTCGTTGCCGAAGCTGTAGCCGGTCAGTTCTCTGCTCAGCCAGCCCACGATCTCATCCAATTCGGTCGGCCGGTTGTTCCGGACGAACAGGACGACTATCGCACGCATCAACTCGGCGAAGTCGATTTCCGGACTATCCATGAGACCGCTGAGCATATGAAAAGCGTGGCCGCGTTCATGGGTCAGGAGAACATCGATCGGATGACCGCCGTTCCCGACCGAATACCCGATCTTCACCGAGTCGCGAATTATCAACTCCAGCATCGCCGGATTGATGGCGTACCGCTCGTTCAACACAAACTTCGCCAGGCGGCGCGAACCATTCTCGACAGGCGTAGGCGCCCAAGCCATTGCATATTCGGTCCCCATGTCGACGGGATCGATTATTCCGACTATGAGCCGGTCTTCCGTTGAGCGTCCAACCAGTAATTCGGGACGTTCGGTGAGCATATTGCGCACGTTCGCACAGAATCTTTCGGCGGTGTCGAGAGTGACATCCTGCATGTCCAGCCCGACAGCCTCGACAAGATAATCGTATTCGCGTTCCAGGTCCTGTGCCATTTTTCTTCTGGCGCGAACCGATGCCGACTCCGGATCGATGGCGGGACCCCGGCCGGAGTCGCCGCGCCATTCCTCGGCCCGGTCGACCATCAGTTTGTGCAAGACCTGCATTCCTGCGCTCTTCCGCGGCCGACCATCCTCGACGGCCGTGAACGAACCGATCAGAGCAGTGCGAATTTGCAGGTGTCGTTTGTCGGCAAAGTAGCGCTCACCCGGGAACTGCCGTTGCAGCCATTCAGTGAACTTCTGCTCGTCGATCGGGTGCGGAGTTCTGTGCGATTTCAGCCATTGTGGAAATTTCCATGTCACGGGATACCGGAAGGCTTCCCGTAACGCGTCCATTGCGTGCGCCTCGGCACGCCACCGACCGGCATGGATCATCGCCTCAGCGAATGCGAAGGCAGTCGAATAGCGAATATCGTCGGGCGACGAGTCGTTGACGCGGTCGATCGCCAATATAATCAAACTCGCGATGCGCGAACCCTCTGAATCTATTGTTCCACGGAACGGCATGTTCTCGCGGTCGGCAATTCCTATTTCTCGAATAAATACTGCCGGATATTTCACGAGCAGATCATGGATCGATCGGATGAATACCCGTACGCCTATCGGATCAACACCTTCCGCGATGGAAACCGTTATATCCGGATGCCTATCCTCGAACGCCTGGATAATGTCCCTGGCGTCCTGGTCGGCGTTATGTGGCCGGGCGGGTAGGTCGGGTGCACCCTCCCCACCGGCGGGGCGGGCAGCGCTGCCAGGGCGGCCTGGGTCATCGTCGGGACGCGCGGCGGCCCAGTTCGTGTCGGGACTGCGTGCTGCCGAACCATTTTCGCCGTCGACATCGGAACCCTGATGAGCTGGCGCTCCGGGGTGGTTCGCGGTCGGGGTGGGGGGTTCGATCGGTTCGGATGTCTCGTTCCAGGATCCTTCCTCGGTGTTCGCTGGGTACGGATGAGATCCTGCGGATGGCGCGGGATTGTTGTCGAGGAGTCCCCGGCGCAGCGCCGCCATCAGCACCGGTATTTGACCCTGCACCCCGAGTTTGTCGCCGATGCGAGCCTCGCGATCCCGCACGGTTGTTCGCGACCTCAGCCCCAGCCTTGCTGCAATGGCGCTCTGCGACAGACCCTCCGCCATCAAACCGAGTAGCTCCAGCTCACCGCTGGACAGCCTGACGTGACTCGACGGCGCCTGCCCGTAACCATCCAGGAGCCCCTGGCTTCGCGCCTTCATCACCGTCGCGATCAAGCCGTGGGTGGCTAGTTTCTCCGCCGCGCGAACCTGGTGGTTTTTCACCGTCCTCGGCTCCACGAACAGACGGGCACCGATCTCGTCATTCGACAGGCCCTGCAGTGCGAGTCCGAGCACCTCGACTTCCCGATTGGACAGCGGACGTTGATCCGGGGCCGCCACCGTCGGAGCGGAGTGCGGCGACTCGGGTGGTCGTCCAGAAGATGACTGGTCGCGCTCGTTTTCGACAGTGCCGTCGGACAGACGGGCGGGATGAGTGGGCAACAGCTCGTCCAGTCGGCGCAAGACCTTGCCCAGCAAATCGGTCGCCTCATCGACGGGGGAGAACGCAGAAACCTTTCGCTGATCCTCGGTGAGCTGCTGTGCCGCGCCTGCGGAACGGGCCGGGACCGACAGGACAGGTTCAGCACTCGCGCCATCTGCGAAAGATACGGCGATCCATCGGACGGCAGCTTGTGCGATGAGCTCGATCCCGGACCTGTCCAGCCGCAGTTCCGCCGCCAGATCGGCGGGCGACTTCCCCCACCGGCACAAGCCGTCGACGACCCGCCGCGATTGCGGATCGAGCCGCATGAAAACCTTCTGCACTTGCCGCGACCTCGCCCCGGCCAACGCGATCATCAGCGCACCGAGCCGACTGCGTCGAGCACCGTCGAGCGACTCGATCACGATGGTGGCGGCCTGTTGTGCCGCACTCGTGACCTCACCCCAGCTGATGCCCAGCTCGTGTGCTACCTGGGCGACCGATTGTCCCGTCTGCAGGAGCCGCAAAACTCCATACTGTTTGTCAGTCAGCTTGCGGACTGCGGCAAGCATCTGCGATGGGATGGCGTCGGCCAGCACGTGCTCCGGGCCATGTTCTGCGGCGTTTGCCGCCAGAATGGCGCAGAGCGCGTGATGGAACTCGATGGGTCCGGCAGGCGCGTCGCGGTTACCGGTGGGCGCCGTGGTTCTCGTGTTCCGCTCGGCGCCCGATGATGTCTTCGGCGCGCCTTGCGCCTGAGCCTGTGCGGCCGATCCCCGCATTGATTCGGGACCGGTCATGCCCCGTTCGTGTGCCTGCGCCAGTTGCGGCCGCTCGGCTGGGCTAGGGCTGGGCTCCCCGTCTGGTGGTGTGCGGCGTGGTTGTGGCCGGTCCCGAGGCACAGGGGTGAATGCTGGGTCCACCGCGGTCTCCGGCCTCGGCGACATGCCACCTGCGGCGCGGGGCTTGCCAGCAGTGCGCTGCGAAGCTGGTGGGGCCTGGCCGACCGGGAAATCCTCGGCCGGTTCCCGTGACCGCTCGGAATCTTCTTCCGAAGGGACGGCGCCGCGCTCGGATGACATGATGCGGCCGGCAGCGGCCCGGACATCAGGTTCCGGCACCACCGGGAGTGGCGGGCGGTTGAGCCTTTTGAGGTCCTGATCGAGGATCTCTCGTTGTCGGTAGACCGCATCCACTGCCGGATCTCCGGGTCCCGCACCGGTTCTGCGCATGTGGTTTGCGAGTCGGTTGTCGAGCCAACGAATTTGCTCGGCTATCCGTTGCCGGGCTATGGCCCGCTCTTCCCGAGTGCCGTTTTGCGCGATGGTTTCGTTGTTGAGCACCTTCCACGGAATGCCGGCGTCATCGAGCGCTCGACGCAGTTCGGTGGGCGGTTCCGTGGGGAACAGGACATGGTCGATATCGGCTATCGTCACTCCGCCGTGGATCTGGGCCTCTGCGTATTCCCGTCCGGTGAACGAAGGCATCCGGTACTGCCTGTCCATCGTTCGGAGTGGATGATCCCACACCGTATCGGGAACCTTGAATTCGCCGGCTACAGCCGAAGTGTCCCACGCATTTGAATCCGGGAACGCGCCGAAGGATTCGGGCTGCGGGTCCAGAATGCGCGAAGGGAAGGTCGAATGGCGGATGTTGAAGCTGTCCCCGATGGTGAACGTGGTCCGTTGCAGAACTTCCTGCTTGAAGACCACCTGTATCTCTCCATAGGAGCCGAGCATGTCGCTGTCACCGATCGCCTGCTTCCAGGCGTCTTCCACGAGTCTCGTCCACCATCCGATACCGTCCGGCCCGGTCGCCGCCGGATGTTCCCCATCCAGTAGCACGTATCCGTAGACGGGACGCATTTCGGGGGGGTGGGTTGTCGGATCATAACCGAACCATATGTGCTCTTGTCGGGCCCGGCCGGCCATACTGACCCCGCCGGCGGATTCGTTGGTTTCGAACTTCGTCTTGAAGCGTCCGTCGCGAACAATTGCCATCAATGTTTCGGGGCGAACCCGCGTCGCAACAGCCTTCTCTGCCAATAGCTCTTTCAAGTGTGTGGTGAGTTCATCGCGGAATTGCACCGGATCTTTGCCGAGTTCTGCCGCAATACCATCGAGCTTATCGTTGATATCGACCGGAACCGGCGCGACGATCTGCGCGTCGACCGCCTTCACCACGGTTCCGACGAGCGGCTGCGACTCCAACATGCCTTCCGATGCTGCGAACGCCGCAGCGCCAACCACACCTGGCGACGGCGCCAAGGCTTGTTTCGGCGCCTCCCCCGACACCGCTGGTTCATCAGCCGAGCGGGCCGTGGTCGGGGACCGACGGCTGGTCGAGCCATTTTCGGGAGCAGCGACATGGCTGTCCGGACGCCGATCGCTCCGATCATCCGACGGTGGCGCTCCGTCGGTCGGATCGTCTTCGGTCTCGGCCGGGTCTGTGCCGTCCTGCCGCGGTATCCACGCCACTGCGACCACGATGTGCTCATGAGCAGCCACTCGGCCCCGGACCGTCACCGGGGAGCCGAGCACGTCCATGCCGTCGGTCGGCAGGTGAGCCGTGAAAGCGCCGGTAGCGAGGTCGATCCCGACGTTGATCTGGTGCAGCGGAATATCGTCGGCGAAGAACGCGCCCAAAGCCCGGCCGACGCTGCGCTTGGCGGCCTGCAACAAAGATGGCAAGTCCACCCCCTCGCAAGCCAGGGCATGGTCTCCGACGTCGCGCATCCAGGCCCATTCGTCGGGATGGACCCCATGGGCGTAATGGAGGCCGAAGTATTCCGAGTCGTCCCAACGCGGTGCGGGATGGCGCTCGTGAAGCGCGCTCCCGACACCGATCGCTGTGTACTGCTCGACGGAACCGACCACTACCGCTTGGTAGATCCGCGCGTTCGCAAAGGTCTGCCTATCGGAATCGATGACTCGGGTAGTGGCGACTATTGCGCCGTCCGGAATCGGCAGTGGCCCGTCAAAGCCATCTTCGTTCCTCGGCCTGTGCGTGGGCTGGGGGAAACCCGCCCGGCCCAGTGCGTCACGAGCACACGCCAACTCCGGATCGGCACCCCCCAGTGCGCGCACCTGCTCTTCCCCGAGAAGTTCGGCGCCGACCATGCCCGGAGCGAGCAGGCCATGGATAAGCGCTCCACCGCCCAGATCGAGTACTTCGACCTCGAGGTCCGTAAGTTCTTCGGCGGTTATCTCCTTGTCGGGACTGAGAACATCGGTCGGATTCTCGCCTTCGCGACGTGCGGGCGCTTCGGCGACCTGGTCCTCCCGGTCACCGCCGCCGAGTGCAGCCTGATGTCCGGCGGCGGCGGGGTCCGGTTCGGGCTGCTCTCCTGCCTGGGCGGCGGTATCGGCCTGGCCGTTGTGCTCGTGCTCGGCCATGAGGTTTCGGGCGTTGACGCGTACCCACTCTTCGATGCCCCTTTCACCGACCTCGGCAAGTTCACCGATCTCGGCGAAGCGATCGACCGCACCCTCGAACGCCTCGTCGGTGATCTCCCGCGCGAGCCGAGGTTGACGGACACTATCGCGCACCCACCGAAATATCTTGTCCCCGAACCGTTCGTGCAGCAGGGCGACCGCCTGGTCCGGATAACCCTGCGCGATAAGTCGTTCGACATACTGCCGGAGGAACGTCCCGGTCACGTTGTGATACGCCGCGAGCACGTGGCGCGGGATCTCTTGTTCGACGATGTGCCCCTTGCGGGGAGAGTCCCGCAGACCCTTTACTTCACGCAGGATCTCGACCACGACGTGGTCTGGAATCAGATCCTCATGGGAATCGGATCGCAGTCCGTAGAAGATGTAGTTATCCACCGAAACCGGGGCCGTGACGACGGATACGTGCTCGACGTCTGGACACTTCTTCGCAAACGTCGCCACCACGCGGCGCGCGTGTTGCGGCGCACAGACGGCGACGATGGAGATGGATTCGACATCATGACCGTGCTTTCGCAGCTGAGCTATGGAGAACGCCGCATTTCCCCTGGTATTCTCGGCGTCCGGTTCCTCGATGATTTCGTTGGATTTCAGGCCGAGTTTCTCCGCAGCTGATCTGAACTTGGCGGCCTCACCGTGCCAACCGGAGAACACAATAGGGATTCCACTGAGACCATGCTCGCGAACGAAGTTCGCGACAACCGCCGACCCACCGTCGTCCGGGCTGCCGCACACGATGATGGCACCGTAGTTGCGTTCAGTATCGAATTCCCATTTCGGATCATGTCGTAGGAATTCCCAGATCGTCGCCAGGTCGGACATCGTCTGTTCGGTATCCACCCCCCGATCGCTCAGTTCTTGCAGCCAGACTGCATAAGCGTCGCTGTCGTTCGCACCCACATGTACGGGCTGGGACTGGGGTGCCGCCCAACCGGCCGCGGCGATGTGCGCCTCGATCACTTCCGATTCCGGTACGGGAGCATCATTCCGCGCGGCCGATGGTATGGGGGACGATTCCTCCTTGGCGAGTTCATTCTCGTTCGCCGCGGATTGATCGTTCGGCTCGGAACTGCCTCGTCCGACTCGGAAGTCGCTGCCGCGCAACCGGACTGTCTCGCCCGGACCGGCCACGTCGTGCGGGTCCACCGGGTTGCCCTGGTTATCCAGGAACAGTGCCGTGACCTGCTGACCGGCGGACTCTCGTGGTGGCGTGAAATCGGGCTGGACGACCCCCATGCCCGGATCCCGGCGTTCGATCCGCACGTTCCCGTTCCGGCGCACCAGCCAGAAGGCGTGTCCGAGATCCCCGTGCGCGCCGGTTCCTCGCACGGTCGGGTCGAACACCACCACCGCGATACCGTCGCCCTGGCCTGTCTCCTGCTCGTCCAGCCGCGCACCCCACGCCTCCAACCGGGCCGCGGCCTCGGCGACATCGGTCAGCTCCTGCGAGCGCTGCTCGCCCAGCGCGGATTCGATGTCGCTGACCAAAGTCCCTGCCAGCTCACCACTCTCCAGCTCCCCGACCGGCCGCTGGTATTCGGCCGCGATATCCGCCACCACCATC